>CALWDR010000192.1 GCA_944376745.1 uncultured Lachnospiraceae bacterium
GCCCTTCAGCTTCCCAAGCTGTGCCTCCGTCAGCTCCTCATAATAGGCATAGTGGAAATCCGTCCACGAGGAGACTTCATCCACCACCACATACTCCAGCATGGCGAACAGCAGGCTCTCCGACTTCATGCGGGTCTCGCTGTCCAGCTCCTCCAAAGTCACGATCCTGGACATATCAAAGAGCCTGTCGAAGGCTTCCTCCGTCTCTCCCAGCTTCAGGGCGGACAGATAGGCGTAAAAGACGGCTGACGGGTCATTTTCGTTCTGAGCCAGTATACTACCGGCAATCTCCTCACACTCCTCGTACCGCTCCAGCTCCTCATAGCACAGCATCATGGCCGCCTGGATCTCCTCCTGGTACTCCTGATCCGAAATGGTCGTAAGGATTTCCAGCGCATCCTCATAGGCAAAGCAGTGCATCATCAGCTTGGCTGCCTTCATTTTCGCTGTCAGGATATCCTCCTTACTGTTCTCCTTGTTCTGCTCATAGAGGTCGGCAAACCGTTTGAGACACTCCGCCGTGGCCTCATAGTGATTGGCGTCATCGTAAAGCAGGCTTGCGCCGTACACACCGGCAATATACTGGACGTTCACGTCCTTCAGGTTGTCCTCCGCCAGAGCCAGCAGCTGACGCACAAGATCCGTTGTCAGCTTTCCCTCCCGGCCCGCCTGGGTCACAAGCTCCAGGGCGGAGCAGTATACGGGCACCATGGCATATTCATTCAGCTGCTTTTCCAGAGCCGCGCTCTTTCCCTCCAGCCGGTCCGCCGTGTAGATCGTCTGGGTAAACTGTCCGTTGGCGGCACATTCCAGCAAGAGCTCTTTCTGATAGCTCACCCGCTCCGGCGTCATTTCCTGGGGCTGTCCGGCCTCCAGCTCATGATAGACGGAAAGCAGCGTCATTTTCAACAGGCTGCTCTCCTGCTCCTTTCTTAAATACTCCTCCAGCTCTTGGGGATCTAAGCTTAAGGACAGGGCAAGGTACTGCAGCTGTGCGTCCTGGGGAGCAGTCTTGGCCAATTCCTTTAAGGTGGAGCCGTTCCCCTGGATATAGGCCTTCCAGCCGTTGATGTGACTGTCCGCCCTCCGGTAATAGTACAGAGCGTTCTCATATTCCCCGGCCAGAAGCTCATAGCTTCCCGTACTCAGGTCCGCCGCAATATCGCCCACGATGAGGTCCGGCAGATCCCCCGGACGGCTGAGGATTCCGCCCACAACCGCCGCCACCAGCAGACAGCCGCCGGAAATGACCCCGGCCAGCAGATCCGTCCTGGTAACGCCCAGGCCTTCCACATCCGCCCTGGGCCGAAGCTTTTTCCGTTTTCTCGTAACCCGTTCCCTGTCCTTCTGCTCCCATTTCGGCAGGCACCGCTGCATGGTATATACCATCAGGTACAGGACCCCGGCCTGAACCAGAGCGCACAGCAGGCGAAGGGTAAGCCCGGACACAACGGAAAGGGGCAGGTTCAAGGGAAGGATCCCCATCAGATACCGGATGGCGTCAGGGCTCACCACAAAAAGCGCCAGCAGAACCATCCACAGAAGATAATGAAGGGGCCTGCGGGCCAGCATGCCCAGGCGGCTCATACTTCCTCGGTAACGGTTTTCCGCCCGCTGTCCCGCCACCAGGGCAAAGAACAGCCATGTGCCAAGCACCGCTCCCAGAACCAGAGCCAGTATCATCAGAAAAAGGATGAGATGATAGGTTTTGGCAAAGGATGCGTTCATGCGCCTGGATAAAATCTGCGTGAACACATACACCACCACCCACAGACAGGCCAGCTTCCCGCCGTCCACGAAAAACCGCAGGCACTTGTGTAACCGCTTCTCCCCGTCGCCGCTGTTTAAGGTCAGCGCCGCCAGCAGGGCGAAGCAGATGCTCAGCAGTACGCCGAGGACATGGAAGGCAGCGACCGCCGCGCCGGAGAGAAAATATCCCGACGCCAGCATGGCGATGGAGCTAAGCAGATTTGGCAGGACCGTGGCGGATAACACCGCCAGGAAGAGGTAGGCCGCCGTTTTCCTGCCGTCGGTGGCCTTTGTGACGAGCTTTTCCGGAAGCTCTGAGAGGTTTTTTTCTTTCATTTTCTAACTCACTCCCATCTTATGTTTCTTATTTCTTCACGCCCTTCGTATCCCGGTTCCCAATCCGCAGCCGGTGCAGGGCGATCTCCTTCTCCTTGTAGGTAATGGTCCGCTCCTCATGCTCTCCCAGGAGGTAAACGGCCTCCACCCTGTCCTTGTCCGCCAGGCGGATGCCCCGGACGCCGATGGCGCCCTTCTTCTTCTCCGGCACGTCCGAGAGGGCGAACCTGAGGAACATGCCCTTTTCCGTCTGCAGCACGATAGTTTCCACACCCTCCGCCGGTTCCACGCAGAGCAGGACGTCCCCCTCCGCAAGCTTGGTGGCCGCCGTGGTCCGCTTGGACACGTCGAACTCGCCGCCCTCCACCTGCTTCAGCATGCCGCTGCCGGTGGCAAAGAGCAGCCTGGTCCCCGGCAGGCTCCCAAGGTTTCTTATGGCGATCATGGTCTCCGCGCTGCTGTTGTAGTTGCTGACATTGTCCAGGGGCACGCCCTTGTCCCGGAATTTTCCAAAGGGCAGATCCTGCACCTTCACCAGATGCTGCTGGCCGGTATCGGTGAAAATGCAGAGTTTGTCGTCGCTCATGCAGCGGATCTGGTATTTGTACTCCGTGTCCGCCGCTTCCCGGTTGCGCTCGTAGGTGGCCATATCCACGGTCTTGGCATAGCCGAAGCGGTCCATCAGCACCACCACCTCCGTCGCCTCGGGCTTCTTCTCCTCGTAGACGGTCTCCTCCACATTTTCGATCTGGGTCTTTCTGGGCTTTGCGTATTCCTTTTTGAACCGGTCAAGCTCCCTTATGATCACCCGGGCCATGGCGCCCCGATTTTCCAGGATCTCCTGGTACTCGGCGATATTTTTCAGGGTGGCCTCGTGCTCCTTCATGAGAGCCTCGATCTCCAGACCGATCAATTTGTACAGCCGCATCTCCAGAATGGCGGTGGCCTGGCGCTCCGTAAAGCGCAGCAGGGAAGCCTGCTTCTGGGAGATCCGGGACTTGAACCTGATGTTCTCGGTCTGGCCCGTGGTGAGACAGGCCTTGGCGTCCTTGATATTTTTACTGCCCCGAAGGATCTCAATGATCAGGTCGATGACGTCGCAGGCCTTGATCAGGCCCTCCTGGATCTCTTTTTTGTCAAGCTCCTTCTGCAGCAGGTTCTTATATTTGCGGGTGGCCAGCTCGTACTGGAAATTCACGTGATGGCGGATGACGGATACGATTCCCATGGTCTCGGGCCGTCCGTCGGCCACCGCCAGCATGTTGACGCCGAAGGTATCCTCCAGCCGGGTCTTTTTGTAGAGCATATTGCAGAGATTTTCCACATCACAGCCCTTCCGAAGCTCCAGCACAATGCGGATGCCCTCCTTGGAGGACTGGTTGGAAATGTCCACGATGTCGTTGGTCTTCTTGGTCTCCACCAGGGCTCCGATGTCATTTAAAAATTTGCCGATGTTGGCCCCGATCATGGGGTAGGGGATCTCAGTGATCACCAGCCGCTCCTTGCCGCCCTTGACCTTCTCCACCTCCACCTTGCCCCGAACCTTGATCTTGCCCACGCCGGTCTCGTAAATGGAGACCAGCTCATCCTTGTTCACCACAATACCACCGGTAGGAAAATCCGGCCCCTTGATATAGGAAAGCATCTCCTCCGTGGTGATGTCTGGATTTTTCATATAGGCCTTCACGCCCTCGATGACCTCCCCGAGATTGTGGGGCGGAATGCTGGTGGCCATGCCCACGGCGATTCCCTCGGAGCCGTTGACCAGAAGGTTTGGCACCTTCACCGGGAGCACGGAGGGCTCCTTCTCCGTCTCGTCAAAGTTGGGCACAAAGTCCACCACATCCTTGTCAAGGTCCGCAAGGTAGGCCTCCTGGGTGATCTTCTGCAATCTCGCCTCGGTGTAACGCATGGCCGCGGCGCCGTCCCCCTCGATGGAACCGAAATTTCCGTGGCCGTCCAGCAGGGGCAGGCCCTTCTTAAATTCCTGGGCCATCACCACCAGGGCCTCGTAGATGGAGCTGTCCCCGTGGGGGTGGTATTTACCCATGGTGTCTCCCACGATACGGGCGCATTTCCGGTAGGGCCTGTCATAGCGGATGCCCAACTCGTACATGTCGTAAAGGGTGCGGCGCTGCACGGGCTTTAAGCCGTCCCGGACGTCCGGCAGGGCACGGGATATGATAACGCTCATGGCATAGTCGATGAAGGACTTCTGCATGATCTCCGAATATTCGGTGCGGATGATTGATTCTTTTACTTCCATAACTACTTCCTCTCTGCTTTAGATAGATAACCGGGAAACGAACGCTTTCCTCCGTCTATGGAAACGGCGGGGCGCAGATGCCTGCCCTTGCAGGACATCAGATATCCAGCTCCGCCTCCCTGGCGTTCTCGTAGATAAACTGCCGCCGGGGCGGAACCTCGGTGCCCATCAGAAGCTCCGTGACATCGGAGGCCATTCTGGCGTCCTCGATCTCCACCTGCTTCAAGATCCGGGTCTCGGGGTCCAGGGTGGTCTCCCACAGCTGCTGGGCGTCCATCTCTCCTAAGCCCTTGTAGCGCTGAAGGGTGAAGGGGCCCTTGTGTCGCTTGCGGTAGCGCTCCAGGGCCGCGTCGTCGTAGAGGTACTCCTCCGGCCCCCTGGAGGGGATCGCCTTATAAAGAGGCGGCATGGCGATGTAGATATGCCCCTCGTAAATAAGCTCCGGCATAAAGCGGTAAAACAAAGTCAGAAGCAGGGTAGAAATGTGGGCGCCGTCCACGTCCGCATCCGCCATAATGATGATCTTATTGTAGCGAAGCTTGGTGATGTCGAAGTCGTTGC
>CALWDR010000193.1 GCA_944376745.1 uncultured Lachnospiraceae bacterium
TAAATTTCCGAAATTTGTGCTATGTGCACAGAAAACAGAACCGCGAGTTGGCAAAAAATACTGATTTACAATGGAAATAAAAGATGATATAATGAAAAAAGCCCAAGAAAAGTTTTGAAAAGATGGAAAAATCATCAAAAACGAAGGAAAATGAAACTGTTTTCGAAACAACACAAATGAAATATGGCAAAAGAAGAAATCGAAACAAAACGAAATTATATTTTGAGAATCTGGACGCCCAGAGCGGCGATCTCCTCCAGGGCTTCCGGATTGGCGTTCCGGTTGGTGATCAGGGTATGCATGGCGGAGAGGGGAATAATGCGAAAGAAGCCTTCGTATCCGATTTTGGTATAGTCCGCCACGACGATGACCTGGCGGGAGCGCTCGATCATCATCTGAAGCAAAGGGGCATCCTCGGCATAGCGGGTGGTTACGCCGCCCTTGACGTCCACGCCGTCCACGGAGAGGAAAAGCTTGTCGGCCCGGTAGTATTCCATCTGCTTTAAGACGTCGCTGCCGTAGGTAAAGGTGCGCCGGGCGTTTACGATACCGCCCAGCAGGATTGGCTGAATGTCCGCCTTCCCGGCCAGGGTGCCGGCGATGTTGATGGCATTGGTTAAAACCCGCAGATTTTTCCCGGAGGATTCTCTGACCAGCTCCATGGCCAGAAAGTAGTTGGTGGAGCCGTCGTTTAACAGGAGGGTGTCATTATCCTTAATCAGGGACACAGCGGCCCTGGCCAGTCTGGTCTTGGCCTCCGCGTTGGAGATTTTGGAGCCCGCAAGGCTGAAAAAGGCGCTCTGCATGGCAATGGCTCCTCCGTGGGTGCGCTCCAAAAGCCCCTCCTGCTCCAGAAATTCCAGATCCTTGCGGATGGTGACCTCGCTGACGCCAAGCTGTCTGCTGATCTGAGCTACATGCACATTCCCGTCCCTGGAGAGCAGGGAGAGTATGGTGCGTCGCCGTTCGTTTAATTTTCGGGTTGAATTTGACATGGCCTTTCCTTTCTGCATAGCGCAACGCTTTGAAGATCCCGATGCGGCAAAGCTTTCAAAGTGATGGGGGAGGAAAAAGTGGAACTGCTTTGAATGTATCACATTCGTAATGAAAAGTAAATACTTTCGAAACAAAAAGAAAACTAAGGTTTGTACGGCAGGAACCCTTCCGGGTGCTTTGCTGTTATGAATAAAAAAAGTAGTAGGAGGAGATTCTTCATGAAACACACAAGGAAAAAGACGAAGCTTAAGATTATGTGTATGCTGCTGGCGCTGTTATTTCTGTTTTCCGGCTGCGGCGGCCCGTCCGCGGAGGAGGGGAGCGGAGACGGAGAAGGCGGGAATGCCAACGCCTCGGGAGATTATGAGGGCTATTACAAGACCTACCTGACGGCCTCCATCGCCACCATGAACTTTTTGACGGACGCCGACGGCACCAGCACCGAGCTGTATTCCCGAAGCGGGCTGCGGCTCTACAATTATGTTCCGGACGGAAACGGAGGCGCCTCCCTGGAGGGAGAGCTGGCAGCCTCCGATCCGGTGTGCGTTGACGGGGACGCCGGCACTACCTGGGAGATTACCTTAAGGGAAGATGCCAAATGGCAGAACGGGGACGCTATCACGGCGGATGATGTCATTTTCAGCCTGCAGACGGCCTTAGACCCGGAGCAGCTCTACACCGAGGGCTCCAAGGCGGCCAATGGCCTGGTGGAGATCCGGAACGCGGCGGCTTACCTGGAGCAGTACGCTCCCGGCAATTCCCCGGTTTCCTGGGAGGATGTGGGGATCAAGAAGACCGGCGACTATACCATCCAGATCATCACGGAGTACAAGACCAACGCGGAGAAGATAAAGCAGCATTTCAACATGCCCAGCACCATGCTGGTCCATCAGGCCACCTATGAGAGCTGCTGGGATTCCTCCCATGCGGTGAACAGCTATGGCTCCAGTCTGGACAAATATATGAGCTGCGGGGAGTATATTCTGACAGAATGGGTCACCGACTCCAAATACGTGCTGGAGAAGAACCCGGACTATGTCCATGCGGATCTCATCAAGTTGCCCGGCATCGTGTACCGGGTAGTGGCGGACAACAACACGGCGCTGGAGCTGTTTTTGCAGGGAGAATTGACACAGGTGACCTTAGGCTCCGCGGAGATTGAAAATTATCTGCAGGACCCCAGATATATGTCCGATCCGCCCCTGCAGCAGCTGAATGTCCTTATCAACAACCGCAACACCGACAACAACGGAATTTTAAATAATCTGAATTTCCGCAAGGCCCTGTTCTACGCCACTGACCGGGAATCCATCGCGGCGCTTCGAAATGCCATTCCGGCCACCTATATCTTAGGCACGAAGATGATGGTGGACGAATCCGGGACCACCTTCCGAAGCCTGGAATCCAGCTCCGCCTATCTGCCGGAGAATTACGGATACGACCCGGAGTATGCCAGGGAATGCTACGATCTGGCCATGCAGGAATGCGGTCTGACTTCCTTGAACCTGACGGTGATCTTCTCCGAGAGCAGCCCCAACCAGCGGCCCATCGCGGAGTACATACAGACCAGCTGGAAGGAGATCTTCGGGGATTCCTTTTCTCTGACCCTGGATCCCAAGCCCACCACCGTCGCCTACTCCCAGAGAAAGGGCTGGACCAGCAACCCCAATTCCTATGAGCTGGCCATCGAGGGTTATGTGCCGGTGGACAATATTTTGACGGACGCCCTGAAATTCTACACCACCGGCTACCCCAACGCCAACGAGTACAACAACAACGAGCGTGTGGACGCCCTGTACCAGGAAGCCGTATACGGCGAGCAGGCCTTGAACGATAATGATTATCTGATCTCCCTGGTGCAGCAGATGGAACAGATCCTGATCTATGAGGATTATATCACCTGTCCGGTATTTGAAATTCCCAACGCCTGGCTTTTGGATGAGCACGTGGTGCTCCCGGTGACGGAGCGTGTGCCGGGCGGCGGATGGATGACGGACTTCGCGGAGTTTGTGACGGAATAAACGTGAGGAGAGGGCAGGCTATGGCAAAATACATTTTAAAACGTATTGCCGGTATTTTCATCGTACTGTTTGTGGTGATGACAGCCGCGTTCTTCATGATGCGGCTGATGCCGGGAGGGATCCTGGACGGCGTGGAGGAAAATCTAAGCGCCGATATGCGGGATCTGATCTATGCAAAATACGACATGGACAAGCCTATCTGGGAGCAGTACCTTCTGTTCTTAAAAGGGATCGTGACGGAGTGGGACTGGGGTGTTTCCTTAAAGCTCTATGTCAATGTCAGCGTGTGGGACATTCTGGCGGAGCGGATCCCCATCACCCTCTACCTGGGCTTTTTGTCCCTGCTGATCTCGGTGCCCATCGGCATCGCCTTCGGCACCCTGGCGGCCTTAAAGAAAAATGGGATCGTGGACCATGCCGTATCCTTTCTGGTGGTACTGTTTATCTCCATCCCCTCCTTTGTGATGGCTACGGGGCTTCAGTATTTTGTGGCCTATAAGTGGGGCTGGTTCCCCTTGATCTACGACGACAGCCTGCCGCGGATCACCACCACCTTCCTGCCGGTGCTGGCCCTGTCCTTCACACCCATCGCCACCATCACCCGTTACCTCAGGGCGGAGCTCTCCGAGTCCCTGAACTCGGATTACATGCTGCTGGCCCGCACCAAGGGGCTGACCCGGGTGCAGGCCACCCTGCGCCATGCCCTGCGCAATTCCCTGGTGCCGGTGGTGAATGTGATCGTTCCGGCTTTTATCAGCATCATGGGCGGAAGTCTGGTGGTGGAAAGCATTTTCGGCATACCGGGGCTTGGGGGCATCACGGTGCGCTCCATCAACGTGGCGGACTACTCCGTGACCCTGGCGTCGCTGATCTATTACACCCTGATCAGCCTGGCGGCGATTCTTCTGGTGGATATTTCCTACGGGCTCATTGACCCGCGGATTCGGATGGGAGGGCGGAAAGATGCATAAGGAAGAAATAAAGGGACGCGGCTCCCAATACGACGGTCCGGCCCTTGAAAATGACGGTCTGGCCGCCGAAAATAACGGTCCGGCCCTTGAAAAGGACAGCCTGGCCCCCGAAAATAATGGTCCGGCCCTTGAAAAGGACGGCCTGGACCCCGAGCTTATGGAGATTCCCCAGGAAAAATTCCGGCTGGTGAATCTTGACATGGACGAGTCGGATGAGAAATTCAAGGGAAAGCCCATCGGCTTTTTGAAGGACGCATTCCTGCGGTTTTCCAGGAACAAGGTCTCCATGGCGGCCCTGGCCGGCGTGCTGTTGGTGGTGTTCATGGCCTTCGCCGGGCCGCTCATGACGCCCTACGGCTATAACGACCAGAACCCGGAGGAGGCCAACCTGCCGCCGAAAATGCCGGGATTGGAGAAGCTTGGCATCCTGGATGGCTCCCGGTGGCTCACCAGCTGCCGGAAGGACAGCTTGGACGAGTTCCCCGAGGGAAGTATCCTGGAGATCGGCACGGATGTGGAAAAGATCCGTGGCGTGGAGGTGGTGAGCGTCAAGGTGGATTACTATAAATACACCGGCGTGGAGGAGGATACCTACCATTATTTTGGAACGGATTATCTGGGCAGGGATCTGTGGACCAGGCTCTGGCGCGGCACAAGGATCTCATTGCTGATCGGTTTTCTGTCCGCCGCCGCCAACTGCGTCATCGGCGTGCTGTTCGGAAGCATCGCGGGCTATTACGGCGGGAAGGTGGACATGGTCATGATGCGGATCTGCGAGGTCATCAACGCCATCCCCCAGATCGTGCTGGTGACGCTGTTCATCCTGTATTTCGGCTCGGGGCTTGTCTCCATTGTGTGCGCCCTGCTGGTGCAGAACTGGGTGGCCACGGCTACGCTGATCCGTTCCCAGTTCTACCGCTACAAGGGCAGGGAGTACGTGCTGGCGGCCCGCTCCCTGGGTGTTTCGGACCGGAAGCTGATATTTGTACATATCCTGCCAAACGCCGTGGGGCCGGTGATCACCCGGGTGATGACCGCCATCCCCAGCGCGATCTTCACGGAGTCCTTCCTGGCCTTTCTGGGACTGGGCATTAAGCCCCCGGAGACCTCCATCGGTATGCTTCTGGCGGACGGGCAGAAGGTGATTTTGACCTATCCCACCCAGGTGCTGTTCCCGGCCATCATCATTTCCGTTCTGATGGTGTGCTTTAATCTGATGTCCAACGGCCTTCGGGACGCGTTTGACCCCACTTTGCGCGGCGCATAAGGAGGAAGCTATGGGAGAGACAATACTGAAGGTGAAAGACCTTCGCGTGAATTTCCGCGCCTGGGCCGGCACCGTACAGGCGGTGCGGGGCGTGAATTTTGAACTGAAGAAGGGGGAGACGCTGGCCATCGTGGGGGAGAGCGGCTCCGGCAAGTCCGTGACCACCAAGGCCATTCTGGGAATCCTCCCCTCCAACGCCAGGATCACCTCCGGCGAGATCCTGTACGACGGGAAGGACTTAACGAAGCTTAAGGAGAAGGATTTTTACAGTATCCGGGGAAAGCATATTTCCCTGGTGTTCCAGGACCCGCTGTCCGCCTTGAATCCCATTCAGAAGGTGGGAAAGCAGATCTGCGAGGCCCTGCGGAAAAATGAGCATATGACCGCCGCGGAGGCGAAGAAGCGGGCCGTCGCCCTGATGGAGGACGTGGGGATACCGGAGCCGGAGACAAAATTTTCCCAGTATCCCTTTCAGTTTTCCGGGGGAATGCGCCAGAGGATCGTGATCGCCATAGCGCTGGCGTTAAATCCGAAGATTTTAATCTGCGACGAGCCCACCACCGCCCTGGATGTGACCATTCAGAGCCGTATCCTGGACAAGATCAAGGATTTAAAGGAGGAGCACGACCTGTCCGTCATCTTCATCACCCACGATCTGGGGGTGGTGGCCACCGTGGCGGACCGGGTGTGCGTCATGTATGCCGGGAAGATCGTGGAGTACGGCACCGTGGACGACATTTTCTATGAGCCGGCCCATCCTTATACCTGGGCCCTTTTAAGCTCCATGCCGGACCTGGATACCAGGGAAAAGCTGTTCTCCATTCCCGGCGCGCCGCCCAATATGATGTATCCGCCCAAGGGGGATGCCTTCGCGCCCCGGAACCGGTATGCCATGGAGATTGATTTTGAGCAGGAACCGCCCTTTTTCAAGGTTTCGGATACCCATTACGCGGCCACCTGGCTTCTGCACCCCAAGGCGCCGAAGGTAGAACTGCCGGAGGTGTTAAGGCATCGCATCCAGAGAATGAAGGAGGAGAGGGAAGGAGCATGAGCGAGAAGGAAAACAGGCCGATTCTGGAGATTTCGGAGCTTTGCATGGATTTTTACGACACAGGAACGAAGAAAAGCTGCGTTCATGCGGTGGACCACGTCTCCTTTGCCGTCCGAAAGGGGGAGACCTTCGGGCTGGTGGGGGAGAGCGGCTGCGGCAAGACCACCACGGGCCGCTGTATCATACGTCTGTATCAGCCCACCTCCGGGGAAATGTATTATGACGGGAAGCCCATTCACGGGAAGCTGACCAGAGAAAAGCGAAAGTATATCACGGACCATATTGCCATGGTCTTTCAGGACCCCATCGCCAGTCTGAACCCCCGCATGACCGTTCAGGACATCATCGGGGAAGGACTGAAGCTGAGAGGCATCAAGGACAGGGAGGAGCGGCACAGGATCGTGAAGGGGCTTCTGGTGCGGGTAGGCCTGACCCCGGAGCATGCTACCCGCTATCCCCATGAATTTTCCGGAGGACAGCGCCAGCGGATCGGCATCGCCAGGGCATTGGCCGTGAATCCGGGGCTGATCATCGCGGACGAGCCGGTATCCGCCCTGGATGTTTCCGTGCAGGCGCAGGTCATCAACCTGTTAAATGAACTGAAGGAGGAGCTGGGGCTGACGATCTTATTTATCGCCCACAACCTAAGCGTGGTGAAATATTTTTCGGACAGGATCGGCGTCATGTACTGTGGGAAGCTGCTGGAGGTGGCGGATGCGGACAAGCTGTTTCAAAATCCGGCCCACCCCTACACAAAGGCCCTGCTGTCGGCGGCGCCCCAGCCGGACCCGTATCTGGAGCGGAGAAGGAAGAAGCTTCTTTATGACCCTTCGCTGCACCGGTATGGACCGGGAAACGAGCCATCCTATCACACCATAGAGGAGGGGCATATTCTGTACTGTTCGGACATGGAGTTTGAGAAGCTTATGGAAGCGCGGGAAGGAAAGAAGGTGTAGCTTATGAGAAACTGGAAAAAGGGGATTTGGCTGCTGCTGGCGCTGGCTCTGGCGCCGGGTGTTTTGGCCGGCTGTACCGGGGAGGAAGAGAAGGAGGTCACGGCGGAGGCGTCGGACTTTCTGCATTATCCCTACAGCCCGGAAGCGGCTAAGGACAGAGCTTATGATATTTCTGAGGAGGAGGCTCTGCTGGCGGTGGCCACGGCCTACCTGCAGAAGGGGGCATTGATCCAGTATGACCAGGCATGGACCACCCGGGTCAACAACGATTTTCCGGCCCGGGCGGCCCGGTGGAACCGGACGGCGCCCCCGGAGCTGGCCACCAGCCAGAATACCGTTTACACGGACTGCTCCAAGTTTCAGAACGCGGTCTATTACAATACCTTCGGCTATGAGCTGCCGGCGGAGTCCACGGATACCATGCTGGATTACCCGGAGCTTCAGGTGATGTACTATGAGCCCTCCTGGGAGGAGACCGAGGAGGAGAAGGCGCAGATATTTGAGCAGCTGGAGCAGCTGCTTGCGGTGGGAGACCTGATCAACTACCGGCTGGCGGAGGACAACAACGGTCATATCCTTATGTATACCGGAGACGGGGAGTTTATCCATGCCACCGCCGGCGATACGGGGGGCGATTATCAGTATGCAAGCACCAACGGAGGGCCCACCAAGGTGGATATGACGGAGCCCACCGGCGCCGTGGGAAAAATAAGCTTAAAGACCCTGGAGACCAGCACCGAGAGCCGGTATCTGCTGGCCCAGCTGAAATTCGGCGTGCTGCGGCCTCTGATGGAGCTGTCCAGGGAGGATATTACGGAGGACGCATACTGCCGGACCGCTTTTATGCAGGGGATCATCTCAGAGGTGACAGGCAGCGTGCCTTCGGGACAGAGCGTGGAGCCGGGGGCGGAGATTGCCTACACCGTCACTTTCCAGAATCTGGATTCCGTGGTCCGGAATGTGCATGTGGACCTTACGGCTGCGGAGCATACGGCCGTCACAGCGGAGCCGGAGACCGGCGACCTTGAGATTCCCGCCAGCGGCACGGCTTCCCTGTCCTTCACGGTGCGGGTGGATGAGGATGAGGAGCTGCTCGGCACGGAGATTTCCGGGCCTCTGGTGAAGGCCAACGGCATGACGGTGGTTACCACCGGACATCTGGTGCAGAAGAACCTTGGGGCGGAAGCTGCCGCCGCCTTTGAGACCTTTGACTTTGCGGCGGCGGGGGTCAGCGACGACTACACCATGGCTGCCGCGGCCTATCGGGAGATCGCCGGCTATGAGCTGCCCTTTGCCTCCACGGAGGAGCTTTTGTGGAGCGTTTTCGTCCGGGACGATTACAACAATGTGGCGGTGTCCCTGCGGGAGGAGGGACTGCTCCGGGATATGGTAGTCAACGGCTATTACGGAGGCATGGCGGTGAAAAATGCGGAGGAGGAGCCGGGAGAGCGGGTATCCAACTTTACGGGGGCAAGCCTTATGGCCGGAGATATCCTGGTGGTCAGCGAGGATTTCACCCCGGAGAATACCTATCTGTATCTCTGCACCGGCCCTTATAATCTGGCGGGCTGGTTTGAGGAATACGGGGAGGTCTCCATCCTGCGCTCCGGGTATCTTGCGCCCATCATGGAGAGTATGCTGGGCCAGTACGCCTTTGCCCTTCTGCGGCCCTCCTTTGTGATGGAGGAGACGGCGGAGGAAGCGGCGCCTGGAGAAGCTGACACCAGAGACTACGCGGATACGGTCATCATCACCGGGGAGCCGGAGTGGACGAAGGATACCGGGAAGGTGGAGGTGCTGTCTGTGACCACCGGGGAAACCCGCGTGGTAGCTGTGGAGGACCCTTCCCTGGTCCCCACGGAGCGCCTGTGTGAGATAACCGTGTCAGAGGGCTATGCCAGATTCTCAGACCCGGCCTCCGGGGAGATTTACGATGGGACAGGCTCCGGTGCCGGTACGGTGCAGAAGGGAGCGGCCCTGTCCCTGGAGGGAAATGTATTGACCTACGAAAATGAGCTTGGAACCGCTGAAGTGGTGATGGATGAGAATACGAGCATATTCCAGGTCTCCAACGAAGAGGATCATGGCCGACTGACTGACCCGGAGCCGGCGGATACGGTGACCGGGGCGGCGGTTTTAGAGAACGGAAATAAAGCCTGGAATCTGCTGTTTGAAACAGACGGGACAGGGACGTGCAAATGGGTGATTGTGGAGAAAAACGGACTGGACATTTCCAGGTGCGTTGGTCTTCCCAGGCCTCTGTATTGATGAACGGAGAGGAAAGGAGGAGACATGATGAAGCGAAAAAAGGTGATCGGGCTGGTGATCGTCCTGGTTGTCATTCTGCTGGCCGCGGGAGCTGTGTCTGCGGCACTCTGGCTTACGGGGCAGAAGGAAAATGAGGATGAGGAAAAAGAGCCGGAGCAGCAGGTGGAGCTGAAGCTTCCGGAGAGCGAATACGACGTGTACTGCGTGCTGACGGAGGGCGCCATCCGCTATGGGGCCGACGGGGAGAGCTATGAGATCGATACCTGGGCCCTTGATGCCAACGAGGCCATGACCCTGGCCATTGATACCGACGGCGTTCTTCCCAGGGACGGCTATGTCTACCGGGTCTACGTGCCCAAGAACGGCACGGATCCTGCCATTTTTGCGGGGGCCGTGGTCTCCGGCGGGATGCAGAGGGTGGATTTTCAGGCCAGACCCATCGGCAGCCGGGATTCGGAATGGCTCTATGAGGGCGGCATGAATAATAAGTACCGCCAGACCGCGGATTCGGTGCTGTACTATGTGAAGGTGCAGGACGGGCGTCTCCGCCGGGTGGAGGCGGAAACGACGGAGCGTTACGCGCAGTTCAACAACGACTGCCCGGACCACGAGAATCACGCCCACACCAACGGCTGTTATTTATACAATGCCTATGTGAAATATACCGGCGGCTTTCTGGAGCCCTACGAGCTTACCTGGGCCATTCTGTCCGTGGACGGCTCCAGCATTTACCGCTTTATCGGTACGGATGGGGACAGTCCGTATGCCTGCCTGCCGGGGCAGGATTCCGACCCTTCCAGGCTGGTGGTGACCACGGGAGAATATGATGCGGAGAACCGCAGGATATCCGTGGAGGACTTAAATGGCGATACCTATACCTGCACCGTCAGCGAGACCGGCGTGGTGCCGGTGGGCGGAAGGATCTACCGGATCGACGAGGAGACGGACGGTTCCCTTCGGTTCAGCGTGGCGCTCCGGGAGGGAGACGCCTATGACTATATAAATACGCCCGTTACGCAGGTGAACGGGGATGCGGTCACGGTTGCCTCCGACGCTGTGCTTAAGGTGACGGAAGATACCCGGATCATCGAGGCCGCCCGCTTCTGGACCGGCTGGCTTACGCTGTCTGAGGTGGACGGGAGCCTGATCCAGACCGCGGAGCGGACCAACGCCTGCAGGGAGCAGGGGGCCCATACCCATACGGACAACTGCTATTTCTATAACGGATATTATAAAACGGACAATTTCTCCAACCTGAAATGGATCATGACGGAAAACACGGGGGATTCCCTCTTTGCCACCATGGGCGGAAGTCAGGACGAGCCCTGGGGCAGCGGGCCCCTGGAGGAGACCGTGCTGGTATTAAGCGTCTCGGGCTCCAGGATCACGGTTATGGATATGAACGGCAGTCAGCATACTTATTCTTACACCGCGGAGGGCGTGGAAGTGTATCCGGGGGCGCTCTATCACATGGAGCTTGATGAGGGGCAGAACGCAGTCATCACCAAAGCCAGCACCTCCTATACGGAGCCGGGCTTTGACGTGGTGCGCGCTCCCCTGTGCCGGATCAACGGCGATGAGCTGATCTTCGGGGACGGCGAATATGCCAAGGAGACTCATTTGACGGATGAAACCAGGATCTATTATATGGCGGTGGGAGACCACCGGCTGATCCCGGTATCCTCCGGCCAGCTTCAGGTGGCCCAGCGCACCGCCGGGTGTATGGAGCGGGGCAGCCATGTCCATGACAATAACTGCTATTACAGCAACGCCCTGTTTGGCTGTGACGGTCAGGGAAATCTGAAATGGGTCATCATGAGCGCGAAGAACGGCTCCCTGTGGTATACCCTGGGGGACGCGGAAAATAAGCTGAGCACGGACGTCACGGCAAAGACCGCAGTGGCCCTGACTCTGTCAGCCATGCGGGGGGACGGGACGGCACAGGTGCTTCTTCCTGCCAGCGGGCAAACCGTTTCCTATCCGGTGGACCAGAGCGGACTCATCCCGGCCAAGGGGCGGATCTATGCCTATGAGCTGCGGAACGGAAAGATTTATTTTAAGGAACCCAACGCGGACGGGGCGAACAATTTCAGCCGGGGCGGTATCCTGGAGGCGGAGGAGGGCCTGGTGACCATTCAGAGCCGGGAGAGCTTCCGCGTCACAGAGGACACCCGGATCTATACCGTGGATGTGGTAAATGGGAAGCTGGTTCCCGGGGATACCACGGAGCTGGCCCTCTGTCAGCCCACCACCTACTGTAAGAGCCAGGCGTCCGGCCATGTCCATAACTGGAGCAGGTGCTATTCCAGCAATGCGGCCTACGCCACCGACGGCGCGGGAAATCTGCTGTGGATGGTGGTGCGGGCCGACGGCGAGGGCATCAGCGGCTATCTGGGAAGCTCCACCAGCCCGGCGGTTGCGGCGGGCTCCCCATCCAAGGTGCTCTTTACCACCTCCCATCTGGAGTTTAAAAGCGACGGCAGCAGGTGGATCGAAGGCATGACCATGGACGGAACAAAGGTCAGCTATGCGCTTGCGGAAAACAGCCTTCTTCCGGTGAAGGGCAGCATTTACCATATGGAGCTGGTGGACGGGAAGGCGCTTCTGTCCGCGCCGGATAAGGATCACAGGGTCAGCGGCTACGACCTGGGCAGCAGGCCCCTGCAATCCATTTCCGGAGATACCCTCGTGCTTCCGGCAGGGGAACGTTATCTGCTCACGGAGCGCACGAAAATATATAATATCGAAATGGTGGGCGGTGTCCTGGTGCTGACGGATACCACGGAGCTTCCGGCAGCCAGGCTGAACTGCGCGAAGGACCATACCCACACCAACGACTGCTACACCTACAATCTGTATTTTGCGGCGGATGAAAACGACGAGCTGCTGTGGGTGATGGCGGCGCCCTCGGATACGGCTATCTTCAGCAAGACCGGAATGGATGCTTCATCCAGCACGGACAGCGGCGATCCCGCCAGTGTGGTGGTGACCTTAAGCCATGCCTATCCGGAATGGGAGAACGGCGGGAAGAAAACCGTGATGGACGTGATGGATATGACGGGCACAAAGAGGCACGTGCAGGTGAAGGAGGGAAGCCTGCTGCCCGCCTACGGCAAGGGCTACCACATGGAGCTTTCCCCGGACGGTACGGCGGAATTTTCCGTGCCGGAAACAAGGGATGTGCCCACCTCCGCAGGCTATGATTTTGCCCGCTATCGGGTGACGGCGGTCAATGGCGATCAGGTGCAGCTTCAAAACGGCACCATTCTGACCATTACCTCCGAGACCAAGATCTTCAACGGGGACGTGGAGAACAACAGGCTGGTAAATATTGAGGCCGGGGGAACCGTTGTGCCCTCCGCCAGGACGGAGAGCTGTCCCGGCGGGAACCACGACCATGTCAGCGGGTGCTTTATCTACAGCGCCTGGTACGCGGCGGACGGCGACGGAAACCTGAAGTGGATCCTTACCCAGAGGGAGGGGGACAAGAGCATTTACAGCGCCCAGGCCAGGGAGACGGATCTGGATCTTAGGGCCCTTGAAACGGAGACGGGCTTTGTGCTCACCACCGGTCCGGCCCGGGCGGATGGCAGCGGGACCCTGCGGGTGAGTGCCGAGGATATTTACGGAACGAAATATACCAATGCGGCGCTTAACACCGCTGCGGAAAACGCGCTGGTTCCCTATGAAGGATATGGCTATCAGGCTGCGGCGAAAGATGGGGAGCTCACCTTGTCTGATATGACCGGACAGGGCGTGGCCAGATATGTGGTGCAGGGCTATGAGAACGGTATTTTAAGCGTAAATACCACCAGCGGCAGCAGCCCGGCCCAGTACCGCGTCAGCCCCAACACCCTGATCCGGTACGCACAGCTTCAGAATGGGAAGCTGCGGTTCGTGGAGGGCAGCGGGATCCCGGCTGGTACGGCTACCAACGCATGGATTCGGCTGGAGAACGGCTATGTGTCCTGGATGGTGGTGGAGGTGGAGGGCAGCTCCATCTACAGCTACTTCGGCACAGGGCTGACCCGTTCCGCCGAGCCTCGGAATGTGGTGCTTACCACAGGGTATGCTTACCCCGAATGGACAGCGGACGGAACCAGGCTGGTGAAGGTGCCGGTTACCGATATGGAGGGAACGGAGGAAGTTCTGACCTTGTCCGGTGACATGCAGGCGCCGGTACCCGGCAAGTTGTATATGATGGAGAAAAATAGTGACGGCACGGCAACCTTGACCCTGTGCAGCGGCACGGATGTGAGCCGGGCGAGGGTGAAGGCGGCGGACCTGGACGCCGGCACGGTGAAAGTGGAGGACGGCTCCGGAAGCCGGACCTTGGATATCGCGGAAAACGCGTATCTTCAGGTGGTCACGTCGGATACCGGCCAGGCGCGGCGCATGACTTTGGAGGAAGAGGGGATCGGCAGGACCGGAACGGATAATTACTGTGCCATTTACGGCGTCAATGAGGCCAATGAGATCGTATTTCTGCTGTCGGAGAGAGATGCCAACAGTATCTGGTACGGTGTGGCAGGCGTGGAGAACGGCCTGCATGACACGCTGGAGGTGGAGCCTCTGGCCGCGGATACCGGCGTGGTGATCGTCACCGAGGCCGATTATGAGACAAAGACGGCTGTCCTGCAGGATGTTTCCGGCTCCGAGCCCAAGGAAGTGACGGTGGAGCTGTCCGAAAGGGGCGCCTGCTGGCCGCTGGCGGGCTATGCCTATAAAGCCGAAATAGAGGATGGCAGGGCGACGCTGACCGTACTGTGGGATTCTGCGGTGGAGGCTGCGGACTTAAAGACCGACAAGGTGACCGGATATGCGGATGGAGTTTTGACAGGGGACACTGCGGCGGCCTCCCGGAATCATGAATATAAGATCACCTCCAACACCCATATCCTGTTTGTGACCAGGGAGAACGGCCTGATCTTGGGGATCACCACGGAGGGCGCAGGCTTTGCGGCGGGCAGTGCCTATAACGCTTTCGTGAAAGCAGACCCGGAGGGCTATGCCCAGTGGGTAGTGGTGGAGACGAAGGGAGAGAGTATCTACTCCAACCTTGGAAAATATTTCCCGGTAACAGGGGACGCCGGAAATGTGGTCCTGACTTTGGGCGAAGCCTATCCCGTATGGGAGGACGGAGTCAGGTACAACGAGGCGGCTGTCAGGGATATGACGGGAGCGGAGAGAACCCTGCGCCTGTCGGAGGAGAGCATCCTTCCGGTCAGCGGGAAACTCTATGGAATCTCGGCGGAAGCGGACGGAGCGGTCACGCTGTACGCCGTACCCTACAGCGGCGACGGAAATGTGCGGATGGGCAGGCTGAGCGCAAAGAGCGGTTCTGCCTTAACCTTGACCAGCAGCAATGACACTACCGCTGCGGTCACCGTGCCCGCCGACTGCTATCAGCAGATCGTGACGGTGGACGCCAGTCGTTCCGGCGATGCACGGATCACCGGCATGCGTGAGGGGATCGGCACGCTGATCACGGACAACAGCCGTTACAACGCGCTGTACGGCGTAAATGAAATGGGGCAGGTGACCTGGATCCTGACAGGGGACAATGACAGCAGCGGCAAAGCCGTCTCCCTCTATTACGCCCTGGGCCGGGAGAGCGACGCCTACGAGACGGCGGCGCCCGACTTTGCCGCGGCGCCCATCGCCTTTGTGACGAAGGCTCCCTACTTAAATGAGGCTGGTTATTATGTGGTGGATCTTGAGGATATTTATGGCCAGACCTATGAGGGGCTGCGGTTTGACGAGGGGGCGGAGGTGTATCCGAAGGAGGATGAGCCTTACGTTGTCATGATCCAGAACGGCGTGGCCGACTTTGTCAGATTCAGCAGAGATATTGTGGAGAGTGACGGAACGGTCAGCTATGAAAAGGGCGTATTGACCGGAATTACGCGAAGCAGCGGGACGGCCTATACCTACCATATTACCGCCAATACCCATATCGTGTATGTAACAAGATCCGGAAATACCCTCAGGCTTGCAACCGAAGAAGAGCGCGGGGATCTTGCTGCTGCGGGTTTTGATCTTGGAAATACGGCGTATTCCTGTCTGCTTTCCAATGGCGTTTCCAAGGCTTCCGCTGGAGATTATGTACAGTGGATGCTGGTGGAGGTCACCAATCAGAGCCTTTATAACCTGTCCCAGGACCCCGGTACCTGGGCGGGTTACAGCGTGACTGCCAGAGCAACCCGCTCCCCGGGGGAACTGGCGCTGATCACCTCGGATATTATCTGGGACAGTGCAAAGGAGAGTTACCAGGTGGATGCGGTGGATATGACCGGAGCGGAGAGAACCTTAAGCTTTGCGGGAACGGAGGGGCAGCTCCCCATCAACGGAAAGGTGTACCGGATCACGGAAACAGCGGAAGGCTATCGGTTTGACTGGGCCGGGCAAAAGAACTACAGCGCTTACGGCAGCACGGATATCGTGGACCTGCTCAGGCAGCCGGTGATCGGTTATGACGCCCAGGCGGGGACGATTACATTAAGTAATAACAGGACTCTGAAGCTGGCGGAGGACGTAAAGATCCTCTCCGTATCCCGTAAGAGCGGGAGCAACCTTGCGGATTATGAGGGGCTGGTAACCGAAATCATAACTGCGAAGAATAACGGATCTTCCGGATCGCCAAGCTATAACTGGAACGGGATCTTCGGCCTGAACAGGACGGGAGAGGTTGTATGGATCCTGAATTGCAATACGGACGGTTCCATATACTATATTGCCGAATCAAATAACACGCAGCCCCCAACCCTCCCCGACAAAACTGCCGCAGCCAGCTTCTCCCTGCCGGCCTTCCTGGGCCTTGATCCCACCAGACTGTGGGCCTGGCTGGCAGGCATGATGTGAAAGGTGACGTGAAAGGAATCCGATGAGATCAAAGGAAAGGAAGTTTTTACCATGGATCTGATGACAGCCCATTATTTTCAGGCGGCCAATGGGCGAAAGCCGTTGGCCTTCGACAGGACAAAGCCCTTTTCCCGGCAGAGGGCGGCGATTGAGGAGGTGTATACCGGCTTACTGAAAATGCCGGAGAGACGAACCTGCGTGCCCTTTGAGATCGAGTACGAAAGGCAGGACAACGAGGAATATGATGAGGTTCGCTTCAAAATGGAGACGGAGCCCGGTTTCTTCGTGCCGGCTCACCTGCTTTTGCCGAAGAACCGGGAGGCGGGAAGAAAGCTTCCGGTGGTGATCTGTCTGCAGGGGCATTCCACGGGCATGCATATCTCTCTGGGACGGCCCATTTACCCCAACGACGAGAAAACCATTGCCGGAGACCGGGATTTCGCGCTGCAGGCCGTGCGCAGGGGATACGCGGCCATAGCCATGGAGCAGCGGGGCTTGGGAGAATTAAAAACCGGCGTGCCGGGCGGGCAGGCCTGTCACCAGATGGCCATGCAGGCCCTGCTGGTGGGCCATACCCTCCTGGGCGAGCGCGTCCATGACGTCCGCTGCCTGGTGGAGAACCTGGGACAGTTCCGGGAGCTGGACACAGAACGCGTGGGCATTATGGGCAATTCCGGGGGCGGAACCACCTCCTATCACGCGGCCGGGGTCATTCCCGGCATCACGGCGGTGCTGGTCTCCTGCGCCTTCAACCGCTATGACGCTTCCATTTTAAGCATGTACCACTGTGACTGCAATTATATACCGGGGATCCTGAACTACATGGAAATGCCGGATCTGGCGGTGCTGATCGCCCCAAGGCCCCTGTTGGTCGTAAGCGGCAGGGAGGATGCCATTTTCCCCCTGGAGGCGGCAGAAAGAGGCTTTGCGGTGGTGGAGGAAATCTATGAGGCGGCGGGGGCGCCGCAAAACTGCCGCATGGTCGTGGGGGAGGGCGGCCATCGGTTTTACGCCGAAGACGCCTGGCCCGTCTTTGAAGAGATGCTATGATGTCGTGGGAGGAAGCAGTATATGGGTGAAGAAAAATACCGGGACGTCATCCGCCGGATGACCCTGGAGGAGAAAGCGGGCCTGTGCTCCGGTGAGGATTACTGGCATACGAAGGCGATAGAAAGGCTTGGCATCCGGGCGATCATGATGGCGGACGGTCCCAACGGCCTGCGGAAGCAGGACGAGAAGGCGGACCATCTGGGGATCAATGAAAGTATCCGGGCAGTCTGCTTTCCGCTGGGGTGTCTGGCCGCCTGCTCCTTTGACCGGGAGCTGATGTATGAAATGGGGCGGACGCTGGGGAGAGAGTGTCGGGCGGAAGGGGTTTCCGTCCTTCTGGGTCCTGCCATTAATATGAAGAGAAGCCCCCTGTGCGGCAGAAATTTCGAGTATCTGTCGGAGGACCCGTTCCTGGCCGGAGAACTGGCGGCCGCCTGGGTGCAGGGGCTGCAAAGCCAGGGCGTGTCCGCCTGCGTCAAGCATTATCTGGGCAATTACCAGGAGCACAGGCGTATGACCAGCTCCTCGCAGATGGATGAAAGAACCCTGCGTGAGATCTACCTGCCCGCCTTTGAGCGGGTGGTGAAGAAGGCGAAGCCCTGGGCGGTCATGAGCTCCTACAACCGGGTCAACGGGGAGTACGTGGCGGAAAGCTATCACTTTCTGACGGAGGTGCTGCGGGAGCAATGGGGCTTCGACGGCGTGGTGATCAGCGACTGGGGCGGTGTGGCGGATCGGGTGACTGGCCTTCGGGCAGGTCTGGAGCTGGAAATGCCCACTTCCCACGGCTATAATGACCGGCTGATCCTGGAGGCCGTACAGGAGGGCAGCCTTCCGGAGGAGGTGCTGGACCAGGCGGTGGAGCGGATCTTAAAGCTCCTTGAGAGAACGGACACGGGAGGCCGCAGCGAGGCGTTTTTTGACCGGGAGGCCGACCATGACATTGCCGCAAGGATGGCGGAGCAGTCCATTGTCTTACTGAAAAATGAAGACGGCGCCCTGCCTCTGAAGAAAGAGGATCCCATCGCCTTGATCGGCGCCTATGGGGAGAAGCCCCGTTACCAGGGGGGAGGAAGCGGCCATATCAATTCCTTTTTCGCTCCGGGAGCCTGTGAGATTGTCGGAAAGCTGGGCTATCCGGTGACCTTCGCCGCCGGATTCAGCGATACGGAGCCCGGGGACAACCAGAAGCTTCTGGAGGAGGCCGTGGAAGCGGCGGGAAAAGCCCGTGCGGCGGTGATCTTTGCGGGGCTTCCCGAGGAATGGGAGTCCGAGGGTTATGACCGCGCCGGTATGGCCATGCCGGACTACCAGAACGAGCTGATCCGCCAGGTGGCCATGCGTCAGCCCAATACCGTTGTGGTGCTGGCGGGCGGTGCTCCGGTGGAAATGCCCTGGGAGCCCCTGGTGAAGGCGGTCCTTATGACCTACCTGGGCGGGGAGGCGGTGGGAGAAGCCGTAGTCCGCATTCTCTACGGCCAGGGGAATCCCTCCGGCAGGCTGGCGGAGACCTTTCCCATGAAGCTTCAGGATAATCCCTCCTACCTGTTTTATCCGGGAGAGGGAGACCGGGCGGAATACCGGGAGGGAATTTTCGTGGGTTACCGGTATTATACCACCAAGGAGATGGCGGTGCGCTATCCCTTCGGCTGGGGCTTAAGCTATACCACCTTTTCCTACGGCCCCCTGTCTCTGGAACAGACCGGAAGGGAGGATGAGGTATGTCGGCTGAAGGTGGAGGTGACCAACACCGGAGACCGTGCCGGCAGCGAGGTGGTACAGCTCTATGTGGGCCGCAGGGGCGGAGAGGTTCTCAGGCCCCTCCGGGAGCTTCGGGGCTTTGAAAAAATATGGCTGGAGCCCGGAGAGACCAAAGCGGTGACCTTTTCCCTGGATGAGCGTGCCTTTGCCTATTTTGATGAGGAGGCAGGGGACTGGCGTATCGAGGCGGGAGCGTATGAGATCGCCGTGGGGACCTCTGCCAGGGATATGGTATCCGGGGTAAAGCTTTCGCTGAAAGGCAGCGCGCCCAAGGCCCGCCGCTGTACCCTGAACAGTACCCTGGGGGATCTGACGGCAAACGAACAGAGCAGGCCCCTGGTGCAGCCGTTGATGGAACGGTACCGGGAAAGTCTGCACCGCATGGAGACCGGCGGCAAGGTATCCTGCGAGGCGGTGCCCCTGCAGATGGTGGAATCCATGGTGCGCTACATGCCCCTGCGCGCCCTGCTCAGCCTGGGGGGATTTCCCATCAGCCGGAAGGAGCTTCTGGAGCTGGTGGACCGTGTCAATGAGGTCTGGGAGAGTCAGCGGCCCGGCGCCTAGGGGCAGAATCGGAAGAAAGAAGGAAGATGGAAAATGATTTATGGAATTTTAAAGGAGAACAAGGAAGGGGAGTACCGGGTGATCTCCACCCCCGCGGAGGTAAGGAGCATAGTGGCTGCCGGGCATCAGGTGCTGGCCCAGCACGACTGCGGCGCCATGGCCGGATTTCCGGATGAGGCTTACGCGGCTGCGGGAGCGGAAATTGTAAAGACAGCCGGAGAAATCTACGGGCGCTGCGATCTGGTGGCGAAGGTCAAGGAGTTTAAGCCGGAGGAATATGACCTGATAAGGGAAGGACAGATCATCTTAGGCTGCATCCATCCCGCCGGGCACCCCGAAGAGGTGGACGCTATCTTGAAAAGCAAATGCATCGCCTTTACCGCGGAGGATTCCCACCGCTACGGCTCGCCCTTCTGTGAGGCGGCGGGAAAACAGGGAGCGCTGTTCGGGCTGGAATCCATGCTGACCATCAACGGAGGAAAGGGAAAATTCGTGGGAGGTCTGGCCGGGGCGCCCGGCATGAACGTGCTGATCCTGGGCGGGGGAACCGTGGGCCAGGGAGCGCTTTCGGTGCTGTATGCTCTGGGAGCCAGCGTGACGGTCATGGACATCAACGTGGGACTGCTGCGCACCTTAAGCTATCAGTATCAGGGGAAGATCGACACCATGCTGTGCAATAAGGAAACCATCGCCAGCGTGCTGCCCCGCACCGACATGGTGGTAAACTGTGTGAAATGGCCCAAGGAGCGGAAGGATTTCCTGATCGACAAGGAGATGTTAAAGCGGATGGAGCCGGGCTCGGTGCTTGTGGATATCTCCAACGACGATCCGGGCGCTATTGAGTCCAGCCATGAGACCCATCATGACGATCCCCGCTATGTGGTAAACGGCGTGGTGCATTACTGCGTCAGCAATATTCCCAGCGCCATCGCCCACTCCTCCTCCGTGTGCTGCGCGGCGGAGATCCTGCCGCTGATCCTGGGACTTTTAAACGACGGGGTGAAGGAGACCTGCGTCAGGGACGGCTATTACCGCAGGTGCCTGACGGCTTATAAGGGAATCCTCACCCACGAGGAGACCAGCGTGGTACAGAAAAGGCCTTGGGCCCGCCCGGAGGACGTGCTGGGGATCCGTGACCGGAACCTGGACCCGGCGCCGCCCGCCACCACCACCAGGTCCACCAATTTCCTGAAGCTGCCCGCCTGTGAGAAGGAGAGCGAAAGCGGAGCCGCTCTCTGAACCATGAGACAGACGGCATTGGCATGGAACAGCGGGGGAATGTGAGGAAGGTTACAGAGCGCGTTCCCCCTCAAAGCGGGGCTCTGTCAGTTGAATAAAATGCAGAGTCCCGTGCTCCACATAGGCAAATTCGCCGCTCTCAAACAGCTCCACCCGCCTGCCATGGACGCTTTTGATGGTCTTTGGGGAGATAAATCTGTCAGTCAGGCCGATGGGAGCGAA
>CALWDR010000194.1 GCA_944376745.1 uncultured Lachnospiraceae bacterium
AAACAAAGCAGCACTGCCTCCAGCTTTTTATGTAAAAAGTCCGTTCAGCTCGTCCACAAATTCCTTCGGCTTCACGGTCAGTTCCACCCAGGCGGGACGAAAACCGCTTCGTATGGCGTTTCTGGCGGAGCCGATGTTGGACCAGGCGCAGCAGTAAAAGGGCACCTTGCCACGAGCAAGGATTTCCCATGCCAGCCTGCCTGTCAGAGCCGAAGCAATCCCCTGACGTCTGAATTCCGGCAGCACGTCGATGCCGATCTGCCACATCGTTTCACAGTCCGCCGAGCAGGCGGCCAGGCCGATCAATCGATTGCCGCAGTACGCGCCGACGCCCAGAACGTCCAGTTCTCTCCGCTTCTCGCACAGAGCGTTAGACCACTGGGGAAGATAGAGATTTTGAAAATCACGGCTTTCCAACAGGCGAAGCTCGTAAGCGGTTCCCGGGACCCGCAATTCATGGCCGCTCGTTTTCTCCATCCGAAATGCATAACCGCGACTCTCCCCTCCGGTGAACAGTGTTACATCCGGCAGAAAATACTCCGCCATGAAGCACACCCGCATGCCGTACGGCGCAAAAGCATCGCTTAGCACATGCAGGTTCGGCATCTCAAAGCAATGCTCTGCCGGGTACTTGTCGATGTAGACTCGGACAAGCTTCTCATATTTCATATCTATGGATGCTACAATGGTGCTGCCATAGGAAATCAGATTGCAGACAAAGGGCAGCTCCAGGTATCTGCGCGCTTTTGGATTCTTCGCGGAGGACACGAGAACATTTTTCTTTTTCCTGAAATCCTCGGGGGAGCAACTGGCGTCGATAGCCGATTGCTTTAGGGCTGTCTGTAGAATGTCGTTGTTTGTCATAAGATTCTCTTCTTTCACACATCAATGGACTTATTTTATCACATTCATGATGCAAAAACAATGTCCACCATTGCCCGGCATATACGCCGTCAACGATGGACATTGTTGCGATTATAAGGATCTTGCTCCGAATGCTTTCTCCTCTGAAGGCCGTATATTTTTCATCCATTTTCCTGTCTTTAACCGATACAGACACCAAAAGGTCTTGAGAATCTGATCAAGCCTTAGGAAAAAATAAATAAGACAACCCGACAAATGCCATTCCAGGCCAGCCAATGCACCGAGAGGTATGCTGACACACCACAAAAATAGAATGTCCGCTACCATGAGAAACTTCGTATCTCCGCCTCCGCGCAAAACCCCTTTTGTCAAAACACTGTTGACACATTGAAAAATCACTGTCACTGCCAGCATGTACATTAACTCTTTTGCCAACAGCTTGGTTTCCTCTGACACATGATAAAAATCAATGACCGTATCACAGAGCAGTAAAATCACGCCACAGCCCATACAGCCTATGACAGCTGCCAGCGCAGTCATCGTCACCGCCTGCTCTCTGGCCGTATGCGTTTTTCCCTGCCCCATGGTATTGCCTGTGATTACACAGCCGGCCTGGCTCATCCCCTGAATCACCACCGTAGACATCTGCTGAACCACGGTAATTATGGCGTTAGCCGCCACAAATACCGCGCCGATATGTCCCATGACCACGGCTACCGCGCTGTTTCCCACACCAAGCAGGGCATCGCTGACAAGTACCGGTAAACTTATTTTAATATATTCCGGCCATATATCCCGGCATTGCATTCGAAAATTTTCAAGACGCAGCCCTATATTTTTATCAAAGCAAAAAAGATATACCGCAATAAATAGAAATTCAAAGACTCTGGCTATCAGCGTGCCCAGCGCCGCTCCCCGGATTTCCATTCTGGGAGCGCCCAAATTACCAAAAATGAAGACCCAGTTGGCAAAGATATTTACAAAAAAAGCCAGAACAGATGAAATCAGCGGTATGTTGGCCCTTCCAACACTTCGCAGAATAAGGCTTGTGGTTAAAGAGAATCCCAGCAGAAGATAAGAAACAACGGAGATTTCAAAGTAATCGATTCCTGCTTCGATGACTGCCGGTTCGCTGGTGTAAATACGCATAATTTCTCTGGGAAACGCAAAGGTGAGAACACTGAACGACACGGCGATAAAAAATACCAGCCGATACATCAGAATCACACTCTTTTTTAAGCTTTCCCCGGCCTTCATCCCCCAGTATCGGCTAGTCAGTACACTCGCTCCCATCCCAAGTCCCATGCAGCAGGTATGGAAAAATGCTATAAAATTGTTAGCCAGGGTGGCTCCACTCATCTGTATCTCGCCAAGGGTTCCCAGCATGACATTATCTGTCATGTTCACCCCCGCTGTCACCAGCTGCTGGAGGGCCACAGGAACCGCCGTAGCCGCCAGCAGCTGATAAAATTTTTTATCTCTCACAAAAATGCCCATATTTCCAGCTCCCCGCCTTTATCTGGTTCACTCCCTCTTTTCTTCCGAAAATAGAAAATCCCTGAAATCAGCATACCCACCCAGTTCCCGGGCGGCATAACAGAAAAGACCAATCCGATATCCGACAAATACATCTAGGGTATAAACCATATGCAGGGTATCTCCCAGTTTTATCCAAATGCGCTGGTCCGTACTGTAATAAAATTCTGCTAAATCTGCCTGATTGGCAAAATCAAAGGTGATTTTCAGATATATGGTATTACCTGAAAAGGCCGCGACGGTCTCCCGCAGATTCTTATTATCGTCTCTTTGCAGCACTACCACTTTCTTTCCGTCCGCATCGCGCCGCACTCCAATCTGTCCGTATTTTGACTGAAAGGCACATAAACCTGCAAAATCTCCCACCCTTAATCCAGCGGCGTCCATCTCCACCTGAAACACACTATACGGTTCCTGAGTCCTCTGCGTCAGTGTATTTCTTGCCTCCATGAGATTGTCTGCCAACTGTCCGGTGGTTAGACGCAGATATCCGGGCCGCTGCAGGAAGGACCAGCAGTCCGGCATAGGATTATGATTCCACTGCCACTCCTTTGCCAGCCGGTTCTCCTCATGCCCAAAGGTATCGCTTATGACAAAAGGCTTTGCCGTATGGGACGGCAAGGGTATTTCAAAGGTTTCCGGCACTTTCCCGCCAACGCCGAGAACCGGCCAATCCTCCACCCATTTCATCGGCATAAGAAAAGGAATCCTGCCGACTGCCCCGCGATCCTGAAACAGCATCGCGTACCATTCTCCCTCCTTTGTCTCAATAAAGGGTCCCTGAGCAATTCCCCGTCCCTCCAAACCCATATCATCATCCAGAATAATTCTGGATTCATAAGGACCCAACAGCTTTTTGGAGCGGTAACATACCTGTCTTCTTCTGCCATTTCCAACACGCTTGGAAGGGCCGTCAATAAAGCTCAGATAAATATAACCGTTTCTGACATAGGCCCTGCAGCCCTCACACCGCAGATTCATCCCCTCCCTTGGGGTTTCAAAAAGAATTTGCCTTATCCCGTTCTCTTTCACTCCACTTAAATCATCCTCCAGCTGAACGATACCGATCTCCCCATTGCCGTAAACGAGATATGCCGCATTTCCCCAGAAAAGAAAAGACATGTCATGAAACACTTCCTCTATCACAAATCGCTCCCAACCGCTTTGTTCTATATCATCCGTATGATAGATATAAGTTTTTCCCATATCATGACAGACAAAGCATGCATAATAACGGCCGCGCCAGAAGGTTAAGCTTGTGGCCCACTGTCCTTTCCCGTAAGCATTTTTCCCATTTTTCATCTGGTAAATATCATTATTCTCCAATGTATCAAATACATAGGATACGATCTCCCAGTTTACCAGATTCCCGGACTTTAAGATAACCGCACCGGGCATATAGAACATGGTGGTGGACACCATATAATAAATATCTCCCCTGCGCAGCACATCCGGATCCGGCATATCCACTTTAAAAATCGGATTATTTATCTTCATGTATCACACTCCCTTTTTCCTTAATAATTATTTTTGTTTCCACACATCGAAATGCTTCCGCCACATCCTCTGTCATAGCAAGCACCGGGTATCCGTCCTCACCAAAATGCACCCGGCGCACTCCTGCGCACCGTGGTCCATCAAGATTCGGTCTTGCATGGTACACATTCCACAAGCATCCTTCTTCGTCCCTTACATAAGAGTTATGACCGGGTCCATACTCTCCGGGCACACTGCGGGATGTCAACATCGGGCAATTCGATTTTCTCCAGTTCTCCGGTTTTAACAGGTCAAATCCCCTCTCTATTTCCATAAGGCCAACCGTATAGGTAGTATCTGTGGCTGCCGCTGAGTAGGTCAAAAACAGTTTATCCTTCCCCGGAATTGTATAGGGCCCCTCATTGACAAAGGCATGATTGTTTTCCCAGCCATATTCCGGTCTGGACAATACCACCGGATCTGAGCATAATTTCCAGGGCTCCCGCCGGTTCAAGGCGGCAATATACAGCCAGGCTCCCTGATCCACCGGCAGAAACTGACGCTGGGACCAGACCGCGTACGCTGTCCCTTCCCACTGGAAATATGTCATGTCAAGCGTAATAGCCTCGCCGGCCCTGCACAAAGCTGTCCCGTTTCGGTCAACCACTTTTCTGGGAGGTTCCCATTCCCTTCTGTCTGTCGGATTGCCTCCATGCTTTAATTTCATGAGATAGGCTTCCTCATAAAAAAATTCTCCCGTAGTTGCGGCAAAAAACAGATATAATTCATCATCAATACTATGAAATTCCGGCGCCCACAATAAGTTCCGGATGTAAGGATATGTATCCGTATCCAGGACCAAATGCTCCTCTGCTTTTGCAAGTTCCGGAATGGTATCGGCCACCCTTATATAGAAGGTATGATTTTGATCCTCATCATTAGTGGCAATGAAGTAAAATCGCCCCTTCCACCATATGATATTGGGATCCGCCCGGTTCACCGCAAAGGGAAACAAAGAAAAATCACGCTCCACTTTCCCCTTAACAGAGTAAATCCCGGCAGTTTCAAAATCCACATGCGTTAAATCCCAGTCTACCTGTTTTTCTGCCGTGGAACCATCCGTGTAGCAGGCTGTTACTGTCAACACGTCCATTTCCTCCTGGCTGGTTCCACACACCGTTTCTGGCACCTGCATGGAACAATTTACCGGAACAGTCAATCGATTTATCAACCTTTTCTCCGTCACTTCTCCAATCTCGATGACATTTCCGGGCACACATCCCTGAATATCCGTGTGAATTTTCTCCATGGGCCGGGCCGAAATGGACTCCTTTACGCCATTTAATTCCGGACGTTCAAAATCCTCCACTTTCATCTGATACCAGGCGCCTGCCTCATTCTCCCATTGTACCAGATAACACTGCCGCTTCGGATCATACTCTCCCCTCACATCCTGTACAAAATCTTCCTCGTCCACCCGCAGTAATCCAACCTCTTCATATTGCAGAAGATCCCTGGATCTGTATACGAGAATACATCCCCTGCTCTCCTCGTCCGCTTCACCCTCCGGCAAAGTACGGATAGCCAATATCCAATAGCCGCCCTCTTTCGCCGCAAGCAGGAATGGCCGTTTCAGGCTTTTCGCATTTAAGGTCCCGTCCCGGTTGACGGTGGCTTTCGCAAACAACACCCCGGAATTGTGATTAAGTGGCCAGTATCTCTGACGATCATAAGTGACGGCTAAATGCATACTGTACGCAAGTTTACCGGAATAAATCTCCTCATCCATCGGAATTCTCGTATAACAAAGCAGCTCAACATAGTTCCTCATATATCCTCCAAAAACTTCTTCCTTCCTCTCATGTAATTCTGCCCCACTTCTTCTTCCCATCCGGGCAGCGGTTTTTCCGGACCGCTGCCCGCAATATTACAAAACAGCCGCACAAACGGCAAACACCGTTTATCTGATTCTCACAGTTTTCGCAAAATTTCAATCTTTCCTCCCACTCCCGCTCATTAGTGCGCAAGTGTCCATCAATTCCGTTTAGGTAAGTCCTAATAAATCCTTCCTTATCCTCCACGAAATCCGGTATCATGCACTTTCTGCAAAACCGCTGACCGGAAGCCGCGCTCATACTTTTTTCTCCCGGAGCCATATTCATGGCTCCACTGCCAGATGCATCACACAGCAGGGAGGCATAACGACCTCGATCTGCTCATTTAATACCCTGATGTCCGCGCAATCCTGAACCTGCACCTGATTTGGCTGCTCAAAGGTATTATGGGCATGCATTTCGTTGGTCAGCATTTCACCGGAAACACGTCCGGGCTTCCTTCCATAGAGCGTAATGCGCACCGCTTCTCCCTCCGCAGCCGAAAGGTTCGCCAGCGTAATGTGTATCCTGCCCCCTTCTTCCTCCGATACGGATTCGCTGATCTTCGGGATCATCCCCTTCTCTGTCTGAATAGTTTCTCCCTCCAGCACACTGTCAAGAAGCCAATTCCCCTGATGTTCCCGAAACAGCCAAAAGGTGTGGTAGGTGGGCGTCAGAATCATCCTCTCCCCTTCTGTGAGGATCACAGCCTGAAGCACGTTGACCGTCTGGGCGATGTTTGCCATTTTTACCCTGTCGCTGTGTTTATTGAACAGATTCAGATTGATAGCGGCCACCATAGCGTCCCGCATGGTATTCTGCTGGTACAAAAAGCCCGGAACCGTTCCCGGTTCCACATCAAACCAGGTTCCCCACTCATCGATCACCATGCCGATTTTTTTCTCCGGATCGTACACGTCCATGATAGCCCCATGCCTTTCGATCAGTTCTTTCATATAATAAGCATTTTGCAGGGTTGTATAATAGGTTGCCTCGTCAAATTCCGTGGCGCTTCCCCTGCCGGGTTCAAGGCTCGTATAATAATGCAGCGACAGGCCGTCCATGAACCTGTAAGCATTTTGCCCGCCGCAGGCCTTTAGGACTTCCCGCGTCCATTGGTAGTCGTCGCCGGGCGCGCCGCAGGCAATTTTCCGTATCCGTCTGTCCCTGTCGTAATTTCTGACATAAGTCTGATATCTACGATACTCATCCGCGTAATACTGAGGTCTCATATTGCCGCCACAGCCCCAGTTCTCATTTCCCACGCCGAAATAGTCCACCCGCCAGGCTTCCTTATGTCCATTCGTTTTCCGCAGCTCTGACATGGGTGACATTCCCTCAAAGGTCATATACTCCACCCATTCCGACATCTCCTGAACCGTACCGCTCCCCAGGTTTCCGTTTATATAAGTCTTGCATCCAAGCTGTCTGCACAGTTCCATGTATTCATGGGTTCCAAAGCTATTATCCTCTATGACGCCGCCCCAATGGGTATTGATCATTTTCTTCCGCTTTTCCTTGGGTCCGATTCCATCCTTCCAGTGATATTCATCCGCAAAACAGCCTCCTGGCCAGCGCAAAACCGGTATCCGAATATTTTTCAGAGCTTTTACCACATCATTGCGCATCCCGTTGGTATTGGGAATCGCCGAATCCTCCCCCACATAAATTCCTTCATAAATACATCTTCCCAGGTGCTCTGAGAAATGTCCGTAAAGCTCTCTGTTAATCCTGCTCTTTTTATGTCCGGTATCAATCACTAATTCTGCCATTGCTTTCTCCTCCTATATCTCAAGCGACTCCATGATCCTCTGTTTTCCTTTTTTCACCAGAAACCGCATGACTCGGCCCGGCTGCTCCCTCTCAAACCTGGAGGTATCCGAAAATAACATTCCATAAGGCTCCTCCACGGAATAAGGCTTCCAGCAGGGCAGTTCCTCTCCGGTGGCATCCTTCCCGTTTGGATTTCCCGAGCGGATAAAATTCGCCCAGTAATTGCACATCTGCCGCGCCAGGTCGTAATGCCTGCCCACAAAAGGCCGCCAGCATTTTGCCAGGGTTTCAAAGAAAAACCACAGATCTACAGAATGAAAGGTTCCCGGATTGTCCCATCCAGGAATATCCGGCGCAAACCGATAATAGTAGATGGTATCCTCAATACCTTGCTCGGCCCGTACCTGCGCCGCAAGACGAATGGTGTATTCGATACCGTTTACCGTGGCATTCTTTAAAGTCTCCTCGAAGGTTTCCGCGTTTTCCCCGCACAGCCGCAGGAACTCTTCCCCCTCGGCGCCAAACTGCTCTGCCGCAAAGGTCTTAAGTTCTTCCCAATTCCGAACCTGCGGGGCAACGCAGAATTCATCCGCCGTATTTCCCAAAAGCATCGGCACCGTGGAGTCTCTTCCGGTAAGCCACAGCTTATAATCATTATCCACACAGAATTTTTGATCGATCACTGTACCGCAGGCGCTGCCAAACTGCAGCATTTTATCCCGAATATAGACCGCGTCCAGAGCACGGGCTTCCTTTAAGGAGGACACTCCCAGGAATTCAAAAAAACGGATGCCTAACTGTTCCGCTTCCGCCAGTGGAATGCTTTGAACCGGCATATGGGAAGTGGGATAAGCCGCCAGGATCACTCCGCTGTCAATAATCGCTCGCTGAAAAAGTCCCCCATTCTGAGGGGAATTGATCTGTGTCAGCACGCTCCCACCGCCAGCCGATTGACCCCCTATGGTAATGTTGTCCGGGTTACCGCCAAAGGCCCTGATATTACGCTTCACCCATTTCAAACCCATCTGCTGATCCAAATGCCCAAAGTTTGCGGGGGCCTCAGGATTTTCCGCCGTTATCTCAGGATGACACAAAAAACCAAATACATTGGTTCTGTAATTGACCGTGACAACAACGATGCCTCTCCGTGCGATCCGCTCGCCGTCAAACTCCATTTCCGCAGGATGGCCGCCTTGCAGACCTCCTCCGAAAAACCAAACATAGACAGGAAGCTTCTCATCCTCCCGCAGGGCAGGCGTCCAGACATTCAACCACAGACAGTCCTCACTCATGGGAATATCCGGATCCACCGCCCATTCACGGCAGTAAATATTTTCAGGATTCACTACCGTGGGCGCCTGCATGGAGATTGGTCCAAAGTCAAAGGCCTTGAACACCCCCTCCCATTTTTCCGCAGGCATAGGCGCCCGCCACCGATTTTCTCCCACCGGGGGTTTTGCGAAGGGAATCCCCCGAAAGCTTGTAATCCGTGGGTCTGCGGCGGCAAGTCCCTGCACGATTCCACACTCCGTCTCTACTACTCTCAGCATGTTTACCTCCTTAAAATTTATTCCTTTATCCCTCCGATAGTCAGTCCAGTCACAAAATAGCGCTGCAGGAATGGATAAAGCGCAACGATAGGCAGACAGGTCAGAACCGTGGCCGCAGCCTGAACCGATTCTGACGTCACCACCGTTACGGAATTATTGAGATTCATAT
>CALWDR010000195.1 GCA_944376745.1 uncultured Lachnospiraceae bacterium
GCTGCTGGCCCAGGTGTTGCCGGTCTATGTGGTGATGCTCGTTCTGATCGCCATGGTGGCGGCGGTTGGCTGGTATGTGTCCAGGCTGTACCGCGGGGAGGAGCAGCAGGGGTGAAGCCTGGGGCTGCGGCGTACGACGGCGTAAATATTGCATTGCCTGCCGGTATTGGAGCGGCAGGCGTAAACTGCCGGAAGAAAGAGACAGAAAATTTCATAGAGTCCATGGAAGAAAGCAGGAGCAGGTTTGTTGCTCCTGCTTTTTATAGGGAAATGTCTCCTGTGGAACAAATTACCCAAAGAAACAATTTGTTCTTCCATTTTTTCGTGATTTCTATTTCTCGATCAGGGAAGAATTTTTCCGGGCCAGACAGGAAAAAAAGATTTTTTATAGGAAAATCTTATACTGATAGAAAATAATGCTATAAAAAATTGATTTAAAACAGTTTGATTTAAAAAATACGAAAAATAAAACAGAGTTGAAAAGTGCTATATAGGAAAAGATTGTCCGGTTGTTTTTGGCGGCTCTGTAACGTATGATAGAAATATGGAAATGACGGAAAAACGAAATAGAAGGCTTTCCCTTTTGTATATATTGTCCTGTATATCAGAATGGACTATATATAGAGCAGCAAAACACAATCAACAAGATGAAGGAGGAAAAATGTATGCAAAAAAGAAGATGGATGAGTGTGATCCTGGCACTGGCGCTTGCAGCGGGACTCGTGGGATGCGGTGCAAAAGAGACGGACGGCGGGGAGACCAACGAACCGAATCAGGAGGAGACAGATGGAAATGAAGAGGGGGAAAATGAAGAGGGGGAAAACGGCGAGGTAAATATTTTCGGCTATGATGAGCCGATTACCATTACTTCCATGATGGCGACGGACAATCTGGCTACTGCTCCGGAAGAATACACGCTGGAAGACAATCCGTTTGTGAATCTGTTTAAAGAAAATGGAATTAATGTAGAGTACAAAATTTCCGGTTTGAATGAGGATTTACAGACCAAGCTGAATATGGCCATCACCACGGGGGATCTTCCGGACATCATGAGCCTTTCCGCTCAGCAGTTCAAGGAGCTGTATGAGGACGGGCAGCTGGCCGATCTGACGGATGCCTATGAGACTTATGCCAGCGATAGATTGAAGGAACTGCTGAATCAGGATGGAGGAGAGATGCTTCAGAACTGTTATATCGACGGACGTCTGTACGGGATTGCGACGCCGGCAGAGTGGTATGACTATATCAGCGTGGTGGCGATCCGCAGTGACTGGCTGGAGGAATGCGGCCTGAGCGCTCCGGAGACGATGGAGGATCTGTGGAACATCGCCAAGACTTTTAAGGACAGCAACATGGGTGGAACCTGTACGATCGGTATCGGTATGAATAAGGCGGTAACCACGCTGCTGCAGCCCACAGTGAACCTGTTAAACGCCTATCATGCGTATGTGGGTATCTGGCTGGAGGATGAGGAGGGCGCGCTGGTGAATTCCACCATTCAGCCAGAGATGAAGGAAGCCCTTTTTGCGCTGGCAGAAAAATATCAGGAGGGACTGATTGACCCTGAATTTGCCACGAAAGAGTATGCACAGATGGTGGAGGACGCTCTGGCAGGCCGTTCCGGCATTATGGTAGGCGCATTTACCCTTCCCTTCGATCTGGTAAACGGCGCCAAGGAAGGACAGGAATGGTCCTATTATGCCATGCCTTCCGTGGACGGAGAGCTGGTGCGTTATCAGGAGAGTCTTGCGTTTGGCGGCGCCACCTGCGTATCTGCGGAATGTGAGAACCCGGAGGCAGTTATTAAATTATACAATTTATTCGCGGAGTATTTCCCTACGGGCGGAGAATATGGAGAGACAGCAGTAAACAATTTTGCGTATCCGACAGTTGTATATGAAATTAATAAAAATGTTGATATTCATAATCGGTATGTAGGCTATCTACAGGCGGGTGAGGATCCTCTTCTGGAGGAAGAACTGTCAGACGGCGATTATGTGAATACCGTTGAGCAGGCGGAGGCCTATCGTCTCAACAATGATATGGAAGGTTATATCATGTGGACGGTATTTGGAGAGAACAGTACGGAGAGTATTGTTGCGGACGCCGTGGAAAATGATGCCTATCTGGTAAGCAAATATACCGCTGCCCCCACGGATCTTATGAATGAGTATAATTCTACGTTAAATACGCTGACGGAGCAGATGATCACGAATATCATCAGTGGCAACCAGCCGGTGGATTACTTTGATGAATTTGTATCCGAATGGCTGGCCAGCGGCGGCGAGAAGATTACCGGGGAAGTAAATGAATGGTATCAGAACCGGTAGGAAGCTGAAAGTATATGGACAGGGGGGCGGAAGGTTGCCGTCCCCCTGTTGGCAGTTCGTCCGCCATGGACGACTCTGATGAGTGAAGTGAGGAGGAAGTACATGAAGAAATTGACAGCTGATGGTCAAAAAAGAGGAAAGAGGATGCAGCAGCTTCCCTTCCATCTGATGCTGATACCGGGGCTGCTTGTCGTTTTGATTTACAATTATGCGCCTATGTTCGGTCTTGTGATGGCTTTTCAGGATTTCCGCCCTGCCAGGGGTTTTTTTCGCTCTGAGTGGGTGGGATTAAAGCATTTTGAACGCTTTTTTCAGTATCCCGGTATAGAAAAGATCGTGTTCAACACCGTGTATATCGCCGTGTTTAAACTGATTCTGGGCCTGGTGGTCCCGGTGCTGTTCGCGTTGTTCCTGCATATGATAAAAAATAAACTATTATCCGGTTTTATACAGACCGTGACCTGTCTGCCTTATTTCCTGTCCTGGGTTATTCTGGGCGGTATTTTTGTCAATATCCTCTCGCCGTCCAACGGCGTGGTAAATCAGATCATCCAGCTGTTTGGAGGGGAGCCGCTGTATTTTCTGGGAGATAACAGCCTGTTTCCGTGGACGATGATCATCACCGATGTCTGGAAGAATTTTGGGTACGGATCTATCATCTACCTGGCGGCTATGAGCAACATCGACCCGGAGCTTTACGATGCTGCCAAGGTGGACGGAGCGGGGAAGATAAAGCAGATTTTCCATGTGACTCTGCCTGGCATCCTGCCAATGGTCTTTGTAATGGGAGTGTTGTCCCTGGGCGGTATACTGAATGCGGGCTTTGACCAGATTTTCAACCTTTACAATCCCCAGGTGTATGAGTCCGGCGATATTCTGGATACTTTTATTTACCGTCTGGGTATCGACAATGCCCAGTACAGCTTTTCTGCCGCGGTGGGACTTATGAAGTCCCTGATTGGCCTTGTGATGATTCTGATCGGATACAAGCTTGCGGACAAGTACGGTGATTACCGAGTATTTTAGGAGAGTGCCACATGAAAAGAATGTATAAGAATATAAGTTTATTTTCGGTGATAAATGGAACGGTTTTGTTATTGTTGGCTCTTTCATGCCTGCTGCCCATACTGAACGTGCTGGCCATTTCCTTTTCAGACCGGGGAGCGGTTGCGTCCGGGAAGGTGGGATTCTGGCCGGTAGATTTTACGCTGGCGGCCTATGAGTATGTGCTGAAGGACGTCGCCTTTTTCAAATCCATGCTGGTAAGCTTCGCCCGTATCCTGGTGGGACCGGTGCTGAATCTGCTGTTGACCATTCTTTGCGCTTATCCCTTATCCAAACCGGACAGCCGTTTTCGTGCGCGCAAAATATATGTGTGGATTTTTTACTTTACGACTTTGTTCGGAGGTGGTATGATTCCTACATATATCATCGTGAGCAAGACGGGACTGATCGATTCCTTCTGGTCCATGATCCTGCCGGGGGCCGTGCCGGTGGGATATGTGATCATGATGATGAATTTTTTCCGGAATCTTCCCAGAGAACTGGAGGAGGCGGCTTGGGTGGACGGAGCCACTCAGTGGCAGATCCTGTGGAAAATTTATATCCCTCTTTCCAAGGCATCCATCGCCACCATCAGTCTGTTCTGCCTGATCAACCATTGGAATTCCTGGTTTGACGGTATGTTGTATTTTAACAATACCGAGGGGCAGCCTATGGCAACCTATCTGCACAATCTGGTGGTGAACACCTCCCTGGACGCGATGAAATCCACGGATTTTGAGACGCTGCAGCAGTTATCACAGCTTTCTACCCAGACGACGCAGGCTGCGCAGCTGTTTCTGGCAATGCTTCCCATTCTGGTCATCTATCCCTTTATGCGGAAATATTTCGCCCAGGGCGTGGTGATGGGAAGCGTAAAGGGTTAGTCCCCTGGAAAATGGAAGCGGTTTAAAACAGAAGGAAAACGACATAAGGAACAGGTGAACAAATGGAAATGAAAATGAAGCTGCGCGGTGAGGTGGAGTATCGGTTCTTGAAAAATTATACGCGCCTGCAGGAGAAGGAGTATCGCCGGGAAAGTATTGGAAAACTGGTATCGGCAGATTATAATTGGCCAGCGGATTGGGAAGGAAGGGCGATTCTGGGATTGGCTCTTTTAAAACAGGTGACAGGAGCAGAACCGGCATATTTGGAAGATTTATTACAATGGGTGTACGAACGTATGCAGCCGTTGGGTTATCTGGGACATCGTTTCCGGGAAGACGGAAATATTGATGAGCAGCAGCTCGCAGGCCATAGCTGGCTGCTGCGAGGGCTTTTGGAGTGTGCGGCCTGCGATCAGCGGCCCTTTATTCAGGAAATGATTCAGAACCTGATCGAAAACTTATATCTGCCGGTCACGGGAAGCTACAGGAATTATACACTGGTGCCGGATAATTATGAGGGAGAGGCCATCGGTTCCATACAATATTGTCTCAACGGATGGAAGCTCTCCACGGACGTGGGCTGCGCCTATATCTCCCTGGATGGGCTGAGCCAGTATTATCAAAATTTCCGGGATGAGCGGGTGCTGCCCCTTCTTACGGAGATGGCGGAAACCTTTATGGCGATTGACTATGTGGAAGCCTCCCTTCAGACCCATGCTTCCCTGAGCGCGGCCAGGGGGATTTTGAGGCTTTATCAGTGTACCGGGAATCGAGGGTATCTGGATTTCGCGGAGCGGTTTTTTGGCATCTACCTCAGGGAGGGAATGACGGAGCATTATGCCAATTATAACTGGTTCCGGCGGCCTACCTGGACGGAGCCCTGCGCCATTGTGGATTCTTATCTCCTGGCAATGGAACTGTACAAGGAGAAGCGGGATATTGCTTATCTGGAATACGCCAACCGTATTTTTTACAACGCCCTGGGGCGTGCCCAGAGAAGCAACGGGGGATATGGCTGTGACAGGTGTCCTGTTGTGGGTGGAGAAAATGAATTACTCTACGTGGCAGAGGAGTATTACGAGGCGAGCTGGTGCTGTACCATGCGGGGGGCGGAAGGCTTAAGCTATGCCGCGCGAAACGGATTTCTGCCCGATGAGGAGGGGGGCGTTTTTGCAAATTATTTGGCGGGAACCTTTGCCCTTTCGGATTATGTGTTTACGGTGGATACCGCCTATCCCTATGAGGGAGACATAAGAATACAGATGGAAAAGTGTCCTGAAAATGCCAGGCTTCGCTTTTTCGTTCCTCGGAACGTAAGGCTCACGGAGGTTTCGGTATTTGTGGATGGGCAGCAACAGGAGGCACGGACAAAAGGAGGCATGCTGGTATTGACGATTTTGGGTCCCTGCGAGATCCTTCTCAGGCTTCCTCTGCGTCTTTGTCTGGCTGATACCCTTCATACGTCCGCCAGAAAAAGCTGTTGGTATGGAATCCTTCAGTTGGGAAGCGACGTGGAGGATGGGTTTCTTGTGGATAATCTTGATGGATGGGAATATCAGGAAGACAGAAGCTTTGTCAGAGGCGGACACCGGCTGTTTCCTATAAATCAGAGCACCTATCTGTCCAAGGAGGCACTCTTGAATACCAGGGTGAGAATTTTGTTTTGATGCGCCTGCACGGAAACAGGCATGGCCGCAGGCAGAAGCTGCGGCTGAAACGGCAGTCTGAGGAGGGAGGAGCATGAAGCAGCCGGAGTATAAGTCCATAGAGTATAAATTCCGGGATCAGCGTTTATATGAGGATTATTATGCGTTAAGTTCTCTGGGGTGGGAATACTGGGCGGAGCCGGAGGAATATTATTGGGACTGCAGGATGTCCTCGGAACGGAAATGCATTTTTCAGTACACGGTTTCCGGGGAGGGGATCCTGGAATACAATCGCAAGAAATACCGGATCAAGCCGGGACAGGCTTTTTTGGTCGAGCGGCCGGGTCAGTACCGGTATTACCGGGCTAAGGATACACAACACTGGGAGATTCAGTATATTTCCTTTAACATGGCCTGCCTGAAAATTTTCCGGGATATTACGGAGCAGTTTGGACGGATCGTTGAGATCCCCAAGGACGGGGCGGTGCTGCAATATTGGAATTACATCTACGAAATCGCTGTGAAGGATGAGCTGAACAGTTTTTTCCTGGCCTCAGGATATGCCTATCAGTTCCTGATGCAGTTGTATGAGACCCTGAATGGGGAGGTAAAGAAGCACTCCAGCAGTGATGTGATCCAGATCTGCATGAATCTGATCCAGACGGAATATCAGAAGCCCTTGAGCCTGGATTATCTCGCGGCGGAATGCGGCGTGTCCGTCTCCTACCTGTCCAAGCTGTTCCGGCAGTCCCTGCAGATGTCCCCCATTCAGTATCTGAACAGCCATCGGATTGAAATCGCGCAGTCTTTGCTTCTGCGGGGAAATCTTCGCGTGGAGGATGTGGCGCATCAGGTAGGGTTTGCCGACCACAATTATTTTATCAGGGCGTTTAAGAAGGCGACGGGGGTTTCGCCCGCGGCTTTCCGCCATAGAGAATACGCCCGAATTGTGGAGAATCAGAAAATTCAATTGCAGGTGATGCCATCGGAGTCGGGAATTTCCGGGGTTGACAAGAAAGAGGAGTTGGATGATACTGAATATGTGTAAAGGTGCGAAAGGGATCGGGCTGCGGCAGGGCAAAGCAGTCTGCGGAAAACGGAAGCTGAAATTGGACAGGAGGAAGTGGGGATGAAGACTTTTGTGTTTCAGAAGGCCCAGGCTGTCTGGGCGCGGGGAAGGGAGACGGAGAAAAATCTGGAGTTGGCGTTTCGCGCCGTGCTGCCGGGCGGGGAGGCCACTCTTTATCTGGCGGCTTCGACGCTGTACCGCCTTTGGGTGAACGGCGCATTTGCGGGGGCCGGGCCGGCCAGGGCCGCTCACGGCTATTACTGCGTGGACCGTGTGGAATTGACGGACAGGCTGAACCGTGAGAAAAATGTGGTGGTGATCGAGGTGCTGGGGTGTAATGTGAACACCTATGACACGCTGGATCAGCCCTCTTTTCTCACCGCTGAGATCCTGCGGGACCATCAGCCGGTCCTTTGGACCGGAGACAGCCATTTTCAGGCGTATGATCTGAAGCAGCGCGTACAGAGGATACAGCGCTACAGCTTTCAGAGAGCTTTTACGGAGTGCTATCATCTGCGGACTGAGAATCAGGGCTTTTATGAGAATGCGGATTGGAGAGGGGGACATACGGCGGTCACACCGGAAGCCTGCACTGTCTTTTCGGGGAAAAGATATCTGGTCCGCCAGGCGCGGATGCCCAGATTCGAGGAGCTGCCGGCAGAGGCGGTGGTGGAAACGGGGAAGACAGATTTTGACTACCGCTGTCCCAAGCTGGCTTATGATTCCGTCAATCACCGCATCGGCGGGGACATAAAAGGGTATGGGCCAGGAGAACTTCAGGAAAATCTTCTGAAGGAGGCCCAGAACATGGCCTTTGTGCCGTTTACCTCCGGGGAGGAGAAACCTGGGCCTCTGCGGCTTACGGACGGCTATGGGATTTACCGGTTTCCCTTTAACGCTACCGGATTTCTGCGGTTAAAAGTGGAGTGTGAAGAGCCTTGCAGGGTATATCTGCTGTTTGATGAAATACTACGTGGCGGGAAGGTGGATTTCCTGAGACTGACAAATCTGAACTGTTTTAAGTATACGCTGGATCCGGGACAGCATGTGCTTATGACCTTCGCGCCCTACACCATGCAGTATGTGCAGGTTGTTTTAAAGGGCAGCGGAACCGTGCGCGGGGTGGAACTGGTGGAATACAAGCATCCCCCAGTCAGCATGCGGGTCCGTCTGCCTGAAGATGAGGCGCTTTCCGCCGTTTATAAGGCGGCCTTGGAGACGTATCTGGCCAATGCCGTGGATGTGTTCACGGACTGCCCTTCCAGAGAGCGCGCAGGCTGGCTGTGTGACAGCTTCTTCACCGCCCGGGTGGAGCATGTATTGACCGGGGAAACCGTGCTGGAAAAGGCATTTTTGGAAAATTTCCTCCTCCCGGAGGGGTTCGCCCATCTGCCGGAAGGGATGCTTCCCATGTGCTATCCGGCGGACCACAACGATGGAAATTTTATCCCCAACTGGGCCATGTGGTTTGTGCTGGAGCTGGAGGAGTATCTTGCCCGCAGCGGGGACCGGGAGCTGATCGACAGGGCCAGAGAGCGGGTGTACCGGCTGCTTAACTATTTCCGGCCCTTTGAAAATGAGTATGGCCTGCTGGAGCATCTGGAGCGCTGGGTGTTTGTGGAGTGGTCCAGGGCCAATGACGCGGATGTGGTGCAGGATGTAAATTTCCCCACCAACATGCTCTATATGCGGATGCTGCAGGCGGTGTCCCGCCTCTACGGGGATGAAGCTCTGGCCGGGAAGGCAAAGAAACTGCGGCGGGTCATCCGGGAACGTTCTTTAAGGGGCAGCTTTTATACTGACAACGAACGGCGGACCCCGGAGGGGCTTGAGAATCCCGGAAACTGCACGGAGGTCTGCCAGTATTACGCCTTTTTTACCGGGGTTGCCACCAGGGAGGAGGATGCAGGGCTGTGGGAGATCCTCTGCCGGGATTTCGGGTACCAACGGAAGGAGACGGGACTGTATCCGGAGGTGGCTTTTGCCAATGCGTTTATCGGAAACTATTTAAGGATCGAGCTTTTGTACCGGGATGGGCGGTTTGAGGAGGTTGTGGACAATATCCGGGGATATTTCACGAAGATGGCCCGGCTGACGGGAACGCTCTGGGAGCATGACGATACCTATGCCAGCTGCAACCACGGGTTTGCTTCCCATGTGATCTACTGGCTGGCCGGGATTTTCGGCGTTGAAAAACACACGATATAAGTTTATAAGGAGTTTATTATGGATTTCAAAGGTCAATTAGAGCACACAAAGCCCTACGCCGAGGCCTTCTGGCAGCATGAAATGCTGGACCGGCCCTACGTGTGCGTGACCGCGCCCCTTCGCACCTCAGACTTTGCGTGGTCGCCGGCCAGGAGCTTTCAGCTCTGTATGGGGGAGCAGTATGAGAAAATCGTGGATTCTTTTCTGGAACATGTGTTCCTTAGGAAAAATACATGACAGTACAGGGGAGGCGAGGGAGGGGCCGCCAAGCGGCCCCTTCTTCCTCAGAAAAAATGCGACAGGACAAAGACGTCAAAGCGCGGAAGGGCAAGGGACAGATGGCCGTACTGTCTGGCATCGACGACGCCCTTTCGCTTCAGTCGTTCCCGGTATACGGAAAACAGCTCGGATTTCATCTGAAGGCTGTCGCGTATGTCTTTGATCTTTGTGATACCATTTTCTGACATCACGTATACAATTTTTTTATCCCATTCGGATAATTCGGACCAGATCTTGCTGTAAACATATTCTTCCATGTACTGGTCAAATTCCGGAAGAATATCCCCCAGGGATTTTTTACCTGCATTTTCCCAGTACAGATAGCCCAGTACCTGGAAGGCAAAGGAATAGCCCTTTACCAGATCGCACATTTCTTTCGCTTCCTGGGGGGATATTTTAAAAATATCCATATAGCTGTTCCTGACAGCCGTATAATTCAACGGTTCCAACAGAATTTTCGGGGCCCGGTACAAAAAAGTGAGCGCTTTTTCATTTTGCAGGTTGTAAATGTTCTCATACAATCCTGTCATCAATAGAAAAATAGGGTAATCCTGCCGTATAAATATCTGAAACGCGCTGGCAAATACTTTTATATACTCACTGTTTGTAACTTCGTCGATGGAGATCAGGAGCCGTTTTCCCGTCGCTTTGATCTGTTCCAGCATGTGTCCGATGGCTGTCTCTATGTCCGTCACCGGTACGGCGTCTTCAATGGACAAGCCAAGGCCAAATGCGGACAGATCCAGTTTTGCCTTTCGGAAAAGAGGATGCATTTCCGGAAGACTGTATAATTTTGCCGCAAGGCTCTGCAGAAGGTCCCGCGCGGGATTTAGCTCCAGAATGATCCACCTGTGGTCTTTTGCCAACATGCGGGAGATCGTGGTCATAAGCACCGTTTTGCCGGAACCGCGGACGCCGGTCAGCATATAGATCTGACTGGAGGGTTCACTGGAGCTAAAGGCTTCCATAATCTCATTTGTCTGGGCGATTCGTGATATGAATTGGGCGGGCTTCTTGCCAAAGGACAAGGTAAAGGGGTTATTCATTTTGGATTCCTCATGGATATATAAATTTTTATAAGTAAAAATGGCTTATATAAATTTATATAAGTTTTTGTAAGTTAAAATGGTTTATATAAGTTTATATAAGTTTTAAATGATTATATAACTTTATATAGCTGATTGTCAAGGTTTCAGGAGAGAAATTGTTTTTGTTTTCTTGAAGGAGCGGATTTATGCGCATAGGAGCAAATATTGGAAAATATGGTGGAAGTTTAGAGAATGGATTTGAATTTGTAAAGGGGTATCAGGAAAACCGCACCCTGCGGGCTTCGTTTAACGAGCTGGCAGAGAAAACCTTTGGCCTGAATTTTGAAGTCTGGTATCAGGCGGGATTCTGGGGAGCGGATTACATTCCCTACTCCGCAGTGGAGAACGGCCGGGTGGCTGCCAATGTGGCGGTAAATCATATGTGGTTCTGCAAGGACGGGAAGGAACGGTTCTATCTGCAGCTGGGTACGGTGATGACAGATCCGGAATACCGGAACCGGGGGCTGAGCCGCCGGCTGATGGAGTGGATCTTTGAGGAGTATGAGGGGAAGGTGGACGGGATCTATCTTTTTGCCAACGATACGGTGCTGGATTTCTATCCCCGGTTTGGGTTCCGGCAGGTAAAGGAGTATCAGTATTATAAGAAAATGAGCCCTGGGGGCGCGGGGGAGATAAGGGCCAGCGGAGCCTGCCTGGCAGAGGCAAAGAGCGGCGCCGGGGAGGGGATTCTGACAGGCAGTGGAAATGTACGCAAGGTCTGCCTGGACACGCCGGAGGACTGGAAAGCCTTTGCGGAGAAAATAAAGAATTACCACACGCAGGGGAGCTTTACAAACAACAATCTTGGGCTTCTGATGTTCTATGTTTCCGACCTTTTCAAGGACAGCGTCTATTACATCGAAGCGCTGGATGCCTACGCCATTGCGGAGCGGGAGGCGGATGTGCTGGTACTCTATGATGTTTACGCAAAAACGGAGATTTCCCCGGAGGAGGCGGCAGTTTGCTTTGGTGGAAATAGAGAGCTTCGGGAGCTGGCGCTTGGCTTTACGCCAAAGGATACCCGGGGCTATGAATGCCGGGAGTACCGGGAGGAGGACACCACCGTGTTTGTAAAGGGGCGGGGGCTGGAGGGATTTTCCGGGGAGCGGAAGATGTTTCCTATGCTGTCCCACGCGTAGGGGCGATGCTCCTGTGATGAGTTCACAAATTTTTCACAAAAAAATTAGCACTCACCTCTTGACAGTGCTAATAATGCGTGCTATAGTACATATAGAACAAAGGAAGAGGAAAAAGAAATCCGAATCCCGAAGTTTGTAACACGACACTTCGGATTTCTCCGATGGTGCTAAACAATCATTTTTATCTCATGAAACAGGAAGGAGATATGACTTATGTTAAGACCTAGTATTTTTGGAGAAAGCTTATTTGACGATTTTATGGACGGATTTACGTTCCCGGCGTTTCCGGCATTCCCGGATGTTGAGAAGGAGCTGTACGGCAAGCATGCGAAGAACATGATGAAGACGGATGTGAGGGACCATGACGGGACCTATGAGGTAGACATTGATCTGCCGGGCTTTAAGAAGGATGAGATCAAGATGAGCCTGGAGAACGGGTATCTGACCATCAGCGCCGCCAAGGGGCTGGATAAGGACGAGGAGGATAAGAAGGGCAAATACGTAAGGCGTGAGCGCTACGCCGGCAGCATGAGCCGCAGCTTCTACGTGGGCGAGCATGTGACGGAGCAGGATATTCACGCCAAGTATGAGGACGGCATCCTGAAATTTACCGTACCGAAAGAGGATAAGAAAGCGGTGGAGGATAAGAAGCAGTATATCTCCATTGAGGGATGATCCCGCGATAGCGAAATGGTCGGCCCTGCGTAAACGCCCGGAAGGACGCCGCAAGGGGCCGCAGCCAAAAGACAGCGCGAATGCCAGGGTTCTTGTAAAAGCAAGGGCCCTGGCTTTTTGCCGTAACAGTTCAGACAGCTAGGCAATAAAAAGACAGACCGTGCAATTTTATTTGCTAAGGGCGGTCTTTTTATTGCCTTGCTGTCTGAACTGTTACTTTTTGCAGTTTACAGGAAAAGAGGATCGTTACGAAATGGATTGACGGGCATGGAACTTATCCTTTATAATTATGATAAAATTATGGGAGCGTGCAGTGCAGCGCAATTCGTAAGTATCATGACATGTTCGGAACGGACATACAGCGGTGCCGTATGAGCGGTGCGGGAGGAAATGAGATGAGCAACATCATACAGATCGAGCACCTGAACAAGAGCTTCGGAGAGGTAAAGGCAGTTCAGGACTTAAGCTTTCGCGTAAAAGAAGGAGAGCTCTTTGCGTTTCTCGGAATCAACGGTGCGGGAAAATCCACAACCATCCATATCATGTGCGGGCAGTTGGCGAAGGACAGCGGCCGTATCATGATCGACGGGCAGGATCTTGACAAAAATGTAGATTCCATCAAGCGCCAGTTGGGCGTTGTGTTTCAATCCTCCGTCCTTGATTCGGCGCTTTCCGTTTATGACAATCTGGAAAGCCGCGCTGCCTTGTACGGCATTGTGGGTGCGGCGTTCAAAAAGAGGCTTATGGAGCTTGCGGCATTACTTGGATTTGAGGATTTGCTGAAACGCGCAGTGGGGAAATTATCGGGAGGCCAGCGCAGGAGGATCGATATTGCGAGAGCATTGTTTCACCGCCCGAAAATCCTGATACTGGACGAGCCGACAACAGGACTTGACCCGCAAACCCGCAAAACGATCTGGAATGTCATTTTCGATCTCCGCAAAAATGAAAATATGACCGTGTTTCTGACGACCCATTATATGGAGGAAGCGGCGGAAGCCGATTATGTTGTTATCCTGGACAGCGGGAAAATATCTGCGGAAGGGACGCCTCTGGAACTTAAAAACGCTTATACCGGGGATTACATCACGATCTATGGCGTAAAGGAAGATACCGTCAAAATGCTTGGAACGGATTACGAGCAGATCAGGGATGCCTATCGGTTGGCTGTTCCGAACACAAGGGCGGCCACGGAGCTAATTGTGAAATATCCCGCTGTATTCTGTGATTATGAGATCACAAAGGGAAAGATGGACGACGTCTTCCTGGCAGTTACAGGGAAAGCCCTTGAGGGAGGTGCGGAACAATGAGGTTGTCGTTGGTTCTTATCAAAAGAAACATCAAGCTGTTTTTCAAAGATAAAGGAATGTTTTTTACTTCCTTGATAACGCCTGCCATCCTGCTGGTGCTTTACGCTACGTTTCTCGGCAACGTGTATCGTGACAGCCTTACCTCCGGTTTGCCTGACATGCTTAAGCTGTCCGACGGTATCGTAGAGGGGCTTGTGGGCGGCCAGTTGATCTCCTCCATTCTCGCTGTTTCCTGTGTGACGGTAGCATTTTGCTCCAACTTTCTGATGGTCCAGGATAAAGCCAACGGCACGAGCAAGGATTTGAGGATATCTCCCGTAAGACCCGCCGTACTTTCCATGAGCTACTATATCGCAACCTTGATTTCCACCCTCATCATCTGTTTTGCGGCGACGGGGATCTGTCTTGCCTATGTGGCAGTGGCAGGGTGGTATCTGTCCCTTGCGGACGTATTTCTTTTGTTCCTTGATATATTGCTTCTTGTCCTGTTTGGGACGGCCCTGTCCTCGATCATCAACTTTTTCTTATCAACCCAGGGACAGATTTCTGCGATAGGCACCATTATCAGTGCGGGATATGGCTTTATCTGCGGTGCGTATATGCCGATCTCCTCATTCGGCGAGGGGCTGCAGAAAGCGGTTTCCTTTTTGCCGGGAACATACGGCACGTCTCTGATACGCAATCACGCACTCCAGGGCGTCTTTGGGGAAATGCAAAGCCAGGGCATTCCTGCGGAAATAATCGGGGAGCTCAAAGCTTCTCTTGACTGCAGCCTTTACTTTTTCGGAAATCGGGTAGAGCTGCCAATGATGTATCTGATCCTCGGCGGTGCTACCGTCCTGTTGATTGGGATATATATTTTGTTAAACGCTTTCAAAAGAGAGACGAGTTAAAGAATCGTTTCAAAAATGCAATGGATGCGGCCATGGTACGGTGGATGGTTAGTGTTGATTTCTGCTTGAAAATATGAGAAAATGTTGATATTCACAGGAGAATGTAACGAAGCATAAGCCGTAAGGATATGGGAGAAAAGGAAATGGCAAAAAAATTTAATACGACAGGGTTATGTATTCCACAATATCATTACATGGTGGATATTTCAGAAAAGCTAAAAGCTATTGAAAAAATGATTGAAGCGGGGTACTATTTTACCATAAATCGGAGCAGACAGTATGGGAAAACGACGACCCTGGAAGCGTTAAGAATGTCTCTAAAGGATAAGTATGTGGTCCTGTCTGTCAGCTTTGAAGGATTGGGGACGGCCTCGTTTTGTGAGGAAGCAGTTTTTGTGAAAGCATTTTTTAAATATCTTATGATCCCAGAGCTTGAAACACAGAATGTTGATTTCAGGCAAAGCATTCAGGCAATGAAAAATATTATGAATGGGCCGGAAGAAGAGTGTCAACTGGTGGAATTGTCGAGACTGCTTACCGATATGTGCAGCATATCTCCGAAACCAATCGTACTGCGGCGGATTTTGATGTAGATATGAGTTTTTCTGCGAGGGATATTTCCAGTATGCTGAAAGAGTATGAGGCGGATCACCATACGGGGATGGATATGGAAGCTGTCAGCCGTGAGATATATGATTATACCGGTGGATATCCGTATCTGGTATCGCGGATCTGTCAGCTTTTGGATACAAAGATATGTAATATGAAAGGATTTGAGGAACCTTCAAAGCTTTGGACAGAGGAAGGAATTGCGCAGGCGGTAAAAGTATTACTTAATGAGAGCAACACGTTATTTGACGATCTGCGAAAAAAAATGGAGGATTATCCGGATTTAAGAAAATTATTATCGGAAATGCTTTTTCAGGGAAGCACATTTCCCTACAATCGTTATAGCGTATTGATAGATATGGGAACCATGTTCGGGTTTTTTAAAGATAATAATGGAACGCTCATGGTGGCCAATCGTATTTTTGAGACCTGGATGTACAACTTGTTCCTTTCGGATGAGATGGTCGGCAATGTGGTATATCAAGTTGGACTGCAGGATAAAAATATATTTATCAAGGATGACCGTCTGAATATGCTGGCTGTTTTAGAGAAATTTGTAAAGCATTTTTCGGAAATATATGGTGAAAATGATACTAAATTTATTGAAGAAAACGGACGAAAAATATTCTTGCTGTATTTAAAGCCGATTATCAACGGTGTGGGTAATTATTATGTAGAAGCCAGAACACGCGATAAAAAACGGACGGATATTATTGTGGATTATCGTGGAGAACAGCAGGTCATAGAATTGAAAATATGGCATGGGGATGAGTATAATAAACGGGGAGAGAAGCAGCTGCTGGAATATTTGGATTATTATAAGAAGGATACGGGATATTTGTTAAGCTTTAATTTTAATAAAAAGAAACAGGTCGGAATAAAATCCATTACGGTTCAGGGAAAGAAAATTGTGGAAGCAGTTGTATGATGTGAAAGGGAGGAATCGCATTCATGAAAGTATTATCCATCGGAAACAGTTTTTCACAGGACGCCACACGCTATCTTCATCAGATCGCCAGGGCGGAGGGCTGTGACCTTCTGGCGGTCAACCTCTATATCGGAGGCTGCCCCTTAAGCCTTCACTATGAAAATATGCAAAAAGACGCAAAGGCTTATTCCTTAGAGGTCAACGGCTGTACCACGGGATTTGCCGCATCCATCCGGGAAGCCCTTCTGGCCAACGAATGGGATTATGTGACATTGCAGCAGGTGAGCCATTTAAGCCACCGGTATGACAGCTACCAGCCCTATTTAAAGGAGCTTGCGGCCTATGTGAGAAGCCTCTGCCCTGGGGCGGAGCTGCTCATTCACCAGACCTGGGCCTATGAGCAGGGCAGCAAACGGCTGACGGAGGAACTTGGCTATCAGGATCAGGGGGAGATGTACCGGGATCTGAAGGCGGCCTATGAGCAGGCGGCTGCGGCTATTGAGGCAAAGGGGATCATTCCCTCCGGTACTTTGTTCCAGGAGCTTCTTGCAAATGGGATAAAAACCGTGCACCGGGATACCTTCCACGCCTCCCTGGGCCTTGGCCGGTACGCGCTGGGACTATTGTGGTACGGAGTCCTTACGGGAAACAGCGTGCTTAAGAATCCCTTCCGGGATTTTGACGAGCCTGTCTCTGAGGAAGAAGTAGAAATTGTAAAACGGGCGGTTTGCGCGGTGCTGGGATCACAAAGCGATGACAGGGAGGAGCCATAATGCTTGTTTCAGAATTAAGAGAGATACTGAAAAATTACAAAGAGGAAGACCTGCGGCTGTTGGTGGTGGAGCTTTATAAGGCCATGCCCAAGCGGCTGAAAGAGGACAAGGAAATTGATACGCTGATCAAAGAGGGAAAGGAGCTTCTCCATAAGAAAAAAACAGGGAAGGCTCCCGAAAAGCAGGTGGATGCCGGCAGTCTGCGGGCAGAAATTGAAGAATTTCTGGATCATGTTAAGAAAGACTATTATTTTGCCCCGAACCAGGTGGTCCCCAAGAAGGAGCGCCCCAAATGGCGCTTTAAGGTAAAAGCGTATATCAAAAGCCTTCAGGAGATACCCGCCCAGGGGGCGGAGGGGAAGATTGCAGCGGAATTGCTGGGCAAGCTGTACGCAATCGTATCCAATGCCTGCCATTATTACATTTTTAATACGGACGATCCCTTCCGTTCCATAGGAATGAAGCAGAGCGAGTTTCTGGAGATCGCGCTGAAAAAAAGCTTTGAGCATGAATTGAGCCGTGAGGCCATAAGGGAGGGGATCAAGCTGACCCTGACAGAGGGGGTTGACCGGGAAACATTGACCGACGAATTGCTGGGGGTTCTGGTAAGCGCTCTGAAAACACCGGACTCCAGGGAGATCGCCATCGAGGAAGCCGACCAGATGCGGCTGCAGGTGGAGGAAGCGGGGAAGGCTGCCGCCGCGGCGAAGAAACGGTCTTACGATTACAGTCATGAGGAATACCGGCGCAGGGAAAACATAAATCATCTGGTGACGCTGGTGCTGATGCTTTATGTGGCCCAGTGCGAGCATGACCAGGGGATTTCGTATTTTAAGAAGCATTATCTGGAGAGAGACAAGGAAGTGGCTTTGTATGTACTTTTACGGTATTTATACTTCTGGGATCTGACGGATTGCTGGATACGGGAGTACGAGACCGCTGTGAAAAGAAAAATAGAGCCAAGGGAGAGCCTTAAGAAGGCCTACCGGTATATTAAGGAGCATGGAGAAATGCCGGAATACCTGTAGGCGTGCCTGTCTGGCCAGGCGGCAACCCTATTATTTTGTATGTCAAAGTGATGATCAGAAAAGAGGACAGCATTATGTTAAAGATTGTATTTGGGGATGTTCCAAATTCGATCTATCATCCGCCGACTTATTTTGATAACCGGTATGAGGATGAATGGATCACGGACCCTCTGACCGTAGAAATGATAAAGGATATTGACAAGTCGGATGTGATCGGCGTTCATCTGATTGAAAGTCCGGTGCTGGGGCCGATTTCGACGAAAGAAATTTCCGGTGGGGTAAAAACGCTGATTCTGATGGCGTTTGATACCAGTGGTAAGATTTTTAATGCTTCTGCCTGTGGGGATAACTGCGCGAAATGGATCGTAGAACTTGGAAAAAGGAAGGATCTGACGATTAATCTGCACCATGTGATGGATTTTAGTTCTGTGGGAACTTTTGACGCGGTGATGCAAAATACCGGCAGGGTCATTCATAATTACGGAGAGTATCTGGAAGAAGCCATTGGGATAAAGGAGCGCTAGGAATGAAGGGGAAATATCATATCGTCGTGCAAAACAACAAGCTCCGGTATGAATTGGAGATTAAACGGAATATTACGATCATAAGGGGCGACAGTGCTACGGGGAAGACCACATTGATTGGGTTGCTGGAGAGCGCGGCATCGCTGGGAGAGGACTCCGGGATAGAGGTTGTCTGTGAGCGGCCTGTCAGGACTTTGAGCGGTAATGATTGGAATCTTCTGCTGCCGAATCTGCATGGTCAGATTCTGTTTCTGGATGAAGAAAATAGATTCATGAAAACGAGGGAGTTCGCGGCAGCGGTCAGGGCGTCTGATAATTACTTTGTTATCATAACCAGGGAGGATCTGCCGAATCTTCCCTATTCGGTGGACGAAATTTACGGTATTCATACCTCGGGGAAATATCATGATATGAAGCGTACTTATAATGAAATGTACCGGATATACAGTACGGAGAAATTGTCTGGCCGGCAAAGGCCCGACGAGGTGATTGTGGAGGATACAAATTCCGGTTATGAGTTTTTTAGTGAAATTTGTTCCGGCAGTGAGATCAGATGTGCAAGTGCCGGCGGAAAATCAAATTTAAAGGCTGTCTTAAGTGAAGCACAAGAAGAAAATACCCTGGTTATTGCAGATGGTGCGGCTATAGGTGCTGAGATGAATGAGCTATATCAGCTTATGTTGTATAAACCGTCTCTGAAATGTTATCTGCCGGAATCTTTTGAGTGGCTGATATTGAAATCAGGGATTATTGATGGCAAAGAAGTCAGAGATATTCTAAATCATCCGGAAGAATATATTGAAAGTCAGGAATATTTTAGTTGGGAGAGATTCTTTACGGCCATGCTGGTGGACTATACAAAAGATTCCTATTTAAAATATAGCAAGAGCAGACTGAATAAAGCTTATCTGCACGGCAGAGTGAAAGAGGCTGTGCTAAAGACAATGGAAGGGATAGATTTTTCCGGAGCGGAGACGGAAAAATAACAGATACGGCCTCGTGAGGTCCGGTAATTGGGCATATCTTGAAAAAACACTGGATTTTTCTAAAAAGGTATGCTATAATTGCAAAGCGATTGTAAGTATTAAGAATGGAGAAGTACGTCCGCACCATTTTTATATATCTGAAGGAGGAAAATAGTTAGAATGAGCGTACAGGTAGAAAATCTGGAAAAGAACATGGCCAAACTGACCATCGAGGTGCCCGCAGAGGAATTGGAGAAAGCCATTCAGTCTGCATATATGAAGCAGAAAGGAAAGATCAGCCTGCCGGGCTTCCGCAAGGGCAAGGTGCCCCGCCATATGATCGAGAAGATGTACGGCGTGGAGATCTTCTTTGAGGATGCGGCCAATCAACTGATCAACCAGGAATATCCCAAGGCGATGGAGGAGAGCGGTCTGGAGATTGTATCCCGTCCCACCATTGATGTGGAGCAGATCGAGAAAGGCAAGCCTTTTATTTTTACCGCCGAGGTGGCCGTGAAGCCGGAGGTGACTCTGGGCAAATACATGGGAGTCCAGGTGACCAGGATCGATACCGCCGTAAGCGATGAAGAGGTGGATGCGGAGATCAACAGAGAGCGCGAGAACAACGCCAGGACCGTCACTGTGGAGGACCGCCCCATCGCGGAGGGAGATACCGCGGTGATCGACTACGAGGGCTTTGTGGACGGCGAGGCTTTTGAGGGCGGCAAGGGAGAGAACCATTCTCTGGTGATCGGTTCCCATTCCTTCATTGATACCTTTGAGGAGCAGTTGATCGGTAAGAACACCGGCGACGAGCTCACGGTGAACGTGACCTTCCCGGAGGAGTACCATGCCAAGGAGCTGGCAGGAAAGCCTGCGGAATTCAAGGTGAAGATCAACGAGATCAAGGCCAAGGAGCTGCCGGAGCTGGACGACGAGTTCGCCCAGGATGTGTCCGAATTTGATACTCTGGCCGAGTACCGGGAGAGCGTGAAGAAGAAGCTCACCGAGCGGAAGGAAGCGGCTGCTAAGATTGACAAGCAGGAGGAGGCCATCGCCAAGATCATTGAGAAATCCAAGATGGAGATCCCCGAGGCCATGATCGAGACGCAGATCGACAGCATGGTGGACAATATGGCGGGCCGTATGAGACAGCAGGGACTGACCATGGAGCAGTACATGCAGTTTACCGGGATGACGGCGGAGAAGCTGCGGGAGCAGATGAAGCCTGACGCCTTGAAGCGCATTCAGAACAGCCTGGTGCTGGAGCAGATCGCCAAAGAGGAGAACATAGAGGTCACGGATGAGGACGTGGAGGCCGAGATCGCCAGAATGGCTGAGATGTACGGCATGGAGGCCGATAAGTTCAAGGAGTTCGTGAGCGATTCTGACAGGGAATCCATCAAGAAGGATCTGGCCGTGCAGAAGGCCGCGGATCTGGTGGTGGAGAACGTCAAGGAGCGGGCAAAGCCCAAGTCCAAGAAGGATAAGGACGAGGCGTCCGAGGAAGCGGAAGCAGAATAACAGTGATCGGATAAAGTTCCATGGTAAGACAGTGTCGAATCATGGAACTTATAGCTTATGAAAGACAGCGGGCAGCCATCTGCCGCTGGTTCAGAGCGGAAAGAAGGAGTGGAAAAATGAGTTTAGTACCCTATGTAATAGAGCAGACCAGCCGGGGAGAGCGTTCCTATGACATTTATTCCCGTCTGCTGAAGGACCGGATCATTTTCCTGGGAGAGGAAGTCAACGATACCACCGCCAGCCTGGCCGTGGCTCAGCTTCTGTTCCTGGAGGCGGAGGACCCGGGCAAGGATATCCAGCTTTACATCAATTCCCCGGGCGGTTCGGTGACGGCGGGCATGGCCATCTATGACACCATGAATTACATCAAATGCGACGTGTCCACCATCTGTATCGGGATGGCGGCCAGCATGGGCGCTTTCCTGCTGGCGGGGGGCGCCAAGGGCAAGCGCTTTGCCCTGCCCAACGCGGAGATCATGATCCATCAGCCCTCCGGCGGCGCCAAGGGCCAGGCCACGGATATTCAGATCGTGGCGGAGAACATTTTGAAGATCAAGAAGCGTCTCAATGAGATCCTGGCGGCCAACACCGGCAAGCCCTACGACGTGATCGCGGCGGACACGGAGCGGGACAACTACATGTCGGCGGAGGAAGCCAGGGAATACGGCATTATCGATGAAGTCATCGCATACAAGAAAAAGTAAGAGACATAACCGGGACAGCGCGCGCAAGGCCACTGTCCCTGATGTTCGTTGAGGACAGTATAAAATAGTGAGGTAAAAGTATGGCAGGAAAATTTATAGACGACAGAATCCGCTGCTCCTTCTGCGGCAAGACGGAGAACCAGGTCCACAAAATGATCGCGGGGCCCGGGGGAGCGTATATCTGTGACGCCTGCGTGGACATCTGCGCGGAGATCATCGAGGAAGAACTGGAAAAAGAGGCCGCCGGCGAGGAGGACGCGGAGGAGATCAATCTGATCAAGCCCGAGGAGATGAAGGCATTTCTGGACGACTATGTCATCGGCCAGGAGGAGGCCAAGAAGGTACTCTCCGTGGCGGTATATAACCATTACAAGCGGATACTGGCGGGGCGGGATCTGGACGTGGAGCTCCAGAAGAGCAACATCCTGATGCTGGGCCCCACCGGCTGCGGAAAAACGCTGCTGGCCCAGACCCTGGCAAGGATCCTGAATGTGCCCTTCGCCATCGCGGACGCCACGGCCCTGACGGAGGCGGGCTACGTGGGCGAGGATGTGGAGAATATCCTGTTGAAGATCATCCAGGCCGCCGACTATGATATCGAACGGGCCCAGTACGGCATTATCTATATCGACGAGATCGACAAGATCACCAGAAAATCCGAGAATCCCTCTATCACCCGGGACGTGTCCGGGGAGGGCGTACAGCAGGCCCTTTTAAAGATCCTGGAAGGGACGGTGGCCAGCGTGCCGCCCCAGGGGGGCAGAAAGCATCCCCAGCAGGAGCTTTTGCAGATCGATACCACCAACATTTTATTTATCTGCGGCGGCGCCTTCGAGGGCCTGGAGAAGATCATCGAGTCCAGGCTGGACGAGAAGGTCATCGGCTTCAACAATGAGATTTTGGATAAGAAGGAGAGAAATGTGGGCGAAGTCTTAAAGAAGGTGCTGCCCCAGGACTTTGTAAAATTTGGACTGATACCGGAGTTCATTGGCCGTGTGCCCATCAACGTTTCCCTGGACGCCCTGGATAAGAACGCCCTGCTTCGGATTCTCACGGAGCCCAAGAATTCCCTGGTGCGCCAGTACAAGAAGCTGATGGAGCTGGACGGCGTGGAGCTGATCTTCGAGCCGGAGGCCCTGGACGCCATCGCGGAGAAATCCTTAAAGCGCAAGACCGGAGCCAGGGGCCTTCGGGCGATCATGGAACAGGTGATGCTGGATGTGATGTTCCGGGTGCCCTCCGACGAGCGCATCACAAGGTGTATCATCACCAGGGAGGCGGTGGAGGGAACCGCCGAGGTGACCACCAATCTGACGGAGCACAGGCGTCTGGCCCAGCGGGATGCTGCCGTTCTGGAGCACAAGAGCGCTTAAGCGCCGAAAGAAGGGCAGGTTTGGAAGCGCACAGCGATAAATGGACAGGAGCGCTTAGGAGAGAAGAATGAGTGAGTTGACAAGAGAGCTCCCGGCGGTGGCCTTAAGAGGAATGGTCATCCTGCCGGGAATGGTGGCCCATTTTGACGTGAGCCGCCCGAAATCCGTGCGGGCGGTGGAGCAGGCCATGGTGAGGGACCAGGACATTTTCCTGGTGGCCCAGCGGGACCTGGAGGAGGAAGAGCCGGATATCAGCGGGCTTTACCGGATCGGAACCATCGCCAGGGTCAAGCAGGTCATCAAAATGCAGCACGAGATCGTCCGGGTGCTGGTGGAAGGGCAGAAGCGGGCGGAGCTTCTGAGCTTTCCGGAGCAGGAGGACTATCTGGTGGCGGAGGTGGCCACCTTCGAGGCCGCGGAGCAGGAGATGTATGAGCCCCAGGTGGCGGAGGCCATGGTGCGGAGCATCCAGGAGACCCTGAGCGCCTACGGGACCGTCAATCCCAAGGTGGGCAAGGAGCTGGCAAGACAGGCTCTGGAGATGACGGATCTGGCGCGGCTTATGGACCATGTGGGAAACAATCTGCCCGCGGGCTACGCCAAAAAGCAGCGGATCCTGGAGGCCGTCAGCCTGGAGGAGCGGTATGAGGCCGTGATGGCCCTGCTGTTGAATGAGATCAATGTGATCCGCATCAAGAATGAATTTCAGGCCAAGGTCAAGGAGAAGGTGGACAAAAATCAGAAGGAATACCTGCTCCGGGAGCAGATGAAGCTGATCCGGGAGGAACTGGGGGAGGACAATACCCAGTCGGACGCGGACCATTTTCTGGAAGAGACGGGAAAATTAAAGGCCGACAAAGCCGTGAAGGATAAGATCAAGAAAGAGATCGAGCGCTACAAGAACGTGGCGGCCAGCTCCTCGGAGAGCGCCGTCATCCGGGGCTATATCGAGACCCTTCTGGAGCTTCCCTGGAACAAGGCTTCCAGGGACAACAAGGATATCCATCATGCGGAGGAGATTTTAAATGAGGACCATTACGGTCTTCTGAAGGTGAAGGAGCGCATGCTGGAATTTCTGGCGGTGCGCAATCTGACCAGCAAGGGCGAGAGTCCCATCATCTGCCTGGTGGGTCCGCCGGGAACGGGCAAGACCAGTATTGCCAGGTCCGTGGCCCGGGCTCTGGAGAAAAAATACGTGCGCATCAGCCTGGGCGGCGTCCGGGACGAGGCGGAGATCCGGGGCCACCGGAAGACCTACGTAGGAGCCATGCCGGGCCGGATCGTCAACGCCCTAAAGACCGCCGGGGTCAAGAATCCGCTGATCCTCCTTGACGAGATCGACAAGCTCAGCAGCGACTACAAAGGGGATACGGCTTCCGCCCTCCTGGAGGTACTGGACTCCGAGCAGAACCACAGATTCCGGGACCATTACGTGGAGCTGCCCATCGATCTGTCGGAGGTGCTGTTCATCGCCACGGCCAATTCCACCCAGACCATCCCCAGGCCCCTCCTGGACCGGATGGAGCTGATCGAGGTCAGCAGCTACACGGAGAACGAGAAGGCCCACATTGCCAGGGAGCATTTGTTTGAGAAGCAGCTTGAGAAAAACGGTTTAAAGCCGGAGCAGCTCTCCATCAGCGGCAGGGCTTTAGAAAAGATCATCCGGGGCTACACCCGGGAGGCGGGCGTCCGCTCTCTGGAGCGGAAGATCGGCGAGATCTGCCGGAAGGCCGCCCGGGAAATCTATTCCGGGGACCACAGGAAGGTGAAGATCACCGAGAGCAATCTGGAAAAATATCTGGGCAAGGAGCGGTATCACTACAATCTGGCAAATGAGAGCGACGAGGTGGGCATTGTCCGTGGCCTGGCCTGGACCAGCGTGGGCGGCGATACCCTGCAGATCGAAGTGAAGATCATGCCGGGCAAAGGGGAGTTCCGGCTCACCGGACAGTTGGGAGACGTGATGAAGGAATCCGCCCAGGCGGGCATCAGCTACATCCGCTCCGTCAGCGAGAGCTACGGGATCTCAAAGGAATTTTTCCAGGAGCACGATCTTCACATCCACATCCCGGAGGGCGCTGTGCCCAAGGATGGGCCTTCCGCCGGCATCACCATGGCCACGGCCATGCTGTCGGCCATCACCGGGCGCAAGGTGCGCTCGGACGTGGCTATGACCGGGGAGATCACCCTCCGGGGACGCGTGCTTCCCATCGGCGGCCTCAAGGAAAAAATACTGGCGGCCAAGAACGCCAACATCCGCACGGTCTGCGTGCCCAGGAAAAATGAGGCCGACGTGGCGGAGATTTCCAGTGAGATCAAGAAGGGCATCGAGATCGTCTATGTGGAGACCATGGAAGACGTGTTGAGGACGGCGCTGCTGCCGTAAGGGCGGCGTATTGCCGTAGAGGCGGCGCTGCTGCCGCAGGGGCGGCGTCTTCCGAAGGGGGGCGCCCGGACTACCTAAGCCTGGCGCCGCCGCCGATACAGGAGGGAAAAATGGTAATAAAATCAGTGAATCTGGAGACGGTGTGCGGCATCACCAGCCCGCTGCCCCAAAATACCCGGCCGGAGATCGCCTTTGCGGGAAAGTCCAACGTGGGGAAATCCTCCCTGATCAACGGGCTTATGAACCGCAAGTCCCTGGCCCGGACCTCGGCCCAGCCGGGAAAGACCCAGACCATCAACTTTTACAACATCAACGACGCCATGTACCTGGTGGATCTGCCGGGTTACGGCTACGCCAGGGTATCCGTGAGCGAAAAGGAGAAGTGGGGGCAGATGATCGAGCGTTACCTCCACGGGTCAAAACAGCTGAAAGCCGTGTTTCTGCTCATCGACATCCGCCATGAGCCCTCGGCCAACGACAGGCAGATGTATGAGTGGATCTCCTATCAGGGCTATGACCCCATCATCATCGCCACGAAGCTGGACAAGATCAACCGCAGTCAGGTGCAAAAGCAGTTAAAGCTGATCCGCACGGGGCTTTCGGTAAAGCCCGGCACCCAGATCATCCCCTTTTCCGCCCAGACCAAGCAGGGCCGGGAGGAGATCTGGCAGGTGATGGACCGGCTGGTCCTGGGGGAGGAAGCGGAGATTTCCTGATACCGGAGGGGCGTGAAGATGAAGAATAAATATGTGTTTGTGACGCTGCTCCTTACAGTCACGGCCCTTCTGGGCCTGGGCTTTACCTGGGGCTACGGGCGTCTGGAAGCAGAGGAGAGGAAGGAGGAGCTGTTGGTAGTGACCTCCTTTTATCCTATGTATGTGGCGGCCCTCAATGTGGCCGGAGGCTGTGAGGGCGTGACGGTGGAAAATCTAAGCGAGCCCCAGACCGGATGTCTCCATGATTTTCAGCTGACGCCGGAGGATATGCGGCTGTTGTCCGAGGCGGATGTGTTTGTCATCAACGGGGGCGGGATGGAGAGCTTCCTTACGGAGGCGGCCAGGGAATACCCCGGACTGGCGATCATTGACGCCGGGGCGGCGGTTTTCAGCGGAGACCACGCTGCGGAGGAGGAAACTGCCCCTGCCGTTGCGGAGGATGCCGCCTCTGCCGTTGCGGAGGATGCCGCCCACGCTGCGGAGGAGGAAAGCGGCCATGCCCATTCCGAGAACGCCCACGCCTGGATGAGCATCGGACACTACCGGGAGCAGATCGCGGCCATCCGGGACGGACTTATGGAGACAGACCCGGCTCATGCCGCTTATTATGAGGCGCAGGCGGAGGCCTACCTGTCCAAGATCAATGACTTTGCGGCGGAGGCGGAGAGCCTGAAGGCCATGACCCAGGGCCAGCCCGTGCTCCTGTTCCATGAGGCATTCGCCTATCTGGCGGAGGATTACGGCCTGATCGTGGAGGGAATCCTGAACCTGGACGAGGAGCGGCAGGTCAGCGCCGGGGAGGTGGCGGACCTGATGGAGCTGATTGAACGGGAAAAGATACAAATTATTTTGGCGGAGGCCTTGTACGGAAGGGATATGGGTGATACCATAGAGGCAGAGACGGACTGCAAGGTCTATTATCTCGATACCCTGACACGGGCGGAGAGTGATACCTCGGCCCCGGCGGGCGGCGCAAAAAAGGGCGAAGCAGAGGACGGGGCCCCGGCGGGCGGCGCAAAAAAGGGTGAAGCAGAGGACGGGGCCCCGGCGGACGGCGGCGCGGCGGACAGCTGGCTGCGGGGAATGGAGCGCAATCTGGAGATTTTGCGGGAGGCCTTCGGTGCAAAGAGCGCGCAAGGTCCGGAGGACATTGAGGTGGCGGTGACCGGAGTGGAACGGAGAGATTAGCATGAGGGAAAGAAAAAAGAATGTGCGGCGGCACGCTTCGGGGCCGGAGGATGGCGGGAGGCCTGCGGCATCCGGCGGAAGAAGAAAGCCCTGCGGCCTCCACTGCATTAAGATTCAGCACCTTTCGGTGACCATCGGGGAGCAGGAGATCCTGCGGGATATAAACCTTCACATCCACTGCGGCTCCTTAAACGCTCTGATCGGCAAAAACGGCGCCGGAAAATCCACGCTGATGCGGGCGATCCTGGGGGATGTGCCCCACAGCGGTCAGATTGAGTTTAAGAATACCGAGGACGGGCGCATGCAGCGGCTTCGGGTGGGCTATGTGCCCCAGTCCCTGAATGTGGACAAGTACACGCCGGTGAGCGTGTACGATATGATCGCCTGCTGTCAGAGCAGGCTGCCGGTATTTTTAAAAAAGAGCAGAAAGCTGGCTGCCAGGATCCGGGAGTATCTGGAGATCTTCCAGGCGGAGGAGTTGCTGGACAAGCAGGTCTGCAACCTGTCCGGCGGGGAGCTGCAGCGGGTGCTTCTGTCCATGGCCGTCATGGACGAGCCCAACCTGCTTCTGCTGGACGAGCCCGTGTCCGGCATCGACCAGAACGGCATGGAAGTGTTTTATCAGGCCATCCACCGTCTGAAGGAGGAATTTGATCTGGCGATCATTTTGATCTCCCACGATCTTTCTTATGTGGCAGAATACGCGGACAGGGTGATCCTGCTGGACCGGGAGGTGTTAAAGCAGGGGACGGTGGAGGAGGTCTACGCCAGCGCGGAGTTTCAGCGTGTATTCGGAACCGGGGCCCTTATCGGGGATGCCGGTAAGACCGCCGGGGCCCTTATCGGGGATGCGGATAAGGCCGTCGGGTCCCTTACCGGGGATGGGGCCCGACGCGGCGGACAGCAAGCGGAAGGAGGCGGCCAAAGATGAGGGATATCTTTTCCTGGCTTCAGTTTGATTTTATGAAGCTGGCCTTTGCGGCGATTCTGATCATTACGCCCCTGTTCGGCCTGCTGGGCACCATGATCGTCAGCCGGAAAATGGCCTTTTTCTCCGACGCTCTGGGGCACAGCGCCCTGACGGGGATCGCCGTGGGCGTAGTGTTCGGGGTGCAGGACACCAACCTGTCCATGGTCCTGTTTGCCGTTGTGTTCGCCCTGCTGCTCAATAAGATCAGCAGCAGGAATACGGCAAATACCGACACGGTGATCTCCGTATTTTCCTCCTTCAGCATTGCCGTGGGACTGGCGATCCTCTCAAAGGGCGGCAATTTCAGCCAGTATTCCAGCCTGCTGGTGGGAGACGTTTTAAGCATTACCCGAAAGGAGATCCTGTATCTGCTGGTGATCTTCCTGGTGACGCTGGTGTTTTGGTGCCTGTGCAGCAACGGCCTGCAAGCCTTAAGCCTGCACCGGAGCCTGGCCAAGAGCAAGGGGATTCCGGTGACCCTGCTGGAATATCTGTTCGCGGTGCTGGTGGCTTTGATCGTGATGCTGTCCATCAAATGGGTGGGGATACTCATCATCAACGCCCTGCTGATCCTGCCGGCGGCGGCTTCCAGGAACCTGTCCGCGAACCTGCGGGAATATCATTTTTTTGCGGTGCTGTTCTCCATGTTTTCTGGGGTGCTGGGGCTGATCATCTCCTATTACACCAACGTGGCCACCGGGCCCACCATTGTCATCATCGCGTCGATTTTGTATTTTGCTACTTATTTTTACGGCAGAAAATATTTACAATAAAATGATAGGTTCAAAAAGTCATGTCCGTATGAAAACCCATGACTTTGGGACCTGAAACGAAAGGGGATTCCTATGAGTGAAAAAATTTTGGCGGTAGCCGCCGGACATGAGATTACGGAGGAGGAGCTTTTGGGGCTGATCCAAAAGTATCCGCCCGAGCAGCAGGTGTATCTGTCAGATCCCAGGGCCAGGGAGCAGGTGTTAGAGCAGTTGATCGCTTTTCATCTTTTCGCCAGGATGGCGGAGGAGGAAAAGATCATGGAGAGCGAGGAGTATAAGACCACGCTTGAAAATATGCGGGTGGAGCTGGCCAGCCATATGGCGGCTACCCGGACCGTGGAGGGGGTATCCGTGACCCCGGAGGAGGAGAAAGCCTACTACGAGGCCCACAGAAACCAGTTTGTCAAGGGGCCCCAGATATCCGCCAGACATATCCTGGTGGACAGCGAGGAGCTGGCGGGAAAGGTGGCGGACGAGATCGCGGGCGGCAAGAGCTTCGCGGACGCGGCCAAGGAGTATTCCACCTGTCCCTCCAAGGAGCAGGGCGGCGATCTGGGCTATTTCTCCAGGGGCCAGATGGTGCCGGAATTTGAGAAGGCGGCCTTCGGCGGGGAGCTTCACACTCTCATCGGGCCGGTGAGGACACAGTTCGGCTATCACCTGATCTGGGTGGAGGACAAGAAGGAGGGCAGCGAGACGCCCTTTGAGAAGGCCAGAGGCCAGATCCATCAGGAACTGATCAACCAGAAGCAGCGGGCGGCCTACGACAAGAAGGTGGCGGAGCTTGGCAGAAAATATGGAGTAGAGAAGCGGCAGTACCATTGAGATAAAGGGGTGGTGGTATGAAAAAGTCCATAAAATATTTAAAGATATTTGCAAATCTGTTGGTCGGCGTGCTCACCATTGTGGTGTTTTTGTATTTCGCGCCCAAGCTGGTGGTATTTTTCATGCCCTTCGTGGTGGGTTATCTGATCTCCTGGATCGCCAATCCGGTGGTGCGCTTTTTTGAAAAAAGGCTGAAGATCGTCCGCAAGCATGGCTCCATGATCATCATCATCGGCGTGCTGGCCCTGGTGATCCTGCTCTTCTATCTGGCGGGGCTGAAAATCACAGAGGAGGTCGTGGATTTTATTAAAAACTTCCCGGATTTTTACGAGAATCTGTCGGAGGAATTTGAGACCATCGGGGACAATCTGAGAGGATTTCTGGAGCGGCTTCCGGGGAACGTGGAGGATACGATCTTTGAGCTGACGGCCAGTCTGACCACCTATCTGGGCAGTCTCGCCCAGGCCATCGGGGAGCCCACCTTCGAGGCGGCCAGCAATTTTGCCAAAAATGTGCCAGGAACCCTGATCGGCATTATCATGAGCATCCTGTCGGCCTACTTTTTCACGGCGGACCGGGACAAGATCTATGCCATGGTCAACGCCCACATGCCCGAGTCCATCCAGAAAAATGTGATCTCCGTGCTCAAGGATCTAAAGCATGTGGTGGGCGGCTATTTTAAGGCTCAGTTAAAGATCATGGTGGTGGTGTACATTATCGTGATCATCGGGCTGATGATCCTGAAGGTGGACTATTTCCTGCTGGTGGGCTTCATCATCGCCTTCCTGGATATGCTGCCCTTCTTCGGCACGGGGACGGTGCTGGGGCCTTGGGCCATCATCAAGATCCTGTCCGGGGATTATCGGATGGCCATCGCGCTGATCCTTCTCTATGTGGTCACCCAGGTGGTGCGGCAGGTGATCCAGCCCAAGCTGGTGGGAGACTCCATCGGCATGAATCCGCTGGCCACGCTGATCTTCATGTTTATCGGCTTTAAGCTAAGCGGCGTCATCGGAATGATCGTCGCGGTTCCCATCGGGATGATCCTCATCAACCTCTACCGGGCTGGGGTCTTTGACAATCAGATCTGGTGCCTGAAGGAGCTGGTTCATGATTTTAATGAGTTTCGGAAGATCAACAGGGAGCCGGAAGAGAAGGATTGACCCTAGAGTATTCTTCCTGTATTTAGTATGCCGGATACTGACAGGGGATAGAAAAACCGGCTCCCTGAGAGGGAGCCGGTGCAAAGGGCTATGATTTAATTTGTTTTGCGCTTTCTGGCATACAGGGCGATACCCGCCAAGCTGCCGGAAGCCAGCAGAAGGAACACAACCCACAAGGCAGGATTGTTGGTATCTCCTGTCTGCGGAACATCGTCAGCCGGTTCGGAAGGTTCCGCTTTCTTCTGGACGGTTACGAACGTTTTTATATAACCGCTTTCGCCGTTGATGAGGATGGAATGTTTGCCGTTTTCCAGCTTGTCCAATACCTCCGGCCTGATGATAACTTTTCCGTTTTCCACGGTGTAATCGGTATCTTTTACCAGTTCCGTACCGTCAACAGTAACTTTTGTCACCTCTCCGATTTCCGGCGGAACGGAAACAGAAATACCGTCATTGCTGCCTTGTTCCCATGTGCCGCCCTGTATTTCGTGCTTTTGGTAATCCGGGTCTTTCTCGTGGCAGACCGTACATTCGCCGTTCTGGAAGGTATGGCTTGTCATGGCAATGTCTTTCACATTTTTTGTGCTGGTGTATTCCTGCTCGTTAAAGGTTACTTTCGCCGTATAGGCAGTTGTTCCCATTTCGGTACAAGTGGCGGGAGTTTTTACTGCGTTTGTGATTTCAACCTCCGGGCTTTGAGTATGCGTCCTATCCTTCTCGCAGGTGAAAGTCACGGAAGCTGTTTTCCCGTCGTCAGACCAGTTCCACACCGGCTCGCCCCAATCGTGGCCTTTTGCCTGTCCGATTTCATTACCCCTGACGCATAAATAACATTTCCGTCATATTCCACATCAGCAGTTACGGTGCTTCCTGAAATGGTAATTCCCGTATTTCCGTTTGCAAAGATTGCAAAGTCTTTAGAACCCGAGGTTACATTGGCGCCGTTTTGGATATTGACCGACCCCTTATTCGAATCATAATCTGTCGATGCATATAGAGCGCATCCATTCGTTTCCGGTGTTGTTGTCAATGTAATTCCGTCAATGATAATTTCCGCAGCTCTTACAGCGTCCTTTTCAGTGTTGAGCGTAAGTGTCCCTGCCCCTTGAAAAGTCAATGTGCCTGTGGTGGAGAGGATCCCGAACCATTTAGAACTTATTGTGTTTTTCCCCTCCAGCATGATTGTTAAGTTATCTTTCGATGACTGGATTGCGGCGGAGCCGCTAAAATCGCCTGTTATCGCCGCGTCCTTCAGCTTCAGCGTGTTCGTCTCTGCGCCATAAGAGACAGTGCCATCGTTTAGCACATCGTCTGCATTTTCATCTGTGACCGCTACCCCGTTCACAGTAATGCCATAATTTTCTGTTGCAAATGCTGTCATGGGTAAGAGTGTAACAGCCATGCACAGGCACAACAACACAGCCCATACTTTTTTTAGTCTTTTCATCTCGTTTCCTCCGATACGCATTCAGATTTTCCGGCTTTGCAATCGTCTACTTTTGCAAAGTGGGAAAAAGTGGGCTGACAAACAAAGGATTTTCCCCGTTTGGTATTGAAAAATGACGTATTTTCTGATATATTTGATGTATAATATTTAGGCATGTGCTGACTTTGCAAAAGTAGACTTTTCCAAAGTTTCAGGCAGTTTATTTAATCGGATTTTTCAAATTTGACCGCTTTTGCATAGAACGTGCCTTCCGGTATTCGGGTTTTTATCGAAAATTTTTCAAGCTTCAGTTTTTCAGAAAAATTCCCTTTCAGATTTTAACTCCATTTAAGCAATCCAAGGTATAATCAAAAAAGTTTCGGCAAAATAATGTGCTGTTTAAAACAGAGAAGGAGATTAGAAAGCATGAAGAAACATCAGACATCTACCACGGACGATCCGTTGATCGAAATGCACAGAAAGGCCCGGAGACGGAGGAAGTATAAATATATCATCACCCTGAGCTCTGTGGTGGCGATCCTGCTGATCGCGGTTGTCTTCGGAGTGACGGTGCTGCGAAAGAGCGTTGCCAGGCAGGTGGAGGCCTCCGACGGCAATGAGGTGAGCTCCGCGGAGGTAACCACGGGCAGCATCAGCACCACCGTTTCCGGCTCCGGCACCCTTGCGGAGAAGGATCTGGAGAGCCTGACCATGTTGAGTGCCCTGGAGATAGCGGATTACTATGTGGAGGAGGGAGACACCGTGGAGGAGGGCGACCTGATCGCCACCGTGACCAACGCCTCCCTGCTCACCGCCATGGCGGAAAACAGGAGGCCCTGGACGCCCTGGACGAGGAGCTTAAGGAGGCGGCGGAGGATGAGATCAGCCAGCGGGTGACCGCCAGCGTAGACGGACGGGTGAAAATGATCTATGTGGAGGAGGAAGATGACATTGTGACGGCTATGTACGAGCACGGCGCGCTGCTGCTGCTGTCCCTGGACGGATATATGGCCGCGGAGATCTCCTCTGAGAGCCTGTCTGTCGGCGAGGAGGTCACCGTGACCTTAAGCGATGGCAAAGCCGTCGGCGGAATCGTGGAAAAGCGGGTGGAGGGCTGATCCCGGAAGAGGCGCTGGTGGAGGAAGAATCCGGCGTCTATGTGTATACCAGCTATGATGAGGAGACGGAGACCTTCGGCGGCCTTATAGAGGTTACCACCGGTCTGTCGGACGGGGAAAATGTGGAAATTCTTTCCGGCCTCTCGGAGGGAAGCGAATACTGGTACAGCAGCCTGGATGTGGTGAATTATTCTGGAAATTACGCAGCGGGAGGCGGAGGAAGCCTGATGAGGTCGCTGTTTCGGCGGTGAGGCGGAGGAAGCCTGATGGGGTTGCTGTTTCGGCGGTGAGGAAAGCCTTTTGTGTTATGGAAAAGGGCGGCGGGAAAGTTCCTGCCCTATGACCGGTTATTTGACTTTTTCATAAATGATTCAGGCTATTGGCCCTTTTGCGCCTTATAATCTAAGCCCCACTGTTCCATTGCTTTGATGATAGGGCGCATGGACTCTCCCAGCTCGCTTAAAGAATATTCCACTCTCGGAGGGACTTCCGGATAGACCGTCCGTGTGATGATACCGTCTTCCTGGCAACAGGACAAGCGGGCAGTTCTTCTTTCTTCAGCATGTTTATCCCTCCATAATGTTCCTTCGTCCAAATTTAAAAAGTCAAATTATAAGGTTATCTGCCTATAAAATCAAGTGTGACCCACAGATGAAAAATTTTTTCTCTCTTTTTCCTCCCCATGCCTGAAATAACGCAAAAGTTACAAAAAGGTAACTGGGTTACAAAAAAGTGCTTACTTGAAAGGCTTAAAAAAAACTGTACAATGAGAAGTACAGAGGGCGGCATAGTCCACTGAATATAGGAATGGAGGTTAAAATTATGGCACTCTCAAATCTTTTCGGATGGAACAAGAAAAAGGAAGCGGCTCCCGCTGCTGCCTGCGGTTCTGCCTGCGGGGCAGCCGATAAGCCCGCCGAAACTCCGACTGCCTGTGGTTCTGCCTGCGGGGCAGCCGATAAGCCAGAGCAAAAGCCTGCCGCTTGCGGTTCTGCCTGCGGGGCAGCCGATAAGCCCGCCGAAACTCCGGCTGCCTGCGGGGCAGCCGATAAGCCCGCCGAAGCCCCGGTTGCCTGCGGCTCGGCCTGTGGTGCAGCCGACAAGCCGGAGGAAAAGCATTCCGCCTGTGGTTCTGCCTGCGGCGCCGGCGACAAGTAAGCGGTTCTATCCTCATGAAAACGGTTCCCGGCGGGAAGGAAGCCGCCGGGAACATCTGAAATGTTACTCGGAGACATCCGATTTTAATATATATCAAGAGAAGCGAGGTAATCGGTGATGAGACAATATTTTTCTTTTCAGTGGCACATTACGGACCAATGTGAACAGCGGTGCAAGCACTGTTACATTTTCTCGGAAGATAACTGCAAAAAGCTGGATTCCATGACATGGGGGCAGATGCAGGATACTTTTTACAACTGTCTGGATTTCTGCAAGGTATATGACCGGCTGCCTTATTTCTATATCACGGGCGGCGACCCGATCCTGCACCCGGATTTTTGGAAACTGCTGGGGCTGATGAAAGAAAATCATATTCCGTTCACCATTCTCGGAAATCCTTTCCATCTGAATGATGAAGTCTGCCGGAGGCTGAAGGAATACGGCTGTGAGAAATATCAGCTTTCCCTGGATGGGATGCGGGAAACCCACGACTGGTTCCGCAAACCGGGCAGCTTCGACATCACACTGGAAAAAATCGGTTGTATCAACCGGGCCGGGATCAGAAGCGTGATCATGACTACCGTATCCGGCACAAATATTGATGAAGTCCCGGATATCATCGACGCTGTGGTAAAGGCCGGGGCAAATGTCTTTGCGTTTGCCCGTTACTGTCCCACCAGCGAGGAGAAGGACGTAGGGATCGAGCCAATGCGCTACCGCAGACTGCTGGCCGACTGTGATAAAAAATTCAGGGAATATGAGGCGGCTGGCTGCGAGACCTACTTTAACAAAAAAGACCATCTGTGGACGCTGTATGAATATGAAACCGGGACATTCAAAATCCCCGAAACGGTGGAGGAAGGCATGATTTACGGCGGCTGTAACTGCGGCAACTGCCATCTGACGATCCTGCCCACCGGCGATATTTACGCCTGCCGCCGGGTACAGAACAGCAAGGTAGGAAATGTCTTTGAGGACAGGCTTGCGGATGTATGGGTCTGCCAGATGGAACAGTACCGCGATTACACGAAGTTTGAGAAATGCTCCAAATGCGAACTTCTCGCCTGGTGCCGGGGCTGCCCTGCGGTTGCCAGCGGCAAAGACGGGAACTTCTATGCAGCCGATCCCCAGTGCTGGAAGGAGGTAAATGGATATGAATGAAACGATGCAGACAATCCTGCACCGGCGTGCGATCCGGCGTTTGGGAAAAATCAAGCGGGCCAGTTCCAATCCGCACATGGCTACAGCCACAAGCTATGTGTCCAGAGAACAGCCAAGAATTGCCGATGATCCGAAATAATACAGCGCCAAAGAAATGAGAACGGAGGAATAGAGTATGGACGCAAAAACCTGTTTGAAGAAACTGCAATATGTGGGCATTCTGGCGTTTGCGACTGTGGATGAAAAAGGAAATCCCCAGATACGCAACATCAGCGCCATCCACTATGAACCGGACGCCATGTACTTTTTCACGGCAAGAGGAAAGGAGTTCTGCAAAGAGCTGCTTGCTGATGGCCGGGTACAGGTGCTCGGATATACAAAGTATAAAGAAATGATCCGCCTGTCCGCAAAGGCTGTGCCGGCAAAGGAAGAGGAACAGAAACATTGGATCGACACCATTTTTTCAGAGCAGCCCTATCTTTCCAATGTGTACCCTGGGGAAACCAGAAATATCGGTATTGTATTTGAGATCAGGGACGCGGAGATTGAATATTTCCATCTTGGCGTCAATCCCATTTTCAGAGAAACCTATGTGATCGGCAGCGGGAAGGCAGAGGAAAAGGGGTATCAGATCACCGATGCCTGTATCGGATGCGGAACCTGCATAAAAAACTGCCCCCAGCGGTGTATTTCTGAAGGACAGCCCTATGTGATCCGGCAGGAGCATTGCCTTCATTGCGGGAACTGTTACGAGAATTGCCCGGTGCAGGCAGTCAGAAAGCGGGGATAATATGACACAAACAGAAAGGCGGCTCTATCTCATTCAGGAATTGCTTCGAGAGCGGCTTCCATATTCCGAGGTTGAGCAGCAATCCAGTGATATGGAAATACCGGACAATGAGGAGCAGCAGAAAAGGCTTCTCCGAAGTCTGATGAATATTCGCGCTCCACGCCCGATAAGCGATGAGTTTCTTAAAATTCAGGACGAGTATTTAAGTGAAGAAGTCGCGGGAAAAGGAGTTACAGACAGCGCATCACTGCCTGCGTCATCCCTTGATCGCCGTCTGGTACTATGGCGTGGAGATATTACAACGCTAAAAATTGATACTATCGTAAATGCGGCCAACAGTGCTTTAAGGGGATGTTTCGTACCCTGCCATTCTTGCGTGGACAACATGATTCACAGCGTAAGCGGCATACAGCTCCGTTTGACTTGCGATAAGATTATGAACGAACAGGGATACGACGAGCCAACAGGAAAAGCAAAAATTACACCTGCGTATAATCTGCCTTCTAAATATGTGCTTCACACTGTCGGACCGATCCTATCAGGACGCCTGACGGATAACCATTGCAGGCAGCTCGCAGGCTGCTATAAATCCTGCTTGGAGCTTGCGGCAGATAACGGACTGAAAAGTATTGCCTTCTGCTGTATTTCCACAGGAGAATTTCATTTCCCACAGAAAAAGGCGGCAGAAATTGCGGTACAGACAGTTAAGGATTATCTGAACACGGATACACGTATAGAGAAGGTGGTATTTAATGTTTTCAAACAAGAGGATTATGACATTTACCGGGAACTCCTCGGATAACATACAGCGGTTCCAAGAACTTTTACAAAAGATAGATACCGTTGTGATCGGCGCAGGTGCGGGACTTTCCACCTCGGCGGGCTTCACGTATACGGGAAAGCGGTTTGAAGATCATTTTGCTGATTTTATTCAGAAATATGGCTTGAAAGATATGTATTCAGGCGGCTTTTTCCCTTTTTCCAGCCAGGAAGAGCATTGGGCATACTGGTCAAGATATGTTTTCATAAACCGATATGCGGACGTGGATAACGGAACATACAAAAGGCTTTTTGAGCTTGTGAAAGATAAGGATTACTTTGTCCTGACTACAAATGTGGACCATCAATTTCAAAAAGCAGGTTTTGATAAACACAGATTGTTCTATACACAGGGGGATTATGGCCTTTTTCAATGCAGTGTCCCCTGCCATAACAGCACTTATGATAATGAAGCGGTTATTCGTGCAATGGTTGAACAGCAGGCTGATATGAAAATACCGACAGAGCTTATTCCCCACTGTCCTGTCTGCGGCAGACCGATGACAATGAATTTAAGGGCAGACGATACTTTTGTCCAGGATGAAGGCTGGTATCGGGCGAGTGAACGATACGCAGATTTTATCCGCAGACACAGAGAACAGCAGATGCTCTTTTTAGAACTTGGCGTTGGAATGAATACGCCGGGGATCATTAAATATCCTTTTTGGCAGATGACTTACAATTATAAAGAAGCCTATTATGTTTGTATAAATTATGGGGAGGCATTTGCACCATCGGAGATCCGTAAAAAATCTGTTTGTATTCAAGACGATATCAGTAATGTACTACGCTTAAACCGGTTCCGTTGCCTGGCGGGTTCAGGACGGTGAAAATGACGGTGCCGGACAGTATGCCAGGGGTCAGGTATAAAATAGACCTGCGGTTTTTGTAAACGGTAATATTGTTATGCAGTATGACATTTCAAATATTACGCATACTACCATGGAAAAAAAGCAAAGAGAGGAACATTCCATGGCAGTAGATTTGAAACAAAGCGAGACAATGAAGAACCTGATGAAGGCCTTCGCCGGGGAGAGCCAGGCCAGGAACCGCTACACCTTCGCCGCCTATCAGGCCAACCAGAAAGGGCTGTATGTCATCGAGCAGGTGTTCACCTTCACCGCGGACCAGGAGCGGGAGCACGCGGAGGTGTTCTACAATCATTTGAAGGAGCTGGCGGGGGAGACCATCCAGATCGAAGGCGGCTATCCGGTGGATCTAAGCCCCAAGGTGGAGCGGCTGCTGGAAATGGCCCAGCACAACGAGTACGAGGAGCATGACGACGTGTACAAGAAGTTCGGCGAAGCAGCCAGGCAGGAGGGCTTTCAGAAGGTGGCGGGGGCTTTCCATATGATCGCGGAGATCGAAAAGCTTCACGGGGACCGCTTCGGGACCTTCGCGAAGCTTCTGAGGGAAAACCGCCTTTTTGTGTCCGAGGTGGAGACAAAATGGATGTGTTTGAAATGCGGGTTTGTCCTGGAGGCAAAGGAGGCCCCGAAAAACTGTCCTGTGTGCGGTCACGAGCAGGGGTACTTTGTCCGCCTTGAGCTGGCGCCCTTCTGCGCCTGATGTCCGTCCAGCCTGTTTTTTGCCAGATGCTTAATATTTATAAAAATATTCCTCCCCCTCCCGGCGGAGCTGCACCCCGAAGATCTGCTCCACAAGGCCGCTTACGCAGATCTCTTCGGGGGTCCCGTGGGCGAAAATCCTGCCCTTGTCCATCACTGCCACCCGGTCAGAGAACCGAAAGGCCAGAGGGAGATCGTGCATGACGGCGACGATCCCCCTGCCGTCGTCCGCAAGGCTGCGCAGCAGTCTCAAGACGTCGAGCTGATGGGAGATATCCAGGTAGGTGGTGGGCTCGTCCAGGAGGATGTAGTCCGTCTCCTGGGCGAGAGCCATGGCGATGTACGCGCTCTGGCGCATGCCGCCGGAGAGGGCGCACACCGGCTTGTGGGCAAATTCCAAAACTCCCGCCTGGTCCATGGCCGACGCCGCGATCTCCCGGTCCCGGCTGGCGTACTGCCGGGGATAGCTTATATGGGGAAATCTGCCGTGAAGCACCATCTGCTCCACGGTCATATCCGGGGTGTCTCTGCCCTGGGCCAGATAGGCGACCTGTTTTGCGATGGCCTTTCGGTTCAGGGCGGACAGACTCACATGATCGATGGAAATTTCCCCCTGGGTATGGGGCAGCATGCCAAGAGCCGCCTTTAGGAGCGTGCTCTTTCCGCAGCCGTTGGGGCCGATGATGCTGGTCAGCCTGTTTTTCCCAAAGCCGATGGAGAGGTCATGCAGAATTTCCGTTTTTCCGTATCCGGCGGATACATTTTTCAGTTCAAGCACGGCTGTGTCCTCCTTTACCTTTGATGAGAATATCAAGCACGGCTGTGTCCTCCTTTTCCTTTGATGAGAATAAAGAGAAAGAAAGGCGCTCCCAGGAATGCCATGATGATCCCAACCGGCAGCTCATAGGGGGCGAAAATGATGCGCGCCAGGGTGTCGCAGAGGGTCACAAAGCCTGCCCCCACCAGAGCGCACAGCGGCAGAAGGTGGCGCGACTGGGTGGTGGCGACGCGCCGGACCGCGTGAGGTACAAGAAGGCCCACAAAGGACAAAAGTCCCGCCACGCTCACCGCCGCGCCCGCCAGAAGGGCGGCGAAGATCAGAAACAGGACGCGCGTAAGCTCCGTGTTCATCCCCAGTCCTTTGGCGTTTTCCTCCCCCAGCGTCAGCACGTCAAGGGCATTGGAGAGGGTATTTAAAAACAGCAGCGACACAAGTATGACAACGGCAGCCGGGATGAGCTTTACATAGGTGGCGGAGGCAAAATCTCCCACCTTGAAGGCGCTGCTTAGAATACTCACATCCGGCACGAAGGTGGTTACCGTGTCGGAAACCGCGCCCAGCAGGGCGTTTAAGGCAACTCCCATCAGGATCACCGTTCCCCTGGAGGCGCCCCATTTCTTTGCCCCGAGGCTCACCAGCATGACGGTGAGAAATGCCCCGAGAAAGGCAAAGAGGGATAAGCGCCACCCGCCCACGATGCCAAAGGCGGCGCAGAGAGTTACCGCAAGTCCGGCCCCTGCGTTGACGCCGATGATGCTGGGGGACGCAAGCCGGTTGGCAAGCACGCCCTGGATCACCGCCCCCGACACGGCGAGGGCCGCGCCGCACAAAAGACCTGCCGCGACTCTCGGAAGGCGCACGAACCATAAGATCTTGGCCTGGGGGCTGTCCGTGTCTCCATGAAACAGCGCTTTCAGGACGTCGGCAAAGCCAACCTCCGTGGCGCCAAGGAACAGGCCCAGCAGAATGGAGAGCAAAAGCAGGGCGATGGCGGCAGCGTAGATGGGACCAAGCTTATTTTTCCGTAAGTGTTTCATAGAGATCCTCGTATGCCTCTGCCCAGCGGGCGTTGGGCTTCAGATTGAACAGTGTTTTATCCATCACATGGAATCTGCCCTCCTCCACCGCCTCCAGCGTATTCCAGGCAGGATTTTCCTCCATCATGGCGTTGAGGGACGCCTCCGCGGCTTCGGTGTCGCTTCCCATGGAGACGACAAAAATGTGATATGGATTTTCGCGGATGACCGCCTCCACGCTCAGATTTTCAAGCAGGCTGGCGTCGCTGTCCGCGATATTGATACAGCCCAGATCTGCCAGCATTTCACCCAGGATCGTGCCCTGGCTTCCCTTGGCCTTGACGGAGCTTGCGGAGGTGCGAAGCAGAAGCACCTTGCGCTCCTCGTCGTCTGCGCCGCTTTCCGCGTATTTTGTTTTCACCGCCTCGATCTGCGTCTGCAGAGCCAGGCCGTTTTGCTCATACAGATCCTTTCTTCCGGTAAGGTCGGTGCAGATATCGAGCATTTGCAGGTAGTCGTCAAAATTATCCACGTCAAAATAGACCACGGGGATACCCGCCGCTTCCAGCGAATCCTTCATTTCCACGTTGCTGGACGTGGAGGCGCTGGCGATCACCAGATCGGGGTCAGCTGACAGGAGCAGCTCCAGGCTGGGGGAGTGGGCGCCTCCGATGTTGACCGCGTCGGGCAGCTCCAGCCCGAAATCCTCCCAGGCGTCCTCCGCGGCGGCGCAGAGGGACCCGCCGGACAGCACCCAGACGTCCGCGAAGCTGCCCAGAAGCGCCGCCACCCGTTCGGGATCTTTCTTCACGGAGACTTTCCGGTCAAGGGCGTCGGTAAATGTGACGGTGTCCCCGGATACGGCGTCCTCCGGGGAGTTCTGTCCGCAGGCGGACAGGGTGCAGATGAGAATCAAAACAAGTGTAACAAAAATTTTCTTCATAACCTTTTACCTCTATATATAATATAATCATCGAATGATACCCACAGATTGCTTCGCACTGAGTGTTCCCGCCAATCGTGATCCCTTGACTATGGTATCGTTGGGTGAAAAAAGGACTGCGCCAGGCGGAAAAAGGGCATACGATCCCCACAGATATCGGATGGCCTGTGGGAATTCGTTTTAAAGCCCTTTCACTGCTCTGGCGCAGTCCGGCAGATTCCTTTCAGGAAATATAAGTGATACCGGGGTTCCTGGGCCATACAGGAAAACGTATGACCCGGGAGCCTCAAAAAATCAGCAGGTGGCGCCGCCCTTCACGGTCTTACCGAGGATCGCGGCCTTGTCAATGCTGCCGCTGATCAGCTTCTCGTTCACATAGTCAAAGCCCAGGCGGTTGACCGTATCGGCAAAGCGCTCGCCGGAGATCCCCTCGTCCCGGAACAGGAGGATGGCCTTCTCCACCACCTCCATCACCTCGTCCTCGGAGGTAAATATCTTCGTCAGAGGCATGCCGTGGGCGATCTTCTTGCCCCAGCGCCCGCCGATATAGATCTTGAAGCCGTATTGATAATCCTCAAGGGCTCCAAAAGGACATTTTCCGGCGCAGCGTCCACAATGATTGCAGGCCTTGGGATCGATGTGAATCTTGCCGTCCACAACTTCCGCGATCTTGATGGGGCAGCTTTCCACGATCTGGCACTTCTTGCAGCCCCGGCACTTGGCGTAGTTGATCATGGGAACCTTCTGGCCTACGATGCCAAGGTCGTTCAGATCGGGCTTCACGCAGTTGTTGGGACAGCCGCCCACGGCGATCTTGAACTTGTGGGGCAGCGTCACCCCGTGATACCCTACATAAAATTTTTCGTGCAGCTTCTCGGAGAGGCCGAAGGTGTCCGCCAGTCCGTACTGGCAGGTGGTTCCCTTACAGGAAACCACGGGGCGCACCAGGGAACCGGTGCCGCCGGTGGACAGGCCGTGCTCCGCCAAAAAGTCGATGAGAGGCTGGATGTTTTCGTACTTTACGCCCTGGATCTCCAACGTCAGGCGCGTTGTCATCGTGACTGCGCCCGAGCCGAACCGTTCGGCGGCCTCAGCGATGATGCGGTGCTCTTTGGAGGTGATCCGTCCATTGCGGGTGATCACCCGGACGTTGAAGACGTCGGGATAGCGTTTGTCCCGCAGGCACCCCAGCCCCTTGACGCGCTTGATCTCCTCCGGGGGAAGCACGCCGCCCTCAAACTGTACCTTCACCTGATTTACGGTGAGGCCGCCTTCCAGGGCAAGCGTATTGGTATAGCCATAGGCCTTCAGGCGGTTCTGCAGGAAATAGCCTCTCTTGCCCCTGGCGCATACCAGAAGCAGCTTCTCATCCATGGCGAGACCGTCGATGGGGCCGTCTACCTTTGCCAGGTCTACCCACATGGCGCCGGGGATGGCGGGGGCGGGACTGACGTCGATGATCTTATAGCCCCTGGCCTTTCCGGCAAGGTATTCCCCGGGCGTCATGCTCTCATAGGCGCCGGCGATCTTATTTTCCAGTATGTAGCAGGCCTGGACGAAGGGATGGATCGCCGTGGAGAAAGGAGGCGCGTAGGCAAAATCCATTGTATCAAAATCCTCAAGGGCCAGCCCGGCGGAAATTCCCACAACGGCGATATCCACCATCTTATCCACGGTGCCTGCGCCCAAAACCTGGATTCCCAGAAGCTTATGGGTTGTCCGGTCCGCGATCAGCTTGGTGATAAAGCTTGCGGCGTCCGAATAGTAATGGGCCTTGTCGTCGGTGACGCAGGTGGCTGTGATGACGTCATAGCCCTCGGCCTTCGCCTGCTCCTCCGTAAGCCCCGTGCGCCCGGCATTTAAGGAATCGGTGAGCCGGACCACGCCGGTGCCCAGGCATCCGCCGTAGGGCGCGTCCTCCCCGGTGAGATTTTTGGCCAGAAGCCGGCCTGTAATGTTGGCGGTGGAGCCCATGGCGGACCACTGACCTTTGCCGGTCTGCCGGTTGAAGACCTGGGCGCAGTCGCCCACGGCATAGACGTCCGCAAGATTTGTCCGCTGACGGTTGTCCACCAGGATAGCGCCCCGGTTCGTCTCGATCCCGGAGCCCTCAAGCCATGCGGTGGCCGGGCGGATCCCGATGGCGAGCACCACGGCGTCGCCCTCAAAGCTTCCCACGCCGGTGCGGACGCCAGTGGCCCTCCCGCTTCCTGTAATTTCTTCAAGGCCGGCGCCGGTCACCACGCGAATCCCCTTGGACTGAAGCTGACGGCGGATGTAGTCGGCCATTTCCGGGTCAAACAGATTGGGCAGAACCTGCGGGGCCATATCCACAACGGTCACCTTAAGACCTTTTGCCAGAAGATTCTCGGCAACCTCAAGGCCGATAAAGCCTGCCCCCGCGATCACGGCGCTGCGGCATTTCTGCTCGTCCACATAGGCCCGCAGGGCGATGGCGTCCTCGGGCGTGCGCATGGTGAAGACGCCGGGCAGGTCCGTGCCGGCGATATTGGGAACAAAAGGAACCGCGCCGGTGGCGATGATCAGTTTATCGTAGGAGACGATCTCTCCGTTTGCAAAGGTCACGGTCCTGGCGGAAGCGTCCAGGGAGACCGCCTCCATCTCCGTCCTCACGGGAACGCCGGTAAGTCCTGTGTACTTCGCCGGCGTGTTGACGATCAGCTCCTCCGGCGTCTCGATGGTGCCGCCCACGTAATAGGGAAGTCCGCAGCCCGCGTAGGAGATGTCCCTGCTCCTGGTGTAGACGACCACCTCCGCCCTTCGATCCTGACGTTTTAATTTGGCAGCCGCCTTTGTTCCGGCGGCTACGCCGCCAATCACAACAATTTTCAAACGTATCACCCCTTAAGATTTTTTTGTTGGAAATATTTTACTTCTCTCTTGTTTATACCACGCAAACGTGATAAAATCAAATTATCATTTTTTATCATCCAATAAACTGAAATAATCGCAGCCGCTCAGGAATCCGGGCGGTTGCGGGGGATTACTTTTCATGGGGTGGTGAAATTTGACAATTTCACCACCCCATGAAAAGTATGTGCGGAGGGTGCAATGCTGGATTACAGGGTATATACCTTTCTCACTCTTTATGACGAGATGAATTACCGGAGGACCGCCGAAAAATTAAATATGACTCAGCCGGGCGTCACACAGCATATCCATTACCTGGAAAATTACTACGGCGTCAAGCTTTTTGCCTATGATGGCCGCACCCTTTACAGGACCAGGAACGCGGAGCAGTTGAAAAGGTACTTGGACAGCGTCAGGGCGGAGGAGGCGGAGATACGCGGGCGCTTTATCCCCAGCGATTCCGTTCAGCTGTCCGTCGGCGCCACCAAGACCATCGGGGAATTTGTGATACTTCCCCAGATACGCCGGTTTCTTGACTCGCCCCGGCATAATCTGGAGCTTACCATTGACAATACCGGAAATCTTCTGTATATGCTGGAGCACTCCCAGCTTGATTTTGCCATTGTGGAAGGCGTTTTTGACAAATCCAGGTACGGGTATCATCTTTATAAAAAGGAAGCCTTTGTGGGGGTCTGCGCGAAGGATCATCCCTTTGCGGGAAAAACCGTGACGCTGGAAGAGATTTTTCAGGAGGACATCATCGTGCGGGAAAAGCTGTCTGGCACCAGGACCCTGCTGACCCAGGCCATCGCTGACCGGGGATTTTCCCTGGAGCATTTCAAGCGCTGTATTTCCGTCAGCAGCTTCTCCGTGATCTGCGGCCTGATCGCCAATAGCCGCGCCATCACCTTTGCCTACCAGCCGGTGGTGCGCAGCCGCCAGGATCTTGCCACCTTCGACGTGGAGGATTTTAAGATAAGCGGAGAATTTCATTTTGTTTATTGCAATGAGCGGATCGCCCGGCAGAAGATTGAGCTGTTCCTCAACGGCAGCGTTCTTCCGCAAATGGAATGATTTCTCAACGGCAGCACCCCTCCGCAAATGGAATGATCTCTCAGCGGTAATACCCCTCCACAAATTGAATAAACTCCCACATCTGCCTGTTCTGAATCTTATTTTTCCGGTATACAAGGTAGTAGCTCCGGTAGATCCCGCCCTGGGTCAAGGGAAAGATCAGCACCCGGTTGTCCCGCTCCAGGTCCCTTGTCACCTTCTTGGAGAGGATGGAGACGCCCAGCCCGTAAATGATGGACTGCTTGATGGATTCCAGGTCGTTCATGCGGGCGGCGACGTTGAGGGAGGCGCTGTCAAGGCCCAGGGTCTCCAGGAACTGGTCTGCCTCCTTCTTGGTGCCGGAGCCGTCCTCCCGCATGAGGTAGGGGGAGGCGAGAAGCTGCCGCAGGGGACAGTTTTCCCGGCGCAGCTTCTGGTAATCGGGGGTGGCCGGGGTCACAAGGACCATTTCGTCCCGGTAAATGGGCTTGCAGCAGCAGTTTTCCTGGGTGACGGGGCTTCCGGTGACGCCCATGTCCAGACTGCCGCTTAAAATCCGGTCCAGGATTCCCTGGCTGTCGGACTGCACCACGTCAAAGAGCAGGGAGGGCTGCCTCTTGCGGTAGGCGGAGAGCAGCTCCGGCAGGATGTAGGCGGAGGGGATGGAGGAGGCGCCGAACCGGATGACGTTCTGGGTGGTCTTGTTGAACTCCTGCAAAGTCTTTTCCCGAAGGCGCAGGAGGCTTTTGGCGTACTCGTAGAACCGCTTTCCCTCCGGGCTTGGCGCCACCGACTTGGTGGTGCGCGCAAGGAGGCGGACGTTCAGCTCCGTCTCCAGAGTGCGGATATGGCTGCTGATGGTGGGCTGGGTGATGTAAAGGTGCCTGGCAGCCTCCGAAAAGCTGCCCCATTCCACCACGGCGCAGAAGGCTTCTAATTGTCTGAAATCCATGTGCTGTTCTCCTGTATCTGTCAATTTAGCGGCTGGCCAGAGCGCCCAGGGCGCGGAGGGCCGTGTGTATCTCTTCTTCCTTATTAAAATGCCCGAAGGAGAAGCGGATGGTTCCGGCGGGGTAAGTGCCCAGGGTCTTATGGGCGTTTGGGGCGCAGTGGAGGCCCACCCGGGTTAGAATGCCGTATTCCTGCTCCAGGCGGAAGGCAGCCTCGGCGTTGTCCATGGCGCGCATTTGCAGAGAGACCACAGGGGCGCGGTTCTCGATATCCGTTCTTCCGATCAGCCGAATGCCCGGAAGCTCCTTTGCCTCCCTCAAAAATAAGTCTGTCAGGGCAAGCTCCCAGCTTCGGATCCGCTCCACTCCCGTCTCCTCCAGATAGGCGAGAGCGGCGTGGAGGCCCACGATCCCCGGCAGGTTCAGCGTCCCCGGCTCAAAACGGTCCGGCAGAAAAGCGGGTACCTCCTCCAGGTGGGAGAGACTGCCGGTGCCGCCGCTGATCAGGGGGGTAAGCTCCATGGCAAGCTGGTCCCGGAGAATGAGGCCGCCGGTTCCCTGGGGACCCAGAAGTCCCTTGTGCCCGGTAAAGCAGAGAGCGTCTATCTTCATATCCTCCATGTCAATGGGGAAGACGCCGGCAGTCTGGGCGGCGTCCACGATAAAATACAGGCCGTGCTTCCGGCAGAAATCCCCCACCTCCTTTAAGGGCATCAGGGTGCCGCAGACGTTGGAGGCGTGGGTCAGGACCACCGCTCTGGTCCGGGGCGTTAAAAGGGCCTCCATGGAGGCGGTGCAAAGCTCTCCCAGGCCGCTGCAGGGAATCCGGGTGAATGAGATCTGCCGCCGCATGGCATCCGTAGCGTCCGCGGTCCGCCGCATGACGCCAGCGGCGTTCGCGTTCTGCCTTACTGTGCCCGCGCAGTCCGCGGTCTGCGGAGGGGGAGCCAGCTCGCTGGCAACCTGCGCTAGAGGCCGCATGACGGCGTTGTGCTCCATGGAGGAGGTCAGGATGTGGTCGCCGGGCCGAAGAAGGCCCTTCAGGACCAGATTCAGGCTGGTGGTCACGTTGGCGGTGAAGACCACATTTTTGCTGTGGGGAAAATGGAACAGCCGGCAGAGCTGTTCCCTGGTCTCAAAGACCAGCTCCTCGGTCTCGTAAGCGGTGGAGTAGGTCCCCCGGTTGATATTGCTTCCCTGATGACGGATAAAATCGGCCATGGCTGCCGGGACGGCCTCCGGCTTGGGAAAGGTGGTGCTGGCATTGTCGAAATAAAGTTTTCCTTGATTCATCCTAAAATTCTCCTGTGGCGGGGCTGTGTGGCTGCGGGGGACGGAGCGGAAACGGCAGATGGAGTTGTCGTTCCCGGAGAAAACAGTCCCCTTACCGATAAGTATACCGCATTTTGTGAAAAATGGAAATGGATTTATAGAAAAAATAAATGAATTATAGCAAAAACAGAAATAAATCAATTATACAAATGTTCTGATTTCCGTTACAATTCTTAAGGAAAGCATCTGATTCAGTCAAAAAAAGAGAGCAGCCCTATGAGCTGCTCTGAATCTGATGATTTCCAATTGTACCAATTCGCGGACGGTTAGCCGATAAAGCGTATGGGGATTGTAT
>CALWDR010000196.1 GCA_944376745.1 uncultured Lachnospiraceae bacterium
CTGGAGCGCGAGGTATCTGAATTAAAGTCCAAAATAGCATAAGAAGATGAAACTTGGAAAAAAGGGGGCTGCTTTCGGGCAGCCCCCTTTTTTTGTCGGAAATTCCGATTTTGGGAGGAACAAAAAAGAACGCACATTCACCCAGGAGAGCGGTACGGAGGGCTTCGCGGGGAAACGCGCGCTTACCGGTAAAAAATCCGCTTTGAATTTTCGTAAAAAATCATTTTAATCTCTTTTCTGGTAAGTCCCAGTGTTTCCGCTGCTTTCTTGCAGGCTGCAATTTTCTCATATGCCGGTCCGCCGGGCCAGATCGATCTTTTCAGAGAGACGCCGGTAAAATGAGGAGTCCCCCCAATGGGAAGCTGCTTTGAAAAGTGCTGCAGGAGATTTTCTGTCCTGCAGCACAGAATATTTATTGACTTTACGCCCCAGGTATAATATAAAAAAGATAGACGGTCGAAGCATGTCTATCTGTCATAAGGCGGCGGCAATCCCGCCGGCATTGCGCGGAGGAGCATTTTGACCTGAAAGAGGACAAAGGAGGATTTTTACATGAAAATCGAACTCTACAGGGGGAGCATGACTTCCCGGGAGCGGGTGCTGTGCGCCTTAAATCGGCAGGAGCCGGACCGGGTGCCGGTAGACTATTCCAGCAATCCCGCCGTGCACGGCAGGCTGGCCCAAAGCCTGGGGCTCTCCCTCGAGGATTATGAGGGTGTGCTGAAGGCCCTGGGTGTGGACATCCGCACGGTTTCCGCGGGATACAAGGGGCCGCGGCTTTTTGAGGAGAGGCCGGACCGGCGGGTGGACCCGGTGTACGGCCATGTGATGCGCTGGGCGCCCAACGCGGACGGCGGGTACTGGGATTTCTGCGATTTCCCCCTGGAGGGAGCCGAGCCGGAGAAGATCGCCGCCTTTCCGGTGCCGAATCCGGATGATTTTGACTATGACCGGGCGGTGGCGGATATCGAGCGGCACTATGAGAACGGGTATGCCGTCAATATCGGCGATGCGGGCTGTGCGGACATCATCAACGCCACCGGACGGGTGATGGGCATGGAGGATACGCTGGTCAATCTGATGATGGAGGATGAGGCCACGCTGGCGTACATTGACCGCCGCCTGGATATGGAGCTGGGCATCTGGGAGCGGCTGCTTGCGCGGGCAGCGGACAAGATCACCTTTGTCTGGATGGGGGAGGACCTTGGCACCCAGAGGGCGCCCATGATCAGTCTGGAGCTGTACCGGAAGGTGCTGCGTCCCCGCCATCAGCGGTATATTGATCTGGCCAGGGCTTACGATAAGCCGGTGATGGTGCATTCCTGCGGAAGCTCCAGCTGGGTCTATGAGGATTTTATTGAGATGGGCGTCTCCGCGGTGGATACTCTGCAGCCGGAGGCCGCGCAGATGGAGCCGGCTTATCTGAAGAAAACCTACGGAGACCGTCTGGCCTTTCACGGCTGTATTTCCACCGCGGGCCCCCTGGCCTACGGTACGGAGGCGGAGGTGGAGGAGACGGTCCGCGCCACCCTGGAGACGATGATGCCCGGCGGCGGCTATCTGCTGGCGCCCACCCACGCCATTCAGGACAATACGCCGGTGGAAAATATTCTGGCCATGTACCGCACCGCTCACCAGGCTGGCCGCTATCAATAGGCAGAATATGGCAAAAACATTACAGGACGTATGGTTGGCCATCATTTTGAAGAGACAAGCGATTAAGGAGGAGTTACATGCGGGAAACTGAAAAACTGACTTGCAGTCACGATCAATGGATATGGACGGAGCATCCGGAAAAGCCCAACAGCTGGGTTATTTTCACAAGAACCTTTGAGGTGGAACGGCTGCCCTCCGAGGCGGTCTCCTATGGGGCGGCTGACACGAAATACTGGCTGTACTTAAACGGACGGCAGGTGGTGTTTGAAGGCTCCCTGTTCCGGGAGAGCGTGCCGGGAGGTGGGTATTACGACGCCTTCGATCTGGCGCCCTTTCTCAGAGAAGGAACAAACCGGATCGACGTGCTGGTCTGGTATCACGGCAACGAAGGGCGCAACAGCGTTTCCAGCGGCCACGGGGGATTTTTCTTCTGCTGCGATGAGCTGGGACTTTACAGCGACGAAGGATTTCTGTGCTGCGAGGATACGGCCTTCTATCTGCCGGAGCCGGTGAAGGGACCAGTTCTCCACGGCGGCTACCCTATCGGATACCGAAGCGGCGGGGTGTGGCAGAGCATACAGCGGAGCTTTTCGGAGGATACTTCGCCCCGGCGGGAAATCAGAGACGGCAAATATCAGCCCGGAATGGAGGATGCTGCTATATGCGAACCGGCCAGGGAAGACGGCGCCAGATTCAAAACACCCAGGGTGTACCCGGCCGCTCTCTGGGGGGACCTGTATGAAAGGCCCATTCCCCTGCACAGGACCTATCCCTGGCTCCCTGTGGTTCTGGAGGTGCGCGGGGGAAGCAGGCTGTCCGGGAAACCGGAGGAAGGAAACGAGCGGCCTGCGGACAGGCTGCCGAAGGAGGGAAAGGCGCAGCCGGAGCCGGGCGATTTAAAGGACGCCGCTCTTTTGCTGCGGGGAAAGCTTCCCCATGCCATGGCTCTGACGCCCCGAATCCGGGTGAAAAACCAGGAGCCGGTTACCATCCGCATCCACACGGACCGTTACCGGGTCAACGGCGGTCCGGGGGATGAGACGAACGCGTATGAGAATCACTACTATGAATTTGTATCCGGGGGCGGCGCGGAGGAATTTCAGTTTCCCTGGTATCTCTACGGGGAGGAGCTGCTGGTAAGCTGTGACAAAGAGCCGGAGGAGCTTGCCATTTCCGTTATGGAGTCCGGTTTCGACGCGGATTTTACGGGAACCTTTGTCTGTGAAAATGAAATGCTCAACACGCTGGTACAGAAGGCGGCACGCACCCTCTACGTGTGCATGCGGGATAATTTTTTTGACTGCCCGGACCGGGAGCGGGGCCAATGGATCGGGGACGTTTCCGTGCAGGTTCCCCAGGTATTTTATTTGCTGGATGAAAATGGGCGCCGCCTGGTGCGGAAGGCCATCTATGATTTTATCCTGCTCCGGCGGGGAGACATTTTGCAGGGAAATGTGCCCGGAGTCAACAGCACGGAGCTTCCGGCCCAGAGCCTGTGCGCCGTCAGTGAGTGGGGGATGATCGCGAAGTATTATCATTTTACTCAGGATAAGGAGACGATGAAGGTCTGCTTTGGGCCCATCGCCGCCTATCTGAAGCTGTGGGAGTGCGGGGAGCAGGGGCTGACACTGCGCAAAGGGGACTGGCAGTGGTACGATCACCTGTACAACCAGGACGGGATCGTGATCGAGCATGCCTGGTATTATTCGGCCCTGCGCTTTCTGCGGAAGCTGGGGACGCTGCTTGAGGACCATCGCTATGAGGATTTTATTGCGGAGCGGATGAAACAGATCGAAAATGTCTTTGAGGGCTTCTGGAACGGCTATGCCTATTCGTCGGGACAAGTGATCGACGACAGGGCCAACGCCCTGGCGGTCTTAAGCGGCCTCTGTCCCAGGGAGCACTATGATAAGGTGGCGAAGATACTGGTGAGCGTGTGCAGCGCAACCGTATTTATGGAAAATTTTGTGCTGACCGCGCTGTGTGAAATGGGCTACACAAAGTGGGCGTATGAGCGGATGATGAGCCGTTACTATCCGCTGGCCGTCAACGAAAATTCTACCCTGTGGGAGGACTTCTTCCTTCTGGGAACGAAGAACCATGCCTGGAGCGGGGCGCCGGCCACCATTGCCTTTCGCTATCTGCTGGGGCTTGACAGCCCGGACGGCTACCGGACTTTTTCCGTGAATCCGTCCTGCGAAATCCTAAGCCGCATGGATGTGAAGCTTCGCCTGAACGGAAAAGATCTGCGCATTCTGGTGGAAAAAGGAAAAATTACGATAAACGGAGCGCCCTGTGAAGCGGGACATTCCTATGCCTTGGAGGAGTTATAGTACAAACCGGACATTCCTATGCCTTGGAGGAACGATAGTACACGCTGTGCCGGAAGGCTATGGGGAGAAAGTATACCGACAGTGAAAACAGATGCATGGAGGTTAAAAATGTTTGAACAAGCAAAATGGATTTGGAGCGGCGAGGCGGAGGGGACGGATTCTTACGCTGAATTTCGGATAAGCTGCCAGTTTGACCGGGCGGATTCCGTCATCCTGCGTATTTCCGTGGATTCCAATTACGCCCTTTATCTGAATGGGAAATTTGTGGACAGCGGGCAGTATGCGGATTTTCCGCATTATAAGGTCTATGATGAGATCGATCTTGGCGGAGCCATCGTGTCGGGGGTGAACCATCTGGCGTTTGTGGTATGGTATTACGGAGTGCCGTCCTCCACTTATTTTGTGGGAAAACCGGGACTGCTCTTTGAGGTAGTGCGAAACGGGGAGGTGGTAAGCTGGTCGGATGTGCATGTGCGAAGCAGGAAAAGCAGGCGTTATCTTGGCGGGAAGAATGAGAGGATCACATCCCAGTTGGGGTTGAACTATCACGTGGATTTGAGACAGCCGGAGGACTGGATGACGGCGGAGCTTCCCGGGGACTTGATGGGGAGCGCGCATGTGAAAGAGGCCGGCCCGGACATGAGGGAGGGCGAAGCTGCGCCGGACAGCCTGGGCTTTCGGCAGAGCGTTCTGGTGGAGGACATGCCTAAGGAGCTGTACCCAAGGGAGATCAAAAAGCTGGTCATAAAGCCTCGGGCGCGGATGGCTATCGTGGGGCAGGGGACTTTTACTTACCCAGCGGGAGACCAGAATTTTGGCTGGAAAATGCAGCACGCCGCTCTGACCTTCTATCGGCTGTCGGAGATGGAGGGCGGACAGGCAGGACCGGAACTGTTGGAGACGGACGGCGGGACAGGAATGGAACTGTTGGAGACGGACGGCGGACAGGCAGGGACGGAACAGGAGACAGACGGCGGACAGGCAGGGACGGAACAGGAGACGGACGGGCCGGGAACGGAGCTTTATCTGCCGGAGGGAGAGAAAACCGAGGGACTTTATTTTATCGTGGATTTACAGTCCGAAAATTCCGGGTATCTGGACTTTGACCTGGAGGTGCCAAAGGACTGCCGGATGGAGGTTGGCTGGGGCGAGCATCTGAAGGATGGACGCTGCCGGACTCAGATAGGCGGGCGGAATTTTTCCGTGACGGTGGAACTGGGGAAGGGGCGGAACCGCTACATGAATCCTTTCCGCCGGCTGGGTCTTAGGTATCTTCAGTTTTTCGTACATGCGAAGCAGGTGAAGATTCATTACGCGGGTATCCGGCCTGTGGTCTACCCGCTGCGGATACAGGAATATAAGGGCAGCAATCTTTTAAGAAAGCGGATCTATGAGGTCAGCCAAAATACCCTGATCCAATGTATGCACGAGCACTATGAGGACTGTCCCTGGAGAGAGCAGGCCTTCTATACCCTGGATTCGCGGAATCAGATGCTGTGCGGCTATTACGCCTTTTCGGAATATGAATTTCCCAGGGCGGGCCTTCGGCTGATTGCAAAGTCCGTGAGAGAGGACGGTACCCTGCCAATCTGCTATCCCATGGATCCCGGTCTCTCCATACCAGCCTTCTGTCTTGTCTACATCATTCAACTGACAGAATATTACCGCTATGCCAGGGAGAAGGAGACGGTAAATGTGTGCTTTCCATGTGCGAAAAAGATCATGGACGCGTTTATAGGCCGGATTGACCATACGGGACTGCTCCCCAATTTTGACGAGGAGAAAAATTTCTGGAATTTTTATGAATGGCAGCCCGGCCTGGACGGGAATACCTACCGGGGAAAGGCCTATGATATGTGCCTGAACGCTCTGCTGTCCTGGGTTATTGAATTTTTCCTGGAACTGGGTGAGGGGATGGGGATCGATGCAGGGCATTATATGCTTGTGAAGCAGGAGCTGAACCGGAAGATCGCGGAGAAATTTTATGACAGGGAGGCGGGGTTGTTTCGCAACAGCGACAGACCGGAAGCCGCAGGCTTCAGCGTGCTGGCAAATGCCTGGGGATATCTTTGCGGCGCGGCGGAGGGACTGGAGGAGACGAAAATACTGGAGGTTCTCAGTAAAAATGGCTCTGGCGACCCGAAGCTTCCGGTGACCCCGGCCACCCTCTCCATGTATACCTTCCGCTATGAGGCTTTGCTGAAAAAGGATAAGGAATTCTATAAGGACGTGATTCTGGAAGAAATAGATGCCACTTATTTTGCTATGCTGCAAAAGGGCGCCACCTCCTTCTGGGAGACGCTAAAGGGAGAGGCGGATTTCGATTACGCCGGCTCCCTGTGCCATGGCTGGAGCGCCATGCCGGTGTATTATTATGAATTGCTGGAGGAATGATCTCTGAACAGCAAGAGAACTGCCCTGGGGAGATGTTGATTTCTGGGGCAGTTCTTTTACTATTTGGGTTCCAGAGCTTCGCCGCATGGTTTCTGCGGCTGGCGCGCCCTAAGCGTCTTCCCGAAGCTCCACCCTCACGCGGTAGTGCTTTTCCTCCCCCGGCTTAAGGAATTTCAGCATGCCGGTCCTGCGCATGACGTCCCGCCCGTCGGGGTAGCAGTTGCCGCATTCCAGGCCCAGCACGTAGTCCCGGACGCCCATCATCTTCCACTCCACGAAGCCGTCCAGGTCCCTGGCGTCAAAGGCGATGGACAGCCCCATGCCAAGCTTGGGCTGGAAAATGGAGGCGTACCCGTTTTCATCGGGAAATCTGTGGTAGTAGCAGCGCTCCTGGTAACCGGCTGTGGGCGGCTGCATATGCATCCAGTTGGCAAGGTCCTCCGCCGCGTGGCCGTCCCGGGGAAGAACCTCTGCGGAGGGGATGGTGATAACGCTGTCCTCGTCCAGGAGGGGATAGCCCATGTTCATGTGGTAGAGGATCTCCATGGGCTCCACCCGGTCCCCGGTATTGGCGATAACATCGTGGATCTCAAATGCATTTTCCTCCGTGGATACCTGGATGGTCCGTTTTAGCGTCAGCTTTCTGCCGAAAATGGTCTCGTCCCTGGTGACGGTATGCACGTACAGTGCGTCCTTTTCCTGGGTCCACCAGGCCTGCTCGCAGGGCAGGTTGGCGATGGAGCCGTGGAGGGGCAGCTCTTCCCCTTCGTCCGTGCAGGGGGAGCCCACGGCGGCCAGACCGCAGGTAGTGAGAAAGCCCGCAGTGAAGGAATTGAGCCAGTTGCTGCCGATGCTGTCATAGTAGGCCGGGGCCACATAACCGCAGCAGGACAGGTAGCTCAGATTGATTCCCCGGAAGCGCAGCCGGGTGATGTCGCCGTTCCGGTCCGGGGAAATGGTGAGCATAAGGCCCAGGCCGTTGTTCACCTCGTAGAGGCGCATGCCGTCGCCTCTGCCGCCCACCAGCCGGTGCTCCTCAATGCCGGAAAGCTGGGATTCGTGTCCGATGTATGGATTCATGTTTTTCACTCCTCTCGCATGGCGAAGATCTTCATGGCTTTTTTACAGTTTTCCTTCATGGCCTTCGTGCCCCACTGGACAATGTCGTGGTACATGATGGGGCTGTCCTTGCCCTTTTCCACCAGAGAATAGCAGTATTTGTAGTGTTTGCCGTCCTTCTCCAGCGGGATGCAGCCCATCTGGAACTGGCTGGCGATGGTCTCGCCGCCGGCCATGGCCATGTAGGTGTAGTAGTTGACCTTGCGCACGCCCTTCTCGATGGCTTTGCGGAAATCCTCGGGGCTGACGCCGGAGCCGCCGTGCATGACCACGGGGATATGGGCTTTCCTGCGCACCTGCTCCACAACGCTGAGATCCAGCCTGGGGGCGCTTAAATACACGCCGTGGGTGGTGCCGAAGGAGCAGGCCAGGGCGTCGATGTCGGTCTCCTCCACGAAGATTTTCGCCTGATCCGGGTCGGTGTAGATTTTCTCCGGGTCCTTTGCGCCGGCGGAGCCGGAACCTGTCTCCCGCCTGCCCATACTGCCGATCTCCGCCTCCACGGAGGCTCCAGTCTGCCCGGCAAAGGAGACGGCCAGCTGGGTATTTGCCAGATTTTCCTCAAAGGGCAGGAGGGAGCCGTCGTACATGACGGAGGTAAATCCGAGGCTTAAGGCCTTGCACACATAGTCCAGGGTCTCGCCGTGGTCCAGATGGACGCAGACCGGCACCTTCGCCCGCCTGGCCATTTCCAGCATGATGGGGCCGATGATCTCGATGGGCATGATCTCCTCGTGTACCTGGGCGTGCTGGATCACCACGGGCACCTGAAGCTCCTCCGCCGCGCCGATGACGGCCAGGACGGATTCCAGGTTCGGGGTATTGAAAGAACCCACGGCGCAGCCTCTGGCTTCGCACAGGTTCAATATTTGTTTCAGGGTGACTAGCATTCTTCTGTTCCTCCTTCTGTGATGCCGAAAGTTTTTTGCGGTACCGCCGGCCGCTTTTTTCTGCGGCACTGCCCGTATTCTTTGCGGTACCGCCAGCCGCTTTCTGTTATACCAGAGGCCGGACGGCCTCATACAGTTTCTTGTACCGCTCATAGACGGCCATGTATTTTCTGTGCATGACCGGGTCGGGCCGGTAGACCTTTTCCTTCTTCACCATATGGGCGGCAGCGTCCGCAAGATCCGCAAAGCATCCGGCGGCGATGCCCGTCAGCATGGCGCTCCCCACGGTTCCGGCGTCCGCCGTTTCAAGAGCCGTGATGGGCAGGTTCAGGATATTCGCCTTCATCTGCATCCAGACGCTGGATCTGGCGCCGCCGCCGGTGGCGTGAAGCATACCAAAATGAATGCCGGAAGCCTGAAGGCAGTCCAGATTCAGGCGCATTTCATAGGCCACGCCCTCCATGCAGGCCCGGTAAATATCGCTGACGGTGGTGGCGGTGGTAAGGCCCAGAATGGCGCCCTTTGAACCCGTATCCATATAGGGGGTTGCGGCCCCGGCAAAATGAGGCAGCACCAGCAGCCCCGTGGGCGCTGCGCCCGAATCTGCGGAAAGCTCTGTGGGCATTTCGGTACCCCCTTCCAGAAGCTCGTTGACGGAAATGCCACGGGCTTTGGCCAGCTCCTGCTCCTTCTTGGCCAGGGTGTCTATGCACCACTGGATCAGCGCCCCTCCCGTATAGGAAAATGCGTAGGCGATATATTTTCCGGGGATCACATAGGGAACCACGGCGTAGCTGCCCTCGTACATGGCCTTCAGCTTGGGAAGGCCGTCGTAGACCGGGATGACGCACTCCACGGTTCCGGCGCCCTCCGCAGCGGTGTCGGAGCCGAACACGCCGGCGCCCACCGTGGCGGCCAACTGGTCGTGGCTGATGGACACGATCTTTGTGTCGGGGGCAAGCCCCGTCTTATGGGCGATCTCCGGGCGAACGGTTCCCGCCGGGGTGCCGGTGGGGACCGGCTTTGACATGAGGCTTTTGTCAATGCCGGACGCGGCGAAGATCTCGTCGCTCCAGTCTAAGGCTGTGATGTCGAAGGCCATGGTCCGGGTGGCCATGGAGTAGTCGATCTGGGCGCGTCCGGTGAGGCAAAATACCACGTAATCCTCCATGAGAAATACGTGCTTTGCCTGGGCGTAAAGGTCCGGTCTGTGTTTTTTCAGCCACATCAGCTTGGAAATGCTGTACATTTCATGGGGCTTTAAGCCGGTGATGGAGGCGATGGTCAGGGGGTCCAATTTCTCTGTCAGCTCCCGGCACTCCTCCTTGCCTCTGGGGTCCGTGTACAGCATGGCCGGGTGGAGGGGCGTGCCGGCCTCGTCGGCCAGCACAAAGGTCTCCCCGAAGCTGGTGACGCCGATCCCCGCGATGTCCGGGTATTGCAAAGCCATTTGGCGGATGACGGAGAGCACCTTCGCGTAAATGGCTCCGGCGTCGATCTCATGCTCCCAGCCCCCGCGTTTGACCGGATAATCCCCATAGGCCTTGTCCAGAAAGGTTCCGTTTTCGTCAAATACGCTGAGTTTGCAGCCGGTGGTTCCGATATCCAGTCCTGCGATCTTCATCTGACGCCCTCCTTCGCTCAGTCGATGTCCACCCAGTCGTAGCCCAGGTAGGTGGTGAAGGCTTCCTTTAAAATTTCCTTCATATGGCCCACGCCCACGGAGGTGTGGTGTTTGAAGCCGCCTCTTGCCAGCCGGATCAGCTTATTCTGCAGGTCGGGGATCTCGCATACGCCGCCGCAGCCGAAGAAGGCCTCCTCGATGGGGTCCTCCGTAAAACGGGCTTCGCTGGCGTACACAATGATCCTGCCGTCTTTGGTCTGGCAGTTGGAAATGGTGGTGGGGAAGGCTTTGATGCGCCCCTCATTGCAGCCCCAGCCGGAGCCGGGATCATTTTTGGCGAACATCTTGTGCTCCGTCACGGTGCCCTTTGCCGTCATCAAGCTCTGGGCCACCGGTCCGCAGTGGAAGAGGATGACCTTATTTTCGTCGTCCCCGTAATTGTTGTTCCAGTCCAGCACGGCGGTGGGCTCCCCGCTGGCCAGCTGCATGGCCCGCATGGTCAGGGCGGAGCACATGTCGATCTCGCAGGAGGCCACGATCCCTCTGTCGTTCAGCTCGCTTAACAGCACGCAGGGACATACCCGAAGATAGGTCTCCAGCTCGTTCCAGCAGCGGAGGGTGAGAGCGTCCAGGTGGTATTCCTGAATGTATTCGTCCAGGACCACGGAAATCTTGGCCAGCGTGATCTTGTTGGCCTCCGGTACCCGGGAAAAGTCTGTGTAGGCTTCCAGAACTTTGCGTTTTTCCAAAACGGCGGGATCGTTGTCCTCCTTGTGCTCCACCTTGTAGACCAGCTCGGAGAGGTCGAAGGATTCTACGTTGATGCCGTATTTCTGCAGGGTGATCTCGTCGAAGCGGACGGTCTTAAAGGCCGTGGTCCGGGCGCCGATACAGCCCACGTTGAACCGCTTCATGCCGTTGACCACCCGGCAGATGGCGGCGAAATCCTTCAGGTTCCGGGCGAAGGCCGGGGACAGGGGATGCACCACATGGGGCTTCATCACGGTGAAGGGCACCCCGTACTGGGTGAAAACGTCGGTGACGGAAAATTTGCCGCAGTAGGCGTCGCGCCGGTGGGCGAAATCCATTTTCCCGATCTCGTCGGGGTAGGCCTGCATGAGGATGGGGACGCCCGCGTCCTGGAGGGCCGTGATGGCGCCGTTTTCGTCGGCGAAAATGGGCATGGAGAAGATGACGCCGTCATATTTTCCCTCATGGTCCTTTAACCATTTTGCATAGAGAAGCCCTTCGTCCCTGGTCTCGATGCCGCCGTACCGGGTCAGCTCCGGGTCCATGGCGATGTAGTCGTAGCCCGCCTCCGTGACGGCTTTTATCATGTCCTCTCTGGCTCCGTAGATCAGCTCGCCCGGCATAAAGCCCCGGTTGCAGAAGGCCAGCGCAAATGTCATGTTTCGTTCCATAGTGATTCTCCTCCTTTGAAATGTATGATGTGCCAGGCCCGGACGTTTCCGGCGGGTATGGCACCCGGTATCCGTTTAATATCAGTATAGGAAAACGCGGGAGGGGAAAATAGAGGATTCTGTTCTTTTTTCTTTGAATTTGTTCGGAAAAATAATATACCGCCCAGTGAGATCGGCCTATCTGTTGACTGGCAGCCTGATGGTCACGCTGAAATAATCTCTGCCGGAATCGATGCTGCAGCCGTATGGATTCCCGTACAATAGCTTTATGCGCTGGTGGATATTGTTCAGCCCAATGTGTTTGGACTGCAGGATGTCATCGTTTTCCAGCATATTGCGCAGTGCGGAGAGCTTTTCTTCCGGAATGCCGTTTCCGTTGTTTTGTATGCATACAAGCAGGCTGTCACTATCAATGCGGGAAGCGATGTTGATCTGAAAGGTCTCCCCCGGCGGCAGAAGCTTCATGCCATGCTGGAACGCGTTCTCAATGATGGGCTGGAGCATCAGCTTTAAAACCTTGCAGTTAAGGGTATCCGCTTCAATATCCCATTTCAGCTGAAACGAGTTGTCATATTGTATTTTTAAAATTTCAATATATTTTTTTGCGTAAGCCAGCTCTTCCTCCAGTGTGGGAACGTAGTCGTTGGTCTCCATGGAAGCATAGAGCAGATCGGAGAGCAGTACGATGGTCCGGCTGGCATCGTTGTTGCTGTTTTTGGCATAGCCCGCTACCATAACGTTTACCATATTTAACGTGTTAAAAAGAAAATGGGGATTGAACTGCAGCTGGAGGGCGATGGACTGGGCCTTTTTCAGCTGCTGTATTTTCTGCACGAGCTCGTTTTCAAAGTGCTTGCTGGTATTTGTGATCCTCATGATATTGTGTATGATAAATTCAATCTCATCCAGATTACTCTCCGTCCCGTCTGCGCTCAGACTCACGACAATGTTGTGGATCGACCGGTAAAACTGCAGGGAAAAATAGAGCGCCATCAGTATGGGAATGAGGATGGCCGTTATCAGGCAGAGCAGGAAAACAGCGTTGATGGCGCCGGTTCTCTGACTGATATAATCCGGATTCGCGCGGAAGACCAATGTCAGCCGGTCATTTAAAATATCGGTACGGATAAAAGTGTCCCCATGATGATTCAGCAGCTGGGTGTCCTGCCCGGGTTCCTGGGAAAGCGCCGGCCAGATGGTATGGGAGGTGTCAATACGGGCCTCTGAAGCATTGTTTGAGGCATAGATGATATTCCTTTCCTGGTCGAGGATATACAGGGAGTCCAGGCTATAGGACAGATCGGTGGAGATCATCTCGTTGACGTATTTGGCCGGAATCGTAAAAACGATCATGCCGTTGAGGGCCGCGCCTGCGTATACGCCATAGCACAGGACAATGCGGTCAAATTTATTGTTTTCATCCCGGATCGGAAGTATAAAGTTCGTCTCGCCGGTTTTTTCATAGTAGTCGTACCATGCCTTATCCGTAAATTTATTCAGATAATTACTGTTGCCGGTAGAGAAAACATAGCCGTGGGAAAGGCCGTATATATAAACGGAGTCAATGTAGTCTCTGGAAATAAGAAAAAAGTGCAGTAATTCCCGCAGGTCATTGGCCTCCGTGCCGGATTGATGCAGGGTTTGGGCAGGCTTTGTTATAAAGGATAAAGCCTTTGTATTGGTGGCAAGCTGACTGAACAGCGTGTTCGCTTCCGAAAAAACCGTATCGAGGGTGTAGATGGTCTTCGAACAGGAATTTTGGAAGGAGGAATAGAATTCGCTCTGCAATACATGATGATACATCATGTAGACGATGCTGTTTATGATGATAAATGGGATTAAAAAAACAAAGAGAAGTTTTTTCCAGTATTTCACAAGGATACTGTTCCATTTGTACTTTTTTATTAAATTACGGGCAAATTCGTAGGATTTATGCATTTGTGGTTCCTCACGTTTCCTGACCGCGCCAATGCATGCGGTATTCGTTGGGTGTCATATTGGTATGGGATTTTATCAGGTTATAAAAATGAGTGGTATTCTTATAGCCCACCAATTCGCAGATGGATACAACGGGGATATCCGTATCCCGCAGGTATTCCAGGGCTTTTTTCAGACGGACGTTGGTCAGGTAGCTGTTGTAATTTTCGTTCGTATGCTGTTTGAAAAAAGCGCTGAAGTAAATGGGACTCAGTGAAACGTGTTCCGCCACGTCCTTCAAAGTAATATTTTCGTTATAGTGGGCGAGAATGTATGCCTCCGCCTTCTCAATGATGGACTTTGACGTAAATACTTTATCCTTATTCAGTGCCTGGGCGCGCATCTGCGCGAAGGAAGAAAAATATTGAAACTCAATGGCCTCAAACTCAAGGCGGAGTATCTCTGAGACGTTATCCTTAAACTGATTGGCGTAACGGACCACGTCCGTCTGAAACGCAGGCGTGTCAGCCTTCTCAAAACAGACAAATTCAGCGGTATCAGAGGAGTACCGTATCAGGGAGCAAAACAGCTTGGGGTTCATGGGCAACAGGAAGAAAATGGCGTTATAAAAGCGCTCGATGCCGTATTTCCAGGAATCGTTTATAAACCTCTGGAAATTTTCAAACCGGATCCGGAACAGGGCACAGCTTCTGTCCAGGATTGCCGCGTCCAGATTGATCTTCTCTATTTCCGAGAGAATCTCCGTCATGCTGGTTATGGTATCGCACAGGATATGGGAAAAAAACCTTTGCTGGAGGGCCAGAAGGTTGCTGTCCGCAAAGGAGGTATTTTTCACGGAGGCGATTTTCGCACAGGCGGCTTTGAGCGCGTCCTCAAAGGCAGAAAAATCGATGGGCTTCGTGATGTAATCGATCACATTGTAGCGGGTAGCCTCCTGGGCGTACGCAAAATCTCTGTAGGCGCTGATAAATATAAACCAGGTATCCGGGTACAGCTCATGGCAGGACCTGGCCAGCTCAAGGCCGCTTTTAAAGGGCATCTTGATATCGCTGATCACTAAATCCACAGGATTCTCTTTCAGAAAAGCATCTGCCGCTTCGCCGTTCGCAAAGGTTCCTTCCAGTTTAAAACCGTAGGCTTCCCAGTCGTAAAGTCTGCTAAGCTGCCGCAGCATCACAGGTTCATCGTCTATCAGAATAAGCTTATACATAACCTGCCTCCCAAAAATGAAAATAAATCTTCTTATGGATAATATACAATATTTGCATAGTACAGGCAATATGGGAAAGGCCGGTTTTCGAAAAAACTTGAATCAGGATAAGAAGATGTTGATTTTAGATATAGTGAAGAAAAGCGGGAATGGGTATGATGATTGCAGTTTACATTTGATGACGGAGGTATGGATAAATGGAACAGATTTTAGAAATGATGGATATGGATGATCTTTGCGGGCAGCTATTGTGCTATGACGTGTCCCCCAAGGATGACCCGGAGCAGATTGACCGGTTATTCCAAAAAATTCGTCCGGGCGGAATTTTTGTCTCCAATCTGACGCCGGAGCAGATCAAGCTGTATGCGGACATTGCGAACAAATACACGAAGGTGCCTGTGATCGTGGCGGCGGATGTGGAAAATGGCCCTGGCTCCGCCATTGCCGGGGAAACCATGCTGCCCCATCCAATGGCCTGGGGAGCCTGCGATGACGAGGCGCTGATCGAGAGAGCAGCGGAGGAAACAGCGAAAATCTGCAGGAAAAGCGGAATTCACTGGACGCTGTCGCCCATCGTTGATATCAATATCAATCCCAATAATCCCCTGGTGAATATCAGAGCCATCTCGGACAGCGCGAGGCAGGTAGCCAAAATCGGCGGGGCCATGCTGAAGGGACTGCAGAAAAACGGATATCTGGTGTGCAGCTGCAAGCATTTTCCGGGGGATGGCGTGGACGACAGAAATCAGCATTTTTGTACCAGTATCAACCGTCTCTCGTTTTCGGAGTGGATGGAGACCTACGGATATGTGTACCGGTCCATGATCGAACTGGGAACAGCCTCCTTCATGGCGGCTCATATCGCGCTGCCGGCCTTTGACGGAGAGAAGGATGAGATAACGGGATATAAGCCCAGCGTGTTGAGCCACAAGCTGATGACGGAGCTCTTAAAAGAGAAGCTGGGATTTAAAGGCTGTATCGTCTCCGACGCGATGAGCATGATAGGGGCATGCGCCATGACAGATTTAAAGCGGCTTCCGATCGAATTTATCAACGCGGGCGGCGATATCATCCTGTTCCCGGAGGACGGCGACTTTGATCTGCTCAAGGCGGCGGTTCTGAACAATGAAATATCTCAGGAGAGACTTAAGGATGCCGTCCGAAGGATCCTTGCCATGAAACAGAAGGCGCGGCTGTTTGAAGATCAGAAACAGGTGGAGGAAGAGATCCAGGGCACGAAGCTGGATGTTTTGGCGGATGAAATCGGCGAAAAAAGTATTAAGGTCATACGAAACGCAAAAAATATCCTGCCCTTGTCTCTGGCAGAAGGGGCCAGGGTCCTGCTTGTAAATCTGCAGAAGCAGGAGCAGATTCAGAGCACCTATGTACGGGGCCTGGACGAGCTGGAGCGGGAATTGAAGCGGCGTGGATTTCAGACAACGGTAATGGTAAATCCTGCGCATACCGCGATCAGGGAAGTCATGGATTCCTATGACTGCATACTGGTCAACTGCAAGATGAGCAGTCAGGATTATCCGGGAGGCAGCCTGAGGGCGGGCTGGGATCAGTTTCCCGCTTTCTGGAGGGGGTATCTGTTAAAACATCCGAAGGTGATCTTTACTTCCTTTGGCGATCCCTATAAATTGTATGAATTTCCGTTTTTACATACGTATATCAACGCCTTTTCTTTTTCGGAGAGCTCCCAGCGAGGGCTGGTGAAGGTCCTTCTGGGAGAGGCAGAGCCTGTGGCCAAGAATCCGGTGTCCCTGCCAGAATTTTTTGAAAGAGAGGTAGAATGATCCTTGACGAAAACGACAGGATTTTGGAAAAATCTTAAATCAGGATAATGGGATGTTGATTCCCGATATTGCCGCAGGAGGAATGTTGATTTATGATATGTCCTGTGAAGCAGAGATATTTGCGGAAGGGAGAGAAGGAAGATGAGAGTAAAAAAGGACAGGGCTATAAAACCATCCGGCAGAAAAGGCTTCGCCAGGAAATCCTCATGGCAGCTTTATTCCATGTGCGCCATACCGGTGATCCTTGTATTTCTCTTTAATTATCTGCCCATGGGTGGATTGGTCCTTGCGTTTAAGGATTATCGTTACGACAAGGGAATATTTGGAAGCGACTGGGTAGGGCTGAAGAATTTTAAATTCTTCTTCGAGACGGATACCTTTTCCCGGATCACCTTTAACACCCTGTTTATGAACTTTTTGTTTATCGTGACGGGAGTTGCCTGCTCGGTGGGTCTTGCGATCCTGCTGTTTGAGCTGAGAAGCAGACGGGCCACGAAGGTTTTCCAGACGGCGCTGATCGTTCCCAATTTTATATCCTGGGTCATCGCCGCGTATATGGTTTTCGCACTGCTGAGCCCCAGAAACGGTGTGCTGAATGTCATCATCGAGCAGCTGGGAGGGCAGAAGATCGACTGGTACAGTAAGCCGGAAGCCTGGATCGTGATCCTGACAATCTGTAACCTGTGGAAGAATGTGGGTATCGATTCCGTTGTTTACTATGCGTCTCTGATGGGCGTGGATATGGCCCTGTTTGAGGCGGCGGATATTGACGGCGCGACAAAATGGCAGAAGATAAAATACATTATCATACCTTCTCTTGGACCGGTGATATCCATTTTGACGATCCTGAAGATTGGAAATATCTTCAGAGCGGATTTTGGTCTGTTCTACAATGTGACAAGAAACGTGGGAACGCTGTATCAGACAACGGATGTGATTGATACCTATATATACCGGACCATGCAGTCGGTTGGGAACATGGGAATGTCGTCCGCCGTGGGCTTATTGCAGTCGATCGTAGGATTTATCCTGGTAATGATCACGAATTATGTGACCAAGAAGATCGATCCGGACCGGGCGTTGTATTAAGAAGGGAGCTGGAGCCAAAATGAAAAAGAAGCATAAAAACAGGCAGATTGGTTTGATTCTCTTTCTGACAATTTTATCCGTGCTGATCGCGCTGCCCTTTTTGATCCTGGTGAGCATATCCCTGTCAGAGGAAGAGCGTATTCTGAGCGAGGGCTATGGCTTGCTTCCCAGGGGATTGGATTTCTCCGCATACGAATTTGTATTCAAAAATCCGGCCTCCATATTGCAGGCGTACGCGGTAACGGCGGAATTTTCCGTTATCACGATGGTGCTGAGCGTGCTGTTGATGGCGCTGCTGGCGTACCCGCTTTCCAGAAGGGAGTTTAAAGGGAAAAAGGGCATCTCGCTGTATATATACTTTACCATGCTGTTCAGCGGAGGACTGGTTCCGACCTATATGGTGATAACGCAGTTTCTGCATCTGGGAGACACGATCTGGGTCTATATCCTGCCTTCCCTGATCAGTCCCTGGTACGTGTTCATGATGAGGACCTTTTTCCAGGGGATTCCAAACGAGATCTCGGAATCGGCGCGCATAGACGGCGCAGGCCACTACACCATATTTTTCCGGATGATCCTGCCCCTTTCAAAGCCCGTGCTGGCCACGGTCGCCTTATTCATGTTTCTGGCAAAATGGAACGACTGGTATACCGCAATGCTGTATATCAATAAGGAAAGTCTTGTGAGCCTGCAGTATATGCTGCAGAGGATTATGGATAACATAAAGCTGCTGCAGGAAATGCCGTCCGGAATGACGGTAAATATTGCCGAGATACCTTCCGAGACGATCCGTATGGCAATGGCGGTTGTGGTAGCCGGCCCGGCGCTGCTGGTCTTCCCCTTCTTTCAGAAATATTTTGTCAAGGGGCTTACGGTGGGAAGCGTCAAAGGCTAGACGCGCGAAACAAATATAAAGAATCAGGAAATCACCCCTGCCCGCGGATATATGGGGAAGCAACGGGGGATTTTATAAAAAACCAAAGGAGGAAATGAAATGAAGAAACAGAGAAAAGCATTGTCCCTTTTATTGGCAGGCGCTATGGCGGTCAGCCTACTGGCAGGCTGCGGGGACGGCGGCAATGCGAATGAGGATCCCGAAAAGGAGAACACAGAGAACAACGAAGGCGAGGATTCGGAAAACGGAGATGAGGAGCCGGTAGTCCTCAAATGGGTTTTTCCGGCCGGTGAGCAGGAGGACGCTGCGTCAGTGCTGGAAAAGGTGAATGAGATCATCGAGCCCAAGATCGGCGCAACCCTGGAGCTGGAATTTGTGGAGTTTGGAGCATACGCGGATAAGCTGAACATGTATATGTCCTCGGGAGCGGATTTTGATCTGTGCTATACCTCAAACTGGTGCAACGACTATGTGCAGGCGGTTGCTAAGGGCGGACTATATCCTCTGGATGAGCTGATCGAAAACAACACCACGCTCCTTAAGGACGCGATCCCCGAGTATGCCTGGGAAGGCACCAAAATAGGCGGAGAGATCTACGCCGTTCCCAATATTCAGATCATGACCACCGGCAATGCCTACTATATCTTAAAGGATGTGGCAGAGAAGTATGGTTTTGAGGGAGAAACCGCAGATCCGGAAATGATGGAAGCATTTTTGGAGAAGGTGAAAGCGGGTGAGGCAGACCTGATTCCTTACCTGGTGGACGCAGGAAACTTTGCCGACACGCTGTCCCCCTGGCTTACGGATTATGAGGTTCTGGACTCCACGCTGGGAATCGGCGTGAAGGAGGGCAGCTCAGAGGATGTAACCGCATGTGTGCTGTACGAGACGGAGGAATTTAAAGACGCCATCGCCACCCTGCGCGACTGGTATCAGAAGGGCTATATCCGGGAGGATGTTGCAAGCGTGGGAGACCAGCAGGCGGATCTGAATTCTGGCAGGATCGCTGTGTACATCAGCAGAAATAAGCCCGGCGGAGCGGCCAGCGATTCCGCCATGAGAGGTCAGGAGTTTATCATGGTTCCCTTTGAGACTCCGTTGGTGACAACCGGCGGTATCCTCTCCACCATGACCGGTATCAACAAAAACAGTGAACATCCTGAGAAGGCGATTCAGTTCCTGGAGCTTTTGTTTACGGATCAGGAGCTGTACCGGCTGCTGGCTTATGGCATAGAGGGTACCCATTATACCACGGACGAAAATGGTCAGATCACTTATATCGAAAACAGCGGCTATAAGACGGATGCGGACTGGGCGATCGGAAATACCTTTATGGGCTATTCCCTGGCAGGCCAGGAGGTAGATGTGCTGGAGCAGACCGAAGCGATGAATGACAGCGCAACGAAGTCTCCGGTTTTGGGCTTCACCTTTGACGCCTCCAATATTCAGAGCGAATACGCGCAGATTGCCAGCGTGGTTGCGGAGTACAATCTGCTCTGGGCGGGGACCTTAGATCCGGAAGAAAGCTATGACGAATTTATCGAGAAGCTTTATTCCGCCGGGATGCAGACTGTTGTAGATGAGTATAACAGGCAGATCCAGGAGTTTATGGCCACGAAATAAGCATGACAATGCTGGCGGCGCCGGCAAAGGACAGAAGGGTTTCGGTTCGAGGATAGGATGGACCGGAGCCTTTTCTGTCTGAAACGGCCTGACAGAAAGAAAGGGCAGGGAAGATTTATGAAGATAACGGTACCGGTTTCCATCGGCACATTGGGCCGCTGTGATAAACAGACCTTACTGACCCGGTTAGAGCAGCTGGGGGCGGATGAGGTGTATATTGTGTTCTTGCGTTCCGGTTTCAATCCATATCGTGATACAGACAGGGCGTTGGAGATTATTAAGAAGTATGGCCGTTTCTTAAATGAAAACGGATATCGGACGGCTCTGTGGCTTACCGCCTTAAGCGGCTCTGAACAGCACGATTATCAGTATATGGTCGGGATCAATGGCGAACCGTCCTCTCCGCTGGTCTGTCCCTTTGACGACAGGTACACAGCGGATTTTTGCGGGCTGCTAAAGGAATTTGTCCGGGCAGGCATGAAGACCATTGTGCTGGATGATGACTTCAGAATGCAGCTGTGCGGCTCGGAGATATCCTGTTTCTGCGATAAACATATGGAATTTTACAGCCGCTGTATCGGCGAAGAAGTGACAAGAGAGAAAATGAAGGAAATGCTGCTGTGCCAGGGACCCAACCGATACCGGGAAGCGTGGATGGCAGGGTGCAGGGCTGCCCTTGAGAAAATGGCATCGGCGGTGCGGAGTGCCCTTGACGAGGAAGATGAGAGTGTCCGCATCGTATTATGCTGCGGGCCGGCTTTGTTTGGCGCGGACGGAACGGAACCCTACACACTGGCGGAGATCTTCGCCGGAAAAAATCACGAAAAAGAGCTGCGTCTCATCGGCGCTCCCTATTGGGAAAAGATGTTTCACGACAACATGCTCTCAGCCATAGATTTTGCCAGACACCAGGCCTATGAATGTAAAAAGAGAGGTATTCTCACCATTGGGGAGGGAGATTCCTTCCCACGGCCCAGGTACGCGGTTTCCGCGGCAAAGATGGAATTTTACCATACCATTACGCTGGCGGACGGGAATTTTGACAGACTGCTGAAATATGGGCTTGATTATATGTCGGATTTTGATTACGAGTCAGGATACGCGGACAGGGCCCAGGAGAATAAGCCGCTGTATCGGGAAATCGAGAAAATGTTTTCGGATAAGATCTGCGTGGGCTTCCATCTGGTTGAGCCCTTTGACCGGATCCGATATGAGCATACCCTTGCGGAGTATCCGGAAATGAATATCATCCTTTCTTCTTCCCGGAATTACCTGAATGATCTTTCGCTGCCGTCGGTATTTGAACCCGGCGGAGTGAATGTCATGTTCGGAGAAAATGCCCGCCATTTTGACAGAGCTATTTTGAAAAACGGCACGATCCTGGATATGGACGCTGCGCTGATCCTGCAGGAGCTGGGAATTGACACGGGCATAAAGGAAGTTGTCAGGACAGACGAAAAGGAATGCAGAACAGAAGAGCTGGCTCATTTGACGGAAAGCTTTTTTGAGTATTATCCAGAGGAAGAGGACAACGCGCTTCTGACGGCGGAGCCCCATTGCTGCCATGGGCTTGTATTAAAGGAGAGCGCAAAGCCGGCTTCCTGGATCCATATCAATGAGGATGTGGTTGTGGGGTCTTACACTTACGAGAATCAGGAAGGAGAAAAGTTCCTGGTGTACAATTTCGTAATGGATAAGGATGGCGGGATTCAGGGATTGATACGGAATTATTACCGGCAGCGGCAGGTGATCCGCCTTTACTCGTGGCTGAACGGAAAGAAATTGGAGGCGATCTGTCCCGGGAATCCGGATCTGTATCTTATGGTGAAACGGGGGAAAGCTTCCCTGGCGGTTGGGCTGTGGAATTATTTTGAGGATAAAATCACAAAGCCTGTGATCTATCTTCATAAGACCTATAAAAATATCCGGTTTTTGAACTGCGACGGCGTTCTGGAGGGCGATAGAATTACGCTGACAAGCGGTCTTGGCGCCTATGATTTTGCCTTTGCGGAGGTCTGGGACTAAGGAAACACCGCAAGGGTGTACCTGTATGTCCTGGGAACACGGACAATAACAAGGAAAGGATGGTATGGGATGGAAGATATACGGTATCGGGAGGATATGAGAGCAGCAGAGGGCTGCCGCCGGGCTTATGTCGAGGGAATGGAAGCCTTAATTTCCGGAAGAGAAGCAAAGGCCCGGGCAGAACGGGATGCTTACGCCAGAGACATTTTCCGGGATCAGGAGAAATACCGGGAAGACTACAGGCGGATGTTGGGCTGGCCGCTTGTTGGAGAACCGGACCATGGGACGCCCGCCGTAAGGCTTGAGAAGCTGTCGGAGGAAAAAAATATTTCTATTTACAGGATCACTTTGGAGGTTCTGGATGGATTTTCCATTACGGGGCTGTTGTTTCGGAAAGGGCAAGAGAGAATGCCTCTTGTGATCGCGCAGCATGGCGGAGGCGGAGCGCCGGAGCTTATGGGAAATTTTTATGGGGACACCCATAATTATAATCATATGGCGGAAAGAATGTTGGCGTATGATGTCCATGTCTTTGCGCCCCAGCTGCTGCTGTGGGACAAGGAAACCTACGGGGTGGAATATGACCGGGTGAACCTGGACGCGCGTCTGAAGCGGGTGGGAAGCTCCGTGACTGCGCTGGAGGTGTATGGGCTCACCAGAATCCTGGATTATTTTGAAGCCCAGGAGTATGTAAGCAATTTTGGAATGATCGGACTTTCCTACGGGGGCTTTTATACCTTGTTTACGGCGGCGGCCGATACTAGGATAAAGTCGGCGGTTGCTTGTTCTTTTTTTAATACCCGAAGCGACTATGCCTGGAGCGACTGGACCTGGTTTGGCTCTGCGCAGACCTTTTCCGATGCGGAGATCGCCTGTCTGGTGTATCCCAGAAGGCTCTGCATAGAAGTGGGAGCAAAGGATGAATTGTTTGCGGTGGAAGGAGCAAGGGCGGAGCTGCGCCGCCTGCGGGAACTAAGCAGCTCGGTAACCGGAGATTGGATTGACTTCATCGAATTTGACGGTACCCATGAATTCTGCTGGGAGGAGGAGTCTTTGCGGCGGCTTGTCCGGGATATTCAATCATAAAAAGAAAAAGGAGGATCACAGCATGTCAGTGAAATCAGTTTTAAGTATGCAGGCGGATTCCGCCGGGGCCCTGCAGGAGGCGTTTCATATCGCCTCAAAGCTGTCCGGCGGCAATGTCAGTCAGGTGGAAATTACCATCAAGGGAGAGATCCGGCTGGAAAAAGCGCTGCGGGTGCAGGGCAACGCTGTTCCGATCCGTATAAAGGGCGAGAACGGCATTCTGGACGGCGGTTTCCGGGTGACCGGGTTTCAACCCGTCAGGATAAACGGAGTAGAGGCGTGGCGTGCGCCCATTGACCGCGCGTATGGAGAAAGGCTGCAGTTCGATCAGCTGTTTGTCAACGGAAACCGCAGGTTCCGCCCGCAGTTTCCCGAGGAGAAGCCCTCCGGCTTCTGCGGGCTGACAGAGGAAACCGACGGCAGTCTGCGGGAGATGGGGAAGGAGGACTGGATCACATCCAACAGTCTGTTTCGCTATCGCGGCCAGCTGCTGGAATTTGCCCATCCGGAAGAGCTGGAGCTGCATGTCATGCACTGCTGGCTGCATGAGCGGGCGAAAATAGCGTCCCTGGATCCGGTTCAGAATCTGATCCGCACGGAAGCAGGAACCCGCTTCTGCGTGTTGGATCATGAGTACTGCGCGCTGGTAAATGTATTTGAATGCCTGAAAAAGCCGGGGCAGTATTATTATGACAGGCGGGAGCGCTGCCTTTATTATATCCCGGTGGAAGGGGAAGTTATGGAGACCGCTGAGGTTGTAGTTCCACTTGCGGACGCATTGCTGCAATTTGCGGATTGCAGCAATGTGGAGGTTATAAAGCTGGCCTTCCGGTATGTGTCCGGGCGGTGCGATTACCGGGAAACGGTCCAGAGAGAAGAAACGCCGGAGCGTTTTCTCACGGAGACACAGCGGCAGGGAGAATGCGAGATGGCAGGCTGCGTTCAGTTTGCGGACAGCAGGGATTGCAGCGTTGACAGCTGCAGTTTTGCGCATCTGGGCGCATATGGCGTGGATGTTGTCGGTACAGCGAAGAACATCTCTGTGGAGCGCTGCGTGTTTACGGATATGGGCAGCGGGGCGCTGAAAACCCAGCATGACGACGCGCATGGCGTACATATGACCGGAATCCGTTTTACGGACAATCGGGTAAATGGCTACGGGACGGCATACCATGCGGCATGCGCGGTATTGCTGGCCCAGGCCGCCGGGTGCGTGGTGGAAAATAATGAGATCAGCGATGGCGAGTACACGGCGATCTCCTGCGGATGGACTTGGGGCTATGAAAATATTGGGTATTATGGAAACCGGATCTGCGGGAATCATCTGTACAACATTGGAAAGAACCGGCTGGATGACATGGGAGCCATCTATACCCTCGGGGTGCAGCCCTTCACCGTCATCTCCGGGAACCACATCCATGATGTAACCTCCCTAAGCCCGGTGTGCTTCGGGATCTATCTGGATGAGGGCTCCTCCTGCATGACCGTGGAAGGAAATCTTGTATACCGCGTCAACGGTGACGCGATCCGCATACATTACGGCCGGGACAATATGGTGCGCCATAATATCTGCGCGTCCTGTAAAGGCGCTCTTCTGAATTGTTCAAGAAAGGAAGACCATGTGCAGATATACGCGCTGGAAAATGTATTTTTCAATGAAAACCAGAAAATGATCCGTATTCCCGCCGGGACTCCCAGCCTGGTATCCAACGGGAATCTCTTCTTTGCCGATGGGGAAACGCCGTTGTTCTCCAGAACTGCCTTTCAGCCGGGGGAAACCTTCTTCCCCATGGAGGAGTGGATCGGGGGAACGGGAAATGACACGCTGAGCACAGCGGAGGATCCTGGGTTTGTGGATCGCCTTGGGGGAGATTACCGTTTGCGGCCCCAATCCCCGGCGGCAAAGAAATACGGCGGGGATTTGGAACAATGGATTGTCAAGTAGGACTGGATACAGGAGACGGGTATGAAGTATTTGCTGTTAATTGCTGCCATTACTGCAGGAACACTGCAGACGATCGCCACAAAGCAGTACAACGAAAAAAATAAAAGGCCGAATTATTTATTATATACCGCCGTGTCCGGTTTGTTCGCCATGGGATTCTTCTGGATCGCTGCAGGCTTTCGCCTGCAGCTGTCCATGGAATTTGTTCCCTATTCCATTGGATTTGCGGTTGCCTATGGTTCCTGTATGATCTCACTGAACGCCGCGATCGCCACGGGACCCTTGTCCATTACATCTTTGATGAATTCCTGCTCTTTGATCATACCGACCATGTACGGGATCCTGTTTCTGAAGGAGCCCATGAAGAGCACGTCTTATGCGGGAATCCTGTTTCTGCTGCTGGCGATTTTTCTTGTCAATGTCAAAAAAGAGAAAGAAAGCAGGGTATCCCTGCGCTGGGGTATCGCCGTGGTAACGCTTTTTGTGGCCAACGGCATGTGCTCCACGGTGCAGAAGATGCAGCAGGTAAAATGCGGCGGCGCTTATAAAAACGAGATGATGATCGTGGCCCTGGGGCTCGTGGTGATTTTCTGCGTCATAGTTCTCCTGTTTCGAAAAACAGATTGGAGAGAAGAATGTGGAAAATGTTATAAATACGCGCCTGTGAGCGGGGTGGCAAACGGCGCGCTGAATCTGCTGGTCATGATCACGACGGCCATTATGCCAAGCGCGGTCTTCTTCCCGCTGTTTTCTGCCGGAAGTATGACCGTGATGTTTGTGATCTCCTTGGTTTCGTACAGGGAAAAGCTTACCTGGGCGCAAAAGTGCGGGTATTTTGCCGGGATCGTATCGGTGATTTTGCTGAATCTGTGATGTGGGGGCGAGGGAGCAGAAAGAAGGCTCATGAAATGAGATAGGGAGGGGGCGCGGCATGTATACGGTGCTGATCGTAGAGGATGAGATGTTGATCCGTGTGGGGCTTAAAAATCTGATCAACTGGTCCGGACTGGGAATGACGATTGTTGGGGAAGCGCAGGACGGAAACCAGGGGCTGGAGTTGTATCACCGAAAGAAGCCGGATGTGATACTGACAGACATTAAGATGTCTGGTATGGATGGGATTGAGATGATCCGTCAGATCCGGCAGCAGGATACCAGAACCAGGATTGTTGTTTTAAGCAGTTATGAGGATTTTTCCCTGGTGCGGGATGCCTTTGTGCTTGGGATATCAGATTATATCCTCAAGCTTAAGATGATGCCGGAGGAAATGGAGCGGGTGATGTGCAAGGTCTGTGATGAGCTTAAGCAGGACCGGGCACAGGCGGAAATAGATAACGCCGGTAGGAGGCAGGAGGAGGAAGAAGCAAGGGCCAGGGTGAAAGCGAAATCGTATATTGTGGATGGAGCTTGTACGCCGGAAGAATTTCGTGGGTTGGCAGAGCGGCTGCGCATTTCGGAACAGGAACTTTGTGTGAGCGTTTTGGAGATTTTGCCCTCTGCGCAGAAACAGCGGACCACAGACCGGCAGCACACAGGAAGAATTGGTCAGATCGTGCTGAATCTGATCCAGACATTGTTGCTCGAATATGGAGAGGGAGAGGTCTGGCAGGAGAAAGAAACGCGGTATCTGATCGTGCAGAGTTTTCCGAAAGCGGAAAGCATAAGGGAGAAGCGTGAGCTTTGCGAAGCGGTTATAGAACGGATCCGGACTGCCGTACAGTCCTGCGTCAACCGAAAGCCGGTCTGCGGCGTAAGCGGCTTCGCGGACTCCTATCAGGAGCTGAACCGTTTGTACACGGAGGCTCTGTGGGCGCTGGAGACGGCCCTTTTGCAGGAGGAGCCATGGGGCTTTTACGGAGACAGACAGAGCGGCGAAAAGGAGGCGGAACCGGTACGGCGTGAGGTGGCGGAGGCGCTTGTCTATATTCAGCTGCACTATGCGGATGAGGATCTGTCTCTGCCAAAGGTTGCCAGGGAGGTGGCGATCCATAAGGATTATCTGAGCAAGCTATTCAAGAAAGAAACAGGCATCGGATTTTCAGATTATATCAATCTGCACCGGATTAAGAAAGCCCGGGAGCTTCTGGAAACAACATCCATGAGATCCTACGAGATTGCCAGACGGGTGGGTTTCCAGGATGAAACATATTTCTGTCGGGTGTTTAAGAAGATTATGGGGATGGGGGCTAATGAATACAGAAGGAAAGAAAAGGACAAGCCGTTTTCTGAGTAAGTGGAAAGGGAAGCTGGCGGTTCAGCTGGGGATCTTGATCCTTGGAATGAATTTACTGGTTTTAATCCTGTGCTTCACGTTTTTGTATCTGAGAATTGAGGATATATTGCTTGAAAAGGCTGAGAAGGATAACATAGAGCGGCTGGAGCAGTCGGAATATAATATCGATGTCTTTTGTGAGCAGGTGAAGCTTGCTTTGCGGAGGCTCGCCATAAATTCGGATCTGAAAACCTTGTCCAAGGATATGCGGCTGTCGGAGGGTGACCGCTACTATTGCGTAAATCAGGTGCTGGAGAGCTTCGATGAAATACAGGAAAATTATCCTTACATCCAGCAGATAAGTTTTTTCGGCGAAAACGGAATCGTGATAAAGAAGGCGAATGGAACAGGCCCTGGGAGATATTTTGTTATGGATACGGACAAAAGCGACTGGTATTATACTTCTGAGCTGGCAAGACTGCTTGAAATAAGGAAGCAGCTTTGGTACGGCGGCTGTACGGCCAGGAATTTCAGCTTTGCTTACCGGGAGGAGCTGGACGGAAAAGACGAGTATTATGTTTCCTTTGCGCAGGTGGTAGTATATGGAGCAGGGGCGCTTGTGATAAATGTGGATATGGATTATTTCCTGGATCTGTTTTATGTCAATGCTGTAGAAAATTCTGAGACAATGTATACCATGGATGAGAATTGCAGGGTGGTGGCGGCCAGAGATTTCGAATCTGTGGGTACGACCGTCCAATTCTCCGGAGGGGAGGAGATACAGGACGGAGTAGAGAGATATATTGAAGATACCCAGCAAGGGAAAACGCAGATCATAACCTATGCGCTGCCGGCAATGGGATGGAAGCTGGTAAGTGAGATGCCGGTGGCGGAGGTGACAAAGGAGAGCCGGCATTTGAAGGATATTATGATCCTTGCCTGTGCGCTCAGTGTGACGGCCTCCTTTGTTCTGACCATGTGGTGCGTATCGAAAATGCTCAAACCCCTAAAGGAACTGGCTGCGGTTGTGCGCAAGGTGGGAACCGGCAAGCTGGGACGTACCTTTGAGAAAATACCCGGTAATGAGCTGGGGGTACTGACCATGCAGTTTAATCAGATGTCGCTGGATCTGAGAGAACTGTTTCAACAGAAGGAACATATGGAACGGGAACGGCGGGAGCTTGAGATGCAGACGCTGCGGGCGCAGATCAATCCGCATCTGATCTACAATACGCTGAATGCCATTAAGTGGCGGGCACTCATCAGCGAGGAGCGGAATATCGCGGAAAGTATTTCTTTGCTGTCCGATTTCCTGGAGCCGGTATTTAAGAACCAGAAGCTTTTGTGTACGGTCAGGGAAGAGCTGGATTATGTGAAGAATTATATTGCTATTATGAACCTGCTTAAGACCGGCGTCTATCTTCTGGAAACGGAAGTGCCGGAAGCCTGTTGCGAGTATCCGGTCATTCGATTTCTGTTGCAGCCCGTAGTGGAAAATGCTATTCTGCATGGATTTCGCGGAGCTTCTTCCGGAAAAATTTGTATTTCCATGGAGGCGGCGGGTGCGGACGCTTTGCTACGGGTGACGGACAATGGATGTGGGATGAATCAGACAGAGCTGCAAAAGCTGCAGGAGAAGCTTCGGGCACCAGAGCTGTGGGAGGGAGAAGGCGTTGGACTCGTAAATGTGGCCAGGAGAATCCGCAATCAATACGGGACGAACTATGGAATATCTGTCTGCAATGGAGAGAAAAGTGGGATGGTTGTAGTTCTGCGTATAAAATGGGACATGTAGTAGAAGGAGTTCAAAATAATCCAAGAAAGCTTGCATTATTATGCAACATGCTCGCTTATTGGATTATTTTGTTTTTTATAATAAGCAATATTACATAATATTTTATTGATGTAAACGGGAAGTGAATGCTAAAATAACGGAAAGAAACACGGAGGATACAATCCGATAGAAATGGGGGCAATTCATTTGTTGATCAAGAGAAAGAAGCTAAAGCCTGGCGTAAAACTGTTTTTGGGAATTCTGCCTTTTATTCTTGCGTATGTCATTTTCTGCTATCTGCCATTGACTGGCTGGAGCTACGCGTTTTATGATTACAGGCCGGGGCGGCAGCTGACAGACTGTGAGTTCGTGGGTTTGCGATATTTTACGAATATGTTTGAGAATCCTGTTTCCCGGCGGGAGCTGCTCCGGGTCATGACCAATACAGTGGCTATGAGCGCCATGGGATTGATGACATCGTTTTTGCCGATGTTTTTCGCAATCATGCTGAATGAGGTAAGGCACAGGAAATATCGGAAATTTGTCCAGACCGTAACAACCATTCCTAATTTTATCAGCTGGATATTGGTGTTTGCCATTGCTAGCGCCATGTTTTCTGTGGAGAGCGGCGCTTTAAATGTTCTGTTAAAGGAATTGGGTATTATCGATCAGGGACTTAATATTTTAGGTACCTCCAAGCATGCATGGCTGTTCATGCTTCTCCTGGGGCTGTGGAAAGGACTTGGCTGGAGCAGTGTTATCTATATGTCATCCTTAAGTGGTATTGACCAGGAGCTTTACGAAGCGGCCTCTGTGGATGGCGCCAGTCGCTTTCAGCGGATTCGCTACATTACTATACCGGGGTTGATGCCAACCTTTGTCACTTTATTCATTATGGGAATCGGGAATTTCCTGAATATGGGTATGGACCAGTATTATGTATTTTCAAATGCCTTCAATAAGGAAAAGATTGAGGTCTTGTCCCTGTATACGTACAACGTGGGACTTGCGGGAAATAATATTTCCCGGGGAACGGCAATCGGCATGATGCAAAGCGCAATAGCGCTGGTGCTGTTGTTTGCTTCCAATATGCTTTCCGGAAAAATCCGCGAGGAAAAAGTTTTTTGATTGATATGCGCAAGGAGGAATCGGTGTGAGAACAGTAAGTAAGGTTAAGCGGAAACAAAGCGCGCAGGACCGGATTTTTGATTTTTTTAATATAGCGTTTTTGACGGTGTTTGCGCTTATGTGTATCTACCCGTTCTACTATATTTTTATTAATTCCATCAGCAGCAATCTGCTGGTACAGCGGGGGCGGATCGTGTTCCTGCCTCAGCAGATCCATTTTGGCAATTATCTGGATGTGTTTCAGATGCCGGGACTGTCCAGGGCTGTGCTTGTGTCAGTGGCGCGGACCGTGGTAGGTACTATCATATCCCTTCTGTCAAGCATGGTTCTGGGGTATGCCATGAGCAGGCAGGAATTATGGCACAGAAAATTCTGGTACCGGTTTTTGGTCGTCACCATGTATTTCAGCGCAGGGCTGATTCCAGGCTACCTGAATATCAACAGACTGGGGCTTATGAATACCTTCTGGGTCTATGTGCTTCCGTCTCTGGTAGGGCCATATAATATGATCCTGGTCAAGACCTATGTGGAGAGTATCCCTCCGTCCCTGGAGGAATCCGCCTTTATGGATGGCGCCGGCTATTTGAAACGGCTGATTTATATCATTGTGCCGCTGTCAAAGCCGATTCTGGCAACACTGGCGGTGTTTGGCGCAGTGGGGCATTGGAATTCCTATATGGATACCGTCCTTTATACCAGCGGAACGAAGCTTCAGACGCTGCAGTCCATTTTGTATCAGTATCTGAACAGTTCCAGAATGCTGGCGGATATGATCAAGAACGGAGGGGACCTGTCAGCGGCAGGTATGATGGCACAGACGAATATTCAGAGTGCCCGACATACCATTACAATGGTTACGATCATTCCTATTTTGCTGGTGTATCCCTTTTTCCAGCGCTATTTTACCAAGGGTATCATGATTGGCGCAGTAAAGGGCTAGCGTATGGATTTTTCGGGAGGAAGCCGCTTTTTGCAGACTCCCCAAAAATAGAATAAAAAAAGAGAGAGGTGCAGTGAAATGAAAAAAAGAATCAAAAAGGTATTGGCAATGCTGATGTGTACCGTGACGGTCCTGTCTCTGGCGGCCTGTCAGGGGGAAGGTAAGCCCGGGGAATCTGGGGAGGGAGGTGACAACGGCAAAGATGAGGTTGTGACCCTGACCAGCTATTTCCAATTTGGAATCAACATTGCGGAAAATTATCAGTGGTTTGAAAATTATCTGGGGGAAGAGTTCGGCATATTCCTGGAAAGCAGAATCCAGGCTAATGATTCGGCCCAGCTGGATACCATGCTGGCCAGCGGGGAATTGACAGATCTGATCGGGATCCAGGATAAAACCCAGATCAGTGACGCGGTGGCAGGCGGCATGCTGCTGGATCTGGAGGTGTATAAGGATCAGCTTCCGAATATTTTCGGAAACGAGAAATATGCGGCTGCCATTCAATTCATGAAGGATACCTTTGGCGGGGTGTATATGATGCCCATGTCCATTGGTGAGAGCAGAGGCGTGAATTACGATCCGCAGCTGCGCTGGGATCTCTACAGAGATCTGGGAATGCCGGAAATGAACGATTTATACGATCTGCTGGATGTTCTGAAGCAAATGCAGGAGATGGAGCCGGAGACAAAGGACGGCTTACCGGTATACGGCTTTGGATGGTTCCCCTCCTGGGATGGAAATGCCAGTATGATGGCAGCCAACTACAATTACATGAATCTTCTGGGATATGACGCAGGTGCCATTTCGTCCCTTGTGTATACGAAATACGATGGAACGGGAGAGATAGAGTATCTACTGGATGATGACAGTATCTATAAGGATGCGCTGCAGTGGCTTTACACCGCCAACCAGATGGGATTACTGGATCCGGAATCTGCCACCATTGATTATGAGGGATTTGTGGCAAAGGCAAACAACGGACAATATCTGCACAGCGTATGGCCCTGGTTTAATTACGGGGAACCGGACGCCGAGGAATGGTGGGGACCCGCCTCTGTATGGCCTGAAGGGTGTCTGCTTCCGGATCTGTCCATGGGAAATCCCGTAGGACAAAACGGACGCTATATGGGAATCGGCGCTGACTGTGAGCATGTGGATAAAGCCCTGGCGTTTTTGGACTGGTTCTATTCGGAAGAAGGCATTAATTTTATTTTAAATGGCCCAGAGGGAATCCTGTGGGAGTATGATGAAGACGGAAAGCAGGTATTTACGGATCTGTTCTATGAGACCGAATATGTAGGAAAGCCCTATGAACATCCGGAAGGAGGACAGATTACGGGCGTTCCGGCGATATTTAACTGTTATCCGGTGAATCTTGGCGCGCGAAATGAGAATGGACAGACCTATCAGCTGCTGAGCGACCCTTACGCAACGGCGAATTTTGACCGGACTAAGCTGCAGGAGGATTTTATCGAGCACAACGATGGATATGCCACCAGATACGACAGAGCAGAAGCGGAAGGCGGGAAAACTACCATAAAGATGACCCCGATTTTCACCTTTGTGCAGCCGGCCCCCAATGAAATTGAAGAAATTCGCGCCCAGATTGGAGAAATCGTGGTGACGAATTCCTGGAAAATGGTATTTGCCGCTGATCAGGCGGAGTTTGACGCTCTGTGGGAGCAGACCCAGCAGGACGCGGAGACCCTTGGCGGGGAGCAGGTATATGAGGACGCCGTTGCCAGATGGGAAGCGGCTGTGGCGGCAAGCGAAAAATATCTGAATTAGAAAAGACAAGGACGCCGGAATTTGCGCTGCGTAAGCAGCATATTTTTGCACAGGGAAGGGAGTGCCTCATTCTATGAGGCAGCTCCCTTCTTTTCTTAATGGCTCGTTGACTTTGGAGTAAATATAAGCTTTAAATCCATTCCCATTCCTTCGGCAAGCCGCTTTAATAGCTTTAAGGAGGGGTTTCTGGTACCGTTTTCTAACTTGTCTATATCTGCCTGGTTGATTCCGGTTCTGTCGGCCAGTTCTTTTTGGGTGAGGTTTTGGGAAATTCTCGCATCGACCATTGCCCGGATGACATCCATTTCCGGCTGACTGTTTTCCCGTTCATTACGGAATTGTTTTCATAGGAGTTACCAAACCTTTCTATATAATCTTTTCGGTAAGCTTTTGCCAGTTCGATTTCCTGTTAAGGTGTTTTTTTTGTGATTTTTTTACAAAACCATTTGTGAAAATTATTTTGCCGCCATAATAGAATTGTATTTTTACAAACCTATTATATGGCAAATATGCCATAATAGCAATCATGAGTGAGTTAAAACTTCGCAAATTTGTGATTAGTGATTGACTGCGGGGGAACCTGCTGAAAAAGGCAGAGTGAAGGGAAACGGTTTCGGAAAGTATTTCTTGTGAAAAGAAGGGGAATCCGATATAATGCGTATAAGGAGTGTAGCCACATTATGATATCCAGCTTTGATCTGACAAAACTAAACGCGTTGCTGCGGGACTTTTACAATTTAACCAAAATCCGCATTACGGTATTTGACGATTCCTTCCGGGAGCTGGCCGCATACCCGGAGCAGATTGCGCCTTTTTGCCGGATCATTCGCAGCGATGAGAGAGGGGAGGCGGAATGCAGGCGCTGTGATGCCAGGGCCTGTGAAATTGCCGCGCGGCGTCATTCCCTCTACACGTACCGTTGCCATGCGGGGCTTACGGAGAGCATTGCGCCCCTATATCTGGGAAATGTGGTAATCGGATACCTGCTGTTTGGTCATGTGTTTTCCTATGCCTCTTATGAGGAAGGCTGGGAGGAGATTGAGAGGCTGTGCAGAGGGTACCGGATAGATTTTAAGGCTCTGAAAGAGGCCTGCTTAAAGCAGCCCATGATTTCGGAGGATTATATCACCTCCGCTTCCCATATTTTGAAAGCGGTGGCTTCCTTTCTCTGCCTGGAGCGCATGGTATCCTTAAAACAGCAGGAGCTGCCGGTACGGATTGATGAATATATTACAGCCCATTATACGGAGCCCCTGGACGCCCGCAGCCTCTGCCGGGAATTTGGCATCGGTAAGACGCAGCTTTATGAAATCGCCAGACAAAATTACGGCGTTGGGGTTGCGGAGCATATACGGAATTTAAGGATGGAGAAGGCAAAGAGGCTGCTGAGGGAAGGGAATCTGCTCCTGGCGGAAATCGCCGCCCGGTGCGGCTATAAGGATTATAATTACTTTATCGCCGTGTTTAAGCGTGTGGTAGGGGTGTCTCCCAAGCGGTACGCGCGGGAAATAAAATGAACAGGATTAAGAAATATTCCGAAAGAGAAACAAAAAGGAAGGTGACAGAATTGAAGGAATGGCAGGATATTCCGATGGCATATACGTTTCGAGATGTAAAATATATCAACAAGGGAATGTCAAGCGACAGAAAATATGTTGTCAGAACCGGCAAAGGAGAGCGTTACTTATTACGTCTCGCTGATTACCAAGAATTTGACAGAAAAAAGGCGGAATATGAACTGGTGGAGAAAATGTTTCGTTTAGGTATTCCAATGCCATCGCCGATTGACTTTGGGATCTGTAACGGCGGAGCGAGTGTATACACTTTGTTGTCCTGGATTGAGGGCGAAGAAGCGGAAACGGTAATCCCAAAGCTGTCGGCAGGAAATCAGTATTTGCTGGGAAAAGAGTCGGGAAAAATACTTAGGAAAATTCATACACTGAAAGGGCCGCAAAATAGCGCCGACTGGGAGACGCGTTATTTTGGGGTTATTGAAGAGCGGCTTGAGGCATTTCGAGAAGAAGGCACAAGGTTTGAGGGCTGCGACATTATTATGGATTATATTGAGACCAACAGACATATCCTCAGAAACCGGCCCCAGTGTTATCACCATGGCGACTATCATATGGGGAATTTGATTCAGTCCGGGAGCGGGCAGCTTTTTGTGATTGACTGGCATACGGTTGATTTTGAGAATTATGGAGACCCGTGGTACGAATTTAATCGGATCGGGGTGGAGTATCCTTATTTTGCATCGGGGCAGATTGACGGTTATTTTGATGATCAGGTGCCGGATGAATTCTGGAAGCTTCTGGCTTATTACCTTTCCGTCAGCGCCATTACCTCTATCGTATGGGCAAAATACTTCGCGCCGGACAGGCTGTCTTCCATTTTAGAGTTAAATAAGGATATCCTTAAGTGGTTTGATCATATGCAAAGCGCGATGCCAGGCTGGTATATGCAAGTAAAATGAGGGCATTGCAAAAAAGACAGGCTGTTTTGTGAACGTGGCAGGAAGCGGGTGTAACCGCTTCCTATTTTGATTTCCATATATGACGCCAATACTTCAAATTTAACAGGATGAGACAGGCGGCGGTGACAATATCAGCAAGGAGATGGCGGACGCCGACCTGGCGGATCGGGATAAGGCCCGGCAGGAAAAATATTAAAAAAATCATAACCGCGCCAACGGCTATTTGCAATCGCTCTAATTTATGTTTTTTGTGCATGTCCATCGAGGTGATAAAAAGCAGTATAAGGCCTGCGCCCAAAATCGCCAGCCAATAATATGGCATGGGGATGTACAATCCCGAGGAAAATCCATCCCATCCGGTATTTATCAAAATCACTGCGCCCGCCCGGCCTACATGCATTTTGGCGTTTCTCTGCTTCTCCTTCCGCTGTTCTTCCTGGGCACGCTGTTCTTTTGCATATTTCTCCGGCTCAACTAACTCAGAAATATTCATTTCAAACAATAGAAAACACGCTTCGCGAGTTTTCTATTGTCATGAATAAGTCGGCTAACGACGCTAAATTTGCTGCGGTGGGCTTACTCTGGCCGGATTCCCATTTGGCTACGGCCTACCTGCTGATACCCAGCTGATCCGCCACATACTCTTGGGACATATTTAACTGCATACGCCGGGCTTTTATATTTTCATTGAGTGCCATATCAAACACCTCCCTGTAACCGGATTATAAGGCTAAAACCCGGTTGCGTGCCATCAACTATCCCGCAACCGGCAGTTGCAGGGATAGAAATCGCATTTATTGCCTGGGCTTCAAAAATAAGTATAGCACATAAGGAAATAGATGGCACATTGAATATCGTAGAAAAGCAGAGAAAAATATGGTACAATCTAATGGCAAAACACTATTTTTGATTGGAGGTTGAGCGGATGAAATTTTATAAGAAAATCATCGGTGAACGACTGTATCTTTCGCCTTTTGACGCAGAGGATGTAGAGTTTTATTCTAAATGGGCCGAATGGATGAATAACAAAGTCGTCGCCGATAGCTATGGCGGAAATTGCAATCTTGTATCCCTGTCAGGTGCTAAAAAGATGGTTGAAAAATTTGGAGGATACCGTTTTGCGGTGGTACTCCTTGAGAGTGATATTCTAATTGGACATATCAGCCTGCATGATGTGGATCACATCAGCCGCAATGCCTTTATGGGAATTTGTATCGGCGAGGATGAGTACCGGGGCAGAGGCTACGGCACGGAGGCTGTCCGGCTGATTTTGAGTTATGGATTTAAAACCCTAAATCTTCACAATATCATGCTTACCGTCCATGCAGACAATTATGCGGCCATAAAATGCTATGAAAAAGCCGGCTTTAAAGAGGTAGGAAAGTGCCGTGAGTGGGTATATAAAAATGGAATTTATGTGGATAAGATTTACATGGATATTCTGGAAGGGGAATTTGAGGAGGCCGTTAATCCGGAAAACTGTAAAAAATAGAATATTACCGCCGATATCTGCCTTACGATTCCGGCAGATATTTCTGCATGACAACTACGGTACAGTTTCCATGATCGACCTCCAGCCCGATTGGAGCGAACCCGTTTTTCTTCCAGAAGGATTCGCTCTGAGGGTTTCCTTTGGCAAAGCCTAAACGGACAAAAGAATATCCCTGCTTCCTCAGATAGCGGAAACATTCGCCGATAATGCGGGAGCCGATACCTTTTCCCTGGGCTGCCCTGGACATCATAAACAACCCGATAAATGCGGTGCGTGGATTGGGATAGTTTAAAATCAAATCCATGATGGCAGCCAGTCGATCATTTTCAAAAAATCCAAGATAGAACTTGTCTTCAAAGGACATTCCGGGCGGCAAGGCTCTCATATCTTCCAGAATGCTGTTTTTGGTGACAAATGGCGGACAATATTGATAATACATGGGATTTCCTATGGACAATTCATAAATTTTATCGACATCATCCGCAGTCAGTTTTCGCACGACATAACGGGAGGATAACTCTGTTATATTGATTGGTACCATTCCTTTCATGTTTCGTAGTTTATCAATGATAGAAGCAAGGTAATAAAGGTTTTTTCGCCTGAAAAAATATTACCTTTCCTTCAGCCGCCGCAATTCCTCCCTGAGAAGACGGAGTTCCTCCTCGGCGGCCTCCGCGCGCTTCCGTTCCCGGGCGGCAATTTTCCGTTCTCTTTCCGTGTTGGCGCGTTCCTCTTTTCTTCCCTCTTCCCGGCCCTGGTCGAGCAGAAACCGTTCTATTTCAAATGTTTTCATATAGCCTATGGACACCTCCTTGTCCTAATCAAGATAACGGATAAAAGAATCACCAAAACCGTCATTGGATCGCCTAATAAAAATACTACCCAGTACAATTGATTAAAATCCAAGTATAGAATTCCCAAGACTTTGGATATAATTTTCAAGCCAAAATAGATAAGCCATACAACATTGATGCCGAGCATGCTTTCTTCGGGAATCTGTTTGAGCCATTGAATCTCAAAATCCTTTGCCAGAAAGTGGAGAACGCTTTTATGGCGGATAGACAGTAGTGTCATGAATCCGCCATAAATGATGTTCTCAACGATAGAAGGAATGTAGTAAAGCCTTTCTTCACCGGTAAATAGGATTGCCGTGGCTGAACCGATGAGACCGAAGATACCTACGATTTGAGAATTTTTCACCCTATGGTACTTCTGCTTAGAATATATGGCAGAAATAATGCTGTAAGACAGGGAAAGAGTGACAGCGGGAATGATACCGCCGATACGATAGGCAGCGTAAAATAAAATTGCCGGTACCACTATATTCCCCAAGGGTTTTATCCATCTCATAGAGGTATCTCCTAGTACCTTTCCTTCAGCCGCCGCAATTCCTCCCTGAGAAGGCGGAGTTCCTCCTCGGCGGCCTCCGCGCGCTTCCGTTCCCGGGCGGCAATTTTCCGTTCTCTTTCCGTGTTGACGCGTTCCTCTTTTC
>CALWDR010000197.1 GCA_944376745.1 uncultured Lachnospiraceae bacterium
CCCTTCGACTGCTTTCCCACGGCGACGCTGGTGGTCTTTTTTGTTGGTTTCTTATTTTTGCCCATGTTTTACCCTCTCTTTCCTTCAATTTCTTATAACAATGGACTTTCTATTCTCATACTTCTCCCCACGCCGCCTCGTTACCGGAAATATAACCGCAATGCGCAGATGGAATAAGGCACGATCCGGATCACATTCTGCTGTCCGTTCTCTGTCAGCGGACGTCCCTTGGAATGCTCCAGCATATCCACGGCCTCTGTCTTCTCCCAATCCACCTCATACAGGGGAGAATCCACCTTCACTGCCGACGTCTCCGGGAGGGGATTGTACATGCGTAAGATCATGCCCTCGCCTGTTTCCGCTCTCTTGAAGGCTGTCACCACCGCGTTTCCTTCCAGATTTAAGATTCCTGCGGTCATGGGCAGCGTCCCCTCATGAATCCCGGTGGAGCAGACGGAAAGGGGATGGGTAAAGGCTTCCGCCCTCTGCTGGAAGGCTTCCTCTTTCAGTTCAGAGACCGCAATCCCTATGGAGAACCGGTGCAGCCCGATCTCCGGGTAGGGGTCCGGGTCAAAGGAGCCTCGGAGCAGCGTCACCGCCATGCTGTCCTCCTCACAGCGGAATCCGTACTTGCAGTCGCTCATCAGAAGGACCGACGGGCTCCCGGATACGGCCATGGAGGCCATCCAGCCGATACAGGGCACATCCTGATGCATGGGCGCCCGCTCTATGGTTCCAAAGGGAACCGCGCACAGGGAGCCACGGGCCTTCTGTGCCAGGGAGAGCCAGAAATTCAGCTGGGGAACGCCTGCTCCCTCTCTGCCGATCTCCTGCCAGTCTACCTGTAGGTCAAACCGCAGGGTGTCGCTTCCCTCATCCAGGGAAACGGTGGCATCCAGCACGGAACTGCCAAATTTGATCTGGTACTCGATGCTCTGACGCAGGGCGTCATGACGGATCTTGGAGACAAACACGGGCTGTTCCTCATTGAGATCCCGCACCCCGGCGTACTTGCCCACACGCCAGGCGGTCATGCCCTGGGAGGTCTCCTCGGTCACCAGACGGAACACCGCTCCCGGATGTCCGGCCTCTATGAGCTCCTTGCCCGTCTCCTTCTGTACCAGAGAGAGCAGCTTCATGGTCTCCGGCTCAAATTCCGCCCGCAGCTTCTGATTTTCCAGTACCAGGACCCGGCTTTCGATGGCGTCGCAGCGGGGCACCCGGTTGACCGGGATCTCCAGCCAGCTCTCCTTCTCCCGTACCAGGCAGGTGGTGTAACCGAAGGCCGGAACCTTCACCGGCACCAGGAGCTTCTGGTACTGATGGCCCCAGAAGCGTCTGCCGTCTCCATTTAGCTGCAAAGGAAGCGCTTTCCCCTCCCCGTCCAGCACCTCGATGTCCTCCGGTTTTCCTGGCCAGTCCCAGAGGGTGAGCTCACAGAGCTCCTCCCGCTCCCTGGGCAGGGGATTGAAGATGGTGTAGGCCCGGCGGTTTCCGTCGTTTCGCTCCGCCACCGGGAAATGCTCCGCCGTCTCAAAGCCGGCCCCGGCTCCCATGGCCAGGCCTTCCGCTCCCATCCCCGTCCGGTCTGCCGTTCCATAAAGGCTCTCCGGCTCTCCGAAGCTGCTGGTGTCGATCTTACGGCAGATCTCCGTCATGGAGTGGGTGGCATTGATGTTGGCCGTGGCCATCAGCTTCTGAAATTCACCCAGGGCAAAATTCCGGGTCTCCGCCTTGCCCGAACCGGGCAGGATGTCGTGGAACTGGTTAAACAGAAGCTTGCGCCAGGCGGGTGCAAAGGCGGACGCCGTCTTGTATTTCCCGCATAGGGCAGAGGCCATGGTGTCGTAGGCCTCCGCGTCATAGAGCCGGTCCTCTCCCAGCTTGTTGGCCCGCTTGATCTCGGACTGGGAGGTATAACAGCCGGTGCTGAAGAAATTAAGCTCCCGCTCCACCACCGGGAACTTCTCCCGGTCCGGCTCCAGGTCGTGGAAAAATCCCTGTATGGTGCCGAAACGGATGGTGGGATACAGAGGCCAGGAGGCCATTTCCAGTATCCGCTCGATATCCTTTCTGGTGGGGCCGCCGCCGTGGTCGCCCACGCCGTAGACCTTCAGCATTCTGGGCACGCCCATTCTGCGGCAAAATTCCGGCATGGGAGCGGCCAGGTCGTAATCGATCCTGCCCAGATACCAGGCGGGCTCCCGGAACACCAGCACCTCCGCCCCGGAGGGGGAACGCCAGCGGTAGATATTCTCATCGTCGTTGCCCCGGCAATGGTAGTAATACCGCACGCCGCCGCTTGTCAGGATCTCCGGCATATGGACGCTGTGGCCGAAGGTATCCGGCTCAAAATCCAGCTGGATGTCCTCCTTAGCGATCCCCAGAAGCTGGGATAAATACGTCTTGGTGTACAGCAGATGCCGGGCCATGGCCTCGCTGCCGGACATATTTTTGTCATTTTCCACCCAGGTGGAGGCGGTCACCTCCCAGCGGCCTTCCTGCACCCGCTTCCGTATCTCCTCCAGCATTTCCGGGCAGTAGTCCTCAATGATCTTATAGACGGAAGCCTGGGACTGGGAAAAGGTAAACTGCGGATACTCCCGCATCAGGATCAGCATGGTGCGGAAGGTATCTACCACAATGGAAGCCGTCTCCTGGTAGCCCCACATCCAGTTCATATCAATGTGAGCATGGGCCGCGCAGGTCATTTCATATTTCTTGGCCTCCGGCGCCAGGTCGCTCAAGCGCTCCTCCGCCTTCCACACGTCCTCAATGGTCAGCGTCCCTGTCTGTTTCTTCTGTTCATTGAGAAATTCCAGCGCGGACAGGATCGCGTCATCGAAGCGCCCCTCCTTCACCCGGGACATTTCCGCCAGGAATTTCAGTTCCGCCAGGACCCGCACCATGTGCTTCTCCTGCCCCGCGTCACTTGCTATGCTCTTGTACAGAGCGGATATCTGTGCTGTCTTCATCTTGCATTCACCTTCTGTCTCTTTCACACTCTCAAAGTCTATTTTACCAGCTCTCCGGTGCAGACCGCTCCCAGGTTGTCCACCCGTCCGGCCTTGCCCTCGGTATCGGCAAAACAGTCATAGCCCCGGCAGTAAACGCCGTCAAGCAGGAGATTTTTCACAGCGCCCTTCTTCCCGTCGATCTTAAGCACCGTTCCTCCCGGCGTATCGTCCTCACAGATCGCCGTTACATCCTTCAGGATCAGGTTGTCCACCTTCCCCTTGATCTGGATGGCGCCCTCGTCGGTCTTTGCCGCGCCCTCCTCCAGCATGTACAATCCGTCGATGACCACCGTGCCGATCTTCTGCATGTCGGCCAGCTCCTCG
>CALWDR010000198.1 GCA_944376745.1 uncultured Lachnospiraceae bacterium
AAAAATTGAGTTATACACAGAGTTATGCACATTGTCCACATAAAAGGACGTAAAAAAAGAGGTTTACATAGGTTGGAATACAAACGGATGTTTTGAGAAAATTGCAGAAAATGTAAAAATATAAGAAATATTGTTGACAAATCTGTTTTCAGATAGTATTCGGAAAGAGTTGAAAAAGGACGACTATTTTGGTATACTCTATAGAAAGACGCTATGTGGACGTATAAATGGACGCAGAACAGATAAAATAATGGCAGGTGGCCGAATGATTAAGAAGATAGAGATACTGGGGATCCAGCTGGACAATTACACAGTGCAGGAAGCCATGGGCAGGGTGGATGAGTTTTTAAACAGCACCGCCATGCATACCATTGAGGATATTTCCATGGAAATGCTGGTGAAGGCCGGGGAGGACGAGGCTCTGAGGGACTGTATCGAGAGCCTGGACTTGGCGGTCATCAGCGAGCAGGAAATTCTGAAGGCGGCGGGCGTGTCTTCCCAGCAGCGGCTGCGGGAGACGGCGGAGCAGCAGTTTTTCACGGAATTTTTGAGGCGGGCCATGGAGGAGAACCGGACGGCCTGTCTGCTGGCGGACACGGAGCAGCGGCTGGAACGCCTGCAGGATTTCTTCCGGGAAAATTACGGGGAGCTGCGGATCCTGGCGGGCTTCGCCCTGGAAAACTGTGTGGGCGATGTGGAGGGCGTGGTCAACGACATCAACGGGGCCTCCCCGGACATTGTCTTTTCCGTGCTCCCGGTGCCGGAGCAGGAATATTTTCTCATGGAACAGCAGAGCAAGCTGAACGTGAGCGTCTGGTACGGCATGGGAAGCGGCTATGCCAGCGTGCACGGGGTTTCCAAGATGAAGCGCATGGCGAAGCGCCTGCTGCACAGAGGCATGATGAAGCGCATGGTGTCCAGGTATAAACAGGAAAAGGGAAAGGGAGCAGATGGAACGGATAGCAAGTAAGAAGCCTTGGCTGGCTTGGGTGATGATTCTGGCGGGAACGGGCCTGATGTCCGTGGGGATCAAGTGCATCTTCGACCCCATGGGGCTGGTGACGGGGGGCTTTACCGGCATTGCCATTTTGGTGAAGGCGGTGACGGAGCCTCTGGTGGAGGGCGGAATCCCCCTGTGGCTTACCAACCTGGCGCTGAATGTGCCGGTGTTCGCGGCGGCGCTGCTGCTGCAGGGCAGGCGGTTCATCGGACGCACGGCGGCGGCGACGCTTCTGTTGTCCGCCTGGCTGTACGTGCTGCCGGAATTTGACCTGTCAGGGCAGGACTATCCGCTGGCGGCTATTTTCGGCGGCGTGATCCTGGGGGTGGGCATGGGCATGATCTTCCTGGTCCGGGCCACCACCGGGGGCACGGACATGGTGGCCGCCCTGCTGCAGCGCAGGCTGAAGCATTACTCCGTTCCCCAGATCATGCAGGTGCTGGACGGCGTCATCGTGGCCCTGGGCCTGTCTCTCTTCGGCCTGAAGCCGGGCCTTTATTCCATCGCGGCCATCTATATCAGCGCCAAGATCTCGGACGCCCTGCTGGAGGGCTTTAAATTTTCCAAGGCGGTGTTCATCATCAGTGAGAAATACGCGGAGGTGGCCAAGTCCATCATGGACACCATGGAGCGGGGGGTGACGGGGCTTCGCGCTCAGGGCATGTATTCCGGCCAGGAAAAATGCATGCTGTACTGCGTGGTCTCCAAGAAGGAGATCGTGGAACTGAAGGAGCTGGTCCTTAAGATCGACAAAAATGCCTTCGTGATCGTCAGCGACGCCAGGGAGGTTCTGGGGGAAGGATTCCAGGAATACGGCAATCATCCGCCTTTGTGAACTATGTATAAGGTAAAAATTGGAAGATTTGGAAAAAAAGTCGAGGAAATGCATAAAAAATATGTATTTCCTCTTCCCTTTTTTGTAGTTATATTATAAAATATAAAGTATAGAGTTTTTCGCCTTCCTTTTGACGGAGGAAAAAGATTGTGAAAGTTGTATAGACTGGCCGGAAATGAGGGAGGATACCTGGATGTCCCCAAAAATCAGGACAAAAATATAGAAAAGGAGTGCAGCAAATGATTTCAAACCAGATACTTCAAAACACCATCGACGGACTGAAGGGCATTACCAGAATGGATTTAGGTATCATAGATACGGAAGGGAAGGTGCTGGCTTCCACGTTCCCGGATACGGACGGATACGTGAGCCCGGCGCTGGCCTTCGTGGAATCCCCGGCGGACAGCCAGGTGGTTCAGGGATGCCAGTTCTTCAAGGTATTTGACGAATACCAGCTGGAGTATATCCTGCTGGCCAAGGGCGACAGCGAGGACGTCTACATGGTGGGCAAGATCGCCGCCTTCCAGATCCAGAATCTGCTGGTGGCCTACAAGGAGCGGTTCGACAAGGACAACTTTATTAAGAACCTGCTTCTGGACAATCTGCTTCTGGTAGACATTTACAACCGGGCCAAGAAGCTTCATATCGAGACGGACGTGCGCCGGGTGGTATTTATCGTGGAGACTAACCGGGAGAAGGACGGCAACGAGCTGGAGCGGGTGCGGAGCGTGTTCGGAGGCAAGACCCGGGACTTCATCACCGCCGTGGATGAGAAAAACATCATCGTGGTGAAGGAGGTGGCGGAGAACGAAGGATACGATGATCTGAGCAAGACTGCCGAGGTCATCCGCAGCGTTTTCCGGGACTACGAGGAGGACCAGGTACACATTGCCTACGGAACCATCGTAAACGAGATCAAGGAGGTGTCCCGCTCTTACAAGGAGGCGCGGATGGCCCTTGACGTGGGGAAGATCTTCTTCGAGGAGCGTCATGTGGTGGCCTACTCCACCCTGGGGATCGGACGTCTGATCTACCAGCTTCCCATCCCCTTATGTAAAATGTTCATCAAGGAGATTTTTGACGGGAAGTCCCCGGATGATTTCGACGAGGAGACCCTGGTCACCATCAACAAATTTTTCGAGAACAGTCTGAATGTGTCGGAGACCTCCAGACAGCTCTACATACACCGGAACACGCTGGTCTACCGGCTGGATAAGCTCCAGAAGAGCACCGGGCTGGACCTTCGGGTGTTCGAGGACGCCATCACCTTCAAGATCGCCCTGATGGTGGTAAAATACATGAGATACATGGAAACTTTGGATTACTAGGATTTTTTAGGAGGCTTTCATGATTACACTGGAACATGTCAGCAAGGCGTACAAGGCGGGGATCCCTGCCCTGAATGACGTGAGTCTGCATATCGATAAAGGGGAGTTTGTGTTTGTTGTGGGAGACAGCGGTTCCGGGAAATCCACCCTGATCAAGCTGCTGTTGAAGGAACTGGAGCCTACCGAGGGGAAGATCATCATTAACGGGAAGAGCTTAGGCGCCATCAAGAGGAAACAGATTCCCAAATTTCGCAGGAATGTGGGCGTGGTGTTCCAGGATTTCCGGCTGCTGAAGGACCGGGACGTGTATGAGAACATCGCCTTTGCCCAGCGGGTCATCGCCACCCCCACTAAGAAGATCAAGCGCCGGGTGCCGGTGATGCTGTCCATGGTGGGGCTGGCGGCCAAGTATAAGTCCTACCCCAGACAGCTGTCCGGCGGCGAGCAGCAGCGGGTGGCCATCGCCCGGGCCCTGGTGAACGAGCCCAAGATCCTGCTGGCGGACGAGCCCACCGGAAATCTGGACAACCACAACGCCTGGGATATTATGAAGCTGTTGGACGAGATCAACCAGCGGGGCACCACCGTGCTTGTGGTCACTCACAATCTGGAGATCGTGAAGGCCATGAAGAAGCGCGTGATCACCATGAAGAAAGGCGTTGTCGTCAGTGACGAGCGGATGGGTGACGACGATGCGGTTTAGTACATTTGTATACACCTTTAAGCAGGGCGTCAAAAATATCTGGCGCAACAAGATCTTTTCCCTTGCCTCCATCGCCACCATGTCCGCCTGTATTTTCCTGTTCGGGTTGTTCTATGCCGTTGTCATGAATTTCCAGAACATCGTGAAAGAGGTGGAATCCGGGGTGGCCGTCACGGTCTTCTTCGAGGAAGGGATCGGCGCGGAACGCATCGAGGAGATCGGCGACATCATCAGCAAGCGGACCGAGGTGGCCGATATGCGGTATGTGTCTGCCGACGAGGCCTGGGAGGAGTTCGGCGAGATTTATTTCGAGGGCGCGGAGGACATGGTGGAGGGCTTTGAGACAGACAATCCCCTGGCAGAGTCCTCCCACTACGAGATCTACCTAAACGACGTGTCCCAGCAGAGCAATCTGGTCACTTATCTGGAATCCGTGGAGGGCGTCAGAGAGGTGCGAAGCTCCGACCTGGCCGCCAACGTGCTGACGGATTTTAACCGCCTCATCGGGTATGTGTCGGTGGGCATCATCCTGATCCTTCTGTGCGTGGCCATTTTTCTGATCAGCAACACGGTCACCACGGGCATTTCCGTCCGCCGGGAGGAGATCGCCATCATGAAGCTCATCGGCGCCACCGATTACTTTGTGCGCTCCCCCTTTATCGTGGAGGGCATCCTCATCGGCCTCATCGGTTCGGCCCTGCCGCTGGTCCTTCTGTACTTTATGTACAGCAGGCTGATCGTGTACGTGGCGGACAAATTTATCTGGCTCAGCAATATGCTGCACTTCCTGCCGGTCAATGAGGTGTTCAAGACCCTGGTGCCGGTGGCCCTCATTCTGGGCGTGGGCATCGGTTTCCTGGGGAGCCGGCTGACGATTCGGAAGCATTTGAACGTTTAGTATTTGACGAATCCCGTCATAACGAATATAATAATACCAGAGTCAGTCCCAGGTCTTCCGCTGAACGTGAAGCTCTGGCCCTCTGACCCTGGTATTTTATTCATGACAATAGAAAGTTCTCGAAGCGTGCTTTCTGTTGCAGAGAAAAAGAAAGAGGTGATACAATGGTTGAATTAGACCAGTTCAAATTTACGCTGAACAGCTACGCAACACCATTTATCGAAGTGAGGGATTCACTTTGACCTGGCTAACAAAGAGCAGAGGATCCAGGAATTAGAAAAAGAGATGGAAGCGCCCGATTTCTGGGACAACCCGGAGCGCTCCCAGGAGAAGATGAAGGAGCTTAAGAGCTTAAAGGATGACGTGGAGACCTACGCCTCCTTAAAGCGGCAGTATGAGGATATCGAGACTTTGCTGGAGATGGGCTATGAGGAGAACGACGCCTCCCTGATCCCGGAGATCGAGGCGGAGCTTCAGGAGTTTGAGGAGAGCTTTGAGAAGATCCGCATCAAGACGCTTTTGTCCGGGGAATACGACGGGGACGACGCCATCGTGTCCCTCCATGCGGGGGCCGGGGGAACCGAGTCCTGCGACTGGGCCTCCATGCTCTACCGGATGTACCGGCGGTGGGCGGAGGACAAGGGCTTCACGGTGGAGGTGCTGGATTATCTGGACGGGGACGAGGCGGGGATCAAGTCCGTGACCTTTGAGGTACGGGGGGAAAATGCCTACGGCTATCTGAAATCCGAGAAGGGCGTCCACCGTCTGGTGCGGATCTCCCCCTTCAACGCGGCGGGCAAACGGCAGACCTCCTTTGCCTCCTGCGACGTCATGCCGGATATCGACAAGGACATTGACATTGAGATCAATGACGACGATCTGCGGATCGACACTTACCGCTCCAGCGGGGCCGGCGGACAGCACATCAACAAGACCTCCTCGGCCATCCGCATCACCCATCTGCCCACGGGGATCGTGGTGCAGTGCCAGAATGAGCGCTCCCAGCACATGAATAAGGACAAGGCCATGCAGATGCTGAAGGCCAAGCTGTACCTCTTAAAGGAGGAGGAGAACGCCAAGAAGGCCGCCGACATCCGGGGCGAGGTCACGGAGATCGGCTGGGGCAACCAGATCCGCTCCTATGTGCTGCAGCCCTACACCATGGTCAAGGACCACCGGACAGGGGCGGAGACCGGAAATGTGGACAGCGTTTTGGACGGGAAGATCGATCTTTTCATCAACGCTTACCTGAAATGGGTGAGCCTGGGACAGAAAAATCCGGCGGAATCGCCGTAACAACACAAGAATCCGGCGGAATCGCCGTAACAACACGAGAGAAAGAGGAGAGACCATGAAGACAGCTTTGTGGCTGCTGGTGGCGGCGGCTCCGCCGGTTGTATGGCTGCTGGTGCCGGCAGTTGTCCTGCTTTTGCTTGCGGTGCTCGTGCTGGTGCTCTTAAAGAAGGCGGAGCGCTTTTCACGCTCCCTCTTCGGCACAAAGTCCCTGGCGGAGGGCTTAAGACGCCAGGAACGGGAGCTTTCCCGGACGCCGAAGTCCGTCTCCGGCATGACAAGGATCTATGAGCCCCGGCTTTTGAAGGATTTTCCCGAGCTGAACTGGCGGGAGCTTCAGCGGCGGGCGGAGCAGTGGATGCTTGCGTATTTCTCCGCCATTTCCCAGGGAAAGGACGGACTGCCGGAGGATGCTTCGGAAGCGCTCAGAGGACAGCTTGCCCTTCGGCTTCGGGAAAACCGGCGCCGCCAGGTGAGGGAGCGGTTTGAAGAGGTGGTCATACACGATACGCAGATCGCGAATTATGAGAGGAAGCAGGGGACCTGCGTGCTCACCCTGCAGAGCGCCGTGGGGTATATCCATTATAAAGAAAAGGACGGCGTGCTGCTGGAGGGAGACAGGACTCTGGCTGTACAGACAAAATACAATATTCCGTGGATGTATGTGCAGGACGCCTCGGCGGCCAATCTTGACAGGGTCATGGGGGCCACCTGCCCCAGCTGCGGGGCGCCCATCACCGGGCTGGGCGTCAAAAAATGTGAATACTGCGGCCTTGCGGTGACACCTGTGAACGTGCAGGTGTGGATTTTGCAGGGCTTCTATGAGGTGAATTATCACAATGTGTGAGACAGGGGCAAAAACCAAAGCCCGACATTTTAACGTATAGGAGGAAAGAAGTATGGGAATTATCAGAGCAATCGGACAGGCTGTAGGCGGAACCTTCGCGGATTCCTGGCTGGAGGTCTATGAGCCGGACGATATGGGGGACCAGACCGTATTTACCAGAGGCGTCAAGGTCCGGGAGGGGCAGAACGTGAAGGGCACGGAGGACACCGTCTCCAACGGCTCCATCATTCATGTGTACGACAATCAGTTCATGATGCTGGTGGACGGCGGCAAGATCGTGGACTATACGGCGGAGCCGGGCTATTACAAGGTGGACAATTCCGCCCTGCCCTCCTTCTTCAACGGGCAGTTTAAGGATACGCTGAAGGACACTCTGAACCGTATGCGGTTCGGCGGCCAGACCCCCACCATGCAGAAGGTGTATTATGTAAACTTACAGGAAATCAAGGGCATCAAGTTCGGCACCCGCAATCCCATCAACTATTTTGACAATTTTTACAACGCGGAGCTCTTTCTTCGGGCTCACGGCACCTATTCCATCAAGATCACGGACCCGTTGAAATTTTACGCGGAGGTGATCCCCAGAAATCAGGACCACGTGGAGATCACGGACGTGAACGAGCAGTACCTGTCGGAATTCTTAGAGGCGCTGCAGGCGGCCATCAACCAGATGTCCGCGGAGGGCACCCGCATCTCCTTCGTGACCTCCAAGAGCCGGGAGCTGGGAAAATACATGGCGGACATTCTGGACGCGGACTGGACCCAGATGCGGGGCATGGAGATACAGGCCGTGGGCGTGGCCAACATTTCCTACGACGAGAAATCCACCGAGCTGATCAATATGCGAAACGAGGGCGCCATGCTCTCCGACCCCACCGTGCGGGAGGGCTATATGCAGGGGCATGTGGCCAGGGGTCTGGAGGCCGCCGGGTCTAATTCGGCGGGCGCCATGACCGGTTTTCTCGGCATGGGCCTTGGAATGCAGGGGGCGGGCTCCATGATGGGCACCGCCTCCCAGGCCAATCTGGCCCAGATGCAGATGATGCAGAACCAGCAGGCACAGCAGGCTGCGGCGGGGACCATGGCCGGGCAGCCGGGACAGTCCGGCGCGGCAGGAGCTATGGCCGGGCAGCCGGGACAGTCCGGCGCGGCAGGAACCATGGCCGGGCAGCCGGGACAGTCCGGCGCGGCAGGGGCCGGCATGCCGGGCGCTTCCGGTGCGCCGGGAGCCGATGAGAAACCGGCCTGGACCTGCGCATGCGGGCATGTGAACACCGGGAAATTCTGCAGCGAGTGCGGGAAGCCGGCCCCCGCGCCAAAGACCGATGCCTGGACCTGTGCGTGCGGGTATGTGAATACGGGGAAATTCTGCAGCGAGTGCGGAAGACCGGCCCCTGCCCGGGAGTGGACCTGCGCGTGCGGGCATGTGAATACGGGGAAATTCTGCAGCGAGTGCGGAAAGCCCCGCAGCTGAAACGAAAGAACCGGTGAAAGCAGGAGGAGACTATGGCGGTAATCAGTTATAAATGTCCCAACTGTGACGGGGAGCTGGTGTTCAGTCCCGCCACGCAAAATTTTAAATGTGAATATTGCATGAGCACATTTTCCAGGGAAGAGCTGGAGGCCATGAAACAGGATCTGGCGGCGGAGGAACCGGAGGCTGTCGCAGGACAGACTGGGGAGCAGGCAAAGGGGCCGCAGTCAGAGCCTGCAGGGGCACAGGAAGAGAAGCCGGTGGATGGCGGGCAGGCAGAGCCCGGCCGGGAGGCGGAATCCGCTCCCGGCGCCTCCGGCTCCCGGGAAGGGCAGGCAGAGCAGGAGGAGGCGGTGGCCTACACCTGTCCCAGCTGCGGGGCTCAGATCGTCACCGACGGCACCACGGCGGCCACCTTCTGTTACTACTGTCACAATCCGGTGGTCCTGTCCGGGCGGCTGTCCGGGGCGTACCTGCCCGACAAGGTGATCCCCTTCGCCATCGACAAGAAGCAGGCCACCCAGAAATTTCTGGACTATGTACATAGCAAAAAATTCATTCCCAGGGCATTTTTCCGCAAACAGCAGATCGAAAAGCTCTCCGGCGTCTATTTTCCCTACTGGGTCTACGCCTGTACCATGGACGGAACCATGGACGCCCAGGGAACCAACATCCGGGTGTGGCGAAGCGGCGAGACGGAGTACACGGAGACCAAGTATTACCAGGTGGAGCGGGAAGGCACGGTGGAATTAAGCGACCTTACCAAAAACGCGCTGAAGGAGGCCAATCAGAAGCTGGCGGAGGGAGTTCTGCCCTATGACCTGGCGAAAATGGAGGAATTTCACATGGGCTACCTCTCGGGCTTTCTGGCCCAGCGGCGGGACGTGGAGCGGGAGGAGCTGGCCCCGGAGGTCTCCCAGGAGGTGAAGGAGTACGGAAGACAGCTTCTTCGAGATACCATCAGCGGCTATTCCGGGGTGACGGTCAACAGCTGCAATCTGAAAACGGCAGAGGAGAGCTGGTCCTATGTGCTGCTCCCCGTCTGGACGCTGACCTACAAGGCGCGAAACGGCAAATTTTATTATTATTCCATGAACGGCCAGACCGGCAAGGTCTACGGGGAGCTGCCGGTGGATTATAAGAAGGTCGGTATCGTGGGCGGCATTGTGGCTTTGCTCATATGGATTCTGTTTCTGATCGGAGGGCTTTTGATATGAGAAAATTAAGAGGGATAAGCCTTCTCCTGGCGGCAGTCTGTTTTCTGGCCGCGGCGGTTCCGGCGCGGGCGGAGAGTGAGAGCGCTCCGGCTCAGGTGACGGACCAGGCGGAGATCCTCTCCTCCTATGAGGAGCGGCAGCTGGCCAATATGGTGGAGGAGGTGGAGCTTACCACCAACTGGGACGTGATGGTGGTGACCGTGGCGGACGCCGGGGGCGAGAGCGCCGGGCAGGTGGCGGAGGACTGGGTGAACGCGCACACGGTCAGCGACAACGGCGTCATCTGCCTGGTGGATATGGACAACCGGGAGCTGTACCTCTCGGCCTTCGGCGAGGCCATCTATTACCTCACCGACGAGCGGCGGGAGGAAATTTTAGACAGCGCCTACTATGAGGCTACGGACGGGGATTATGACAAGGCGGTGGAGCAGATGCTGACCGGGGTCAGCGATGCCCTGCAGCGGGGCATCCCCGATAATCAGTATACCTATGACGAGGAGACCAGGGAGACGGTGTACTACGACAGTAAGGGGCGCAGGATCACCCTGTGGGAATTTCTGCTGGCCGTGGCCGCGGGGCTTGCAGCCGGCGGCATCACCATCGGCGTGATCGTGGGAAAATACCGGCTGAAATTCGGCGGCTATCAGTATTCCTGCCGGGAGTGCGGCCATGTGGAGCTTGACACCAGCCGGGATACCTTCGTCAATCAGATCGTCACCCACCGGAGAATCCCCAAAAGTCCGCCGCCGGGCAGCGGCTCCGGCAGCAGGAGCGGACGCAGCTCGGTACACAGCTCCGGCGGGCGGAAATTCAGCGGAAGCGGAAGAAAATTTTAGGTTACTCACAAAACGGTTGCATTGGCAGGCGAAGTGTGCTATTATCTTTGAGGCGGGGACAACTGTTCTTCTGACGCATACATCTGACCCGAATCCCGCGCCAAGATCCGCGAGCGGGTCTTGAAATGAGAAGGAGGGCACCATGGAGGATAACACAAACTATTTTGTATTGAAGAAAAAGGCGGTGCCGGAGGTGCTGTTGAAGGTGGTGGAGGCCAAGCGGCTTCTGGATTCCGGGCGGGCGGAGTCGGTGCAGGAGGCCACGGAGCAGGTGGGCATCAGCCGCAGTTCCTTCTATAAATACAAGGACGACATTTTTCCCTTCCACGATAACGTGAAGGGGAAGACTATCACCATGGTGATCCAGATGGATGACGAGCCCGGACTTCTGTCGGTGGTGCTCAAGGTGGTGGCCGATTACCAGGCCAATATCCTCACCATACATCAGAGTATCCCCATCAACGGCGTGGCGTCGCTGACGCTGAGCGTGGAGGTGTTAAAGAGCACCGGGGATATCTCCCAGATGGTGGAGACCATTGAGCGCCAGACAGGGATTCATTACTTAAAAATTTTAGCAAGGGAGTAATCAAATGATTAAAATCGCGTTGTTAGGATACGGAACCATAGGCTCCGGCGTGGCGGAGGTGCTGAAGGTCAATAAGGACAGCATCGCCAAAAAGGCCGGCCAGGAGCTTGCCCTAAAATATGTGCTGGATCTGCGGGATTTTCCCGGCGACCCCATACAGGAGAAGATCGTGCACGACTACGAGGTGATCGTAAACGACCCGGAGATCTCGGTGGTGGTGGAGGCCATGGGCGGCGAGGAGCCGGCCTACACCTTTGTGAAGAGGGCTCTGCTGGCGGGAAAGAGCGTGGCCACCTCCAACAAGGCTCTGGTGGCCCGGTACGGCCCGGAGCTGATCCGGATCGCCCAGGAGCGGAATATCAATTTCCTCTTTGAGACGAGCGTGGGCGGCGGGATCCCCATCATCCGTACCCTGAATACCTGCCTGACGGCAGATGTGATCGAGAAAGTCACGGGCATTTTAAATGGAACCACCAACTACATGCTTACCAGGATGACCGAGGAGGACGCGGAGTTTGACGACGTCTTAAAGGAGGCCCAGGCCATGGGCTACGCGGAGGCGGACCCCACCGCGGACGTGGAGGGCTATGACGCCTGCCGCAAGATCGCCATTCTCACCTCCCTGGTCAGCGGACAGCAGGTGGATTTTGAGGAGATCGAAACCCAGGGGATCACGGATATAGAAGCTCTGGATATTCAGTATGCCAAAGCCATGAAGCGGGTCATCAAGCTTCTGGCCGACAGCCGCAGGACGGAGGAGGGCTACTGCGCCCTGGTAGCGCCGGTGATGATCAGTAAGAAGCATCCCCTCTACAACGTGAACGACGTGTACAACGCCATTTTCGTCCACGGAAATATGCTGGGGGACGCCATGTTCTATGGAAGCGGCGCGGGCAAGCTGCCCACGGCCAGCGCGGTGGTGGCCGACATCGTGGACATTGTAAAGCACAGCCACTGCAATATCAAGACCTTCTGGAGCCCCGAGAAGCTGCCCTTGGCTGACTACAGGAAGGCGCGGCGCAGATTTTTCCTGCGGACCTCCGATCCGGAGGCGGCCATTGAGGCGGCCTTTGGAGCCGTGGAGTATGTCCGTCTGCCCGGCGTGTCCGGCGAGGTGGGCGTGCTGACGGAGCAAATGAGCGAGCTGGAATACGAGAAACGGGCAGCGGGACTTACCGGTATCCGCAAGATGATCCGGGTGGAGTAGAATCCGGTGTGCATAAGATGATCCGGAGTAGAATCGAGGAGCAACATGAAATACGTAGTAGTGCTGGGCGATGGAATGGCAGATCTGCCCATTGAGGAGTTGGGAAATCAGACGCCCCTTGCCTATGCCCATACCCCTGCCATGGACGCGCTGGCGGCCATGGGGGAGATCGGCATGGTACATACCATCCCTGAAGGGATGAATCCGGGCAGTGACACGGCCAACCTGTCCGTGCTGGGCTATGACCCCAGAAAATATTATTCAGGAAGGTCTCCGCTGGAGGCCTTAAGCATCGGCGTGGACATGAAGGATACGGACGTGGCGCTGCGCTGTAATCTGGTGACCCTCTCGGAGGAGGAGGGTCCTTATGAGGAGCGCAGGATCCTGGACCACAGCTCCGACGAGATCCCCACGGAGGAGGCGGCCATACTCCTTCGGGCGGTGGCAGAGGAGCTGGCGGACGGGAAATTTCAATTTTATGTGGGGACCAGCTACCGCCATCTGCTCATCTGGGACCGGGGACAGGTGCAGGACTTAACGGCGCCCCACGACGTGCTGGGACAGACCATCGGGGAACATTTGCCAAAGGAGCCTGCGCTGCGCCGGATGATGGAGCGAAGCTATGAGATCCTTAAGAATCACCCCGTCAACGAGGCGCGCAGGGCCAGGGGCTTAAAGCCCGCCAATTCCTGCTGGTTCTGGGGCGCGGGGACGAGGCCGTCCCTAAGCTCCTTTGAGGAGAAAAATCATCTGCGGGGGGCCATGGTCTCCGCCGTGGATCTGCTGAAGGGCATTGCCGTGGGCGCCTCCATGAAGGTGATCGCGGTGGAGGGGGCCAACGGCGGCCTTCACACAAATTATGAGGGAAAAGCTCAGGCGGCGGTTGACATTTTGACAAAAAAGGGCTATGATTTTGTCTATGTGCATGTGGAAGCTCCCGACGAGATGGGGCACCAGGGCAGCTATGAGCGGAAGGTGCAGGCCATCGAGTACCTGGACGGGCGGGTGATCCGGCCTATCTGGGAGGGACTTAAGGAGGCGGGGGAGGATTTTCGGATGCTGATCCTGCCGGACCATCCCACTCCGGTTGCCATTCGGACCCACACCGGGGAGGCGGTGCCTTATCTGTTGTATGACAGCAGACTGCCCCAGGAGCATACCTGGAAATATAACGAGCAGGAGGCGGCAAAGAGCGGCCGCTATATTTCGGAGGGACATGCGCTGATCGATTATCTGATTGCCGGAGGGACAGTATGTTAATTGTGAAAAAGTTCGGCGGGAGCTCTGTGGCCGACAAAGAAAAAATATATCGTGTTGCCGAACGCTGCATCGAAGATTACAGACAGGGCCATGACGTGGTGGTGGTGCTGTCCGCCATGGGCAAGACCACGGACCAGTTGATCGCCCTGGCCAAAAATATCAATCCCAACCCCTCCAAGCGGGAGCTGGATATGCTTCTGGCTACGGGGGAGCAGACCTCAGTGGCGCTGATGTCCATGGCCATGGGGGCCCTGGGGGTGCCCAGCGTGTCCTTAAATGCCTTTCAGGTGGCCATGCACACCTCCTCGGCCTACGGAAATTCCCGGTTTAAGCGCATCGATTCCCAGCGGATACGCCATGAGCTGGACAGCCGCAAGATCGTGATCATCACCGGATTTCAGGGCGTCAACAAATACGAGGATGTCACCACTCTGGGGCGGGGCGGCTCCGACACCACGGCGGTGGCTCTGGCGGCGGCCCTGAAGGCGGACGTCTGTGAGATCTTTACCGACGTGGAGGGAATCTACACCGCGGACCCCCGTGTGGTGCCAAACGCCAGGAAGTTAAAGGAGATCACCTACGACGAGATGCTGGAGCTGGCTACTTTGGGGGCAAAGGTGCTCCACAACCGTTCCGTGGAGCTGGCCAAGAAGTACGGCGTTCAGCTGGTGGTGCGCTCCAGCTTAAACACCGCGGAAGGAACCATTGTGAAGGAGGAAGTTGACGTGGAAAGCATGCTGATCAGCGGCGTAGCCGCCGACAAGAATACGGCCTGTATCGCTGTCATCGGGGTGAAGGATATTCCGGGGACCGCGTTTAAGATTTTTGAACTGCTGGGGAAGAAGAATCTCAATGTGGACAACATCATTCAGTCCATCGGGCGGGAGGGGACCAAGGACATTTCCTTCACCATCGCCAGGGACGATGTGCGGGATGTGGTGTCGCTTCTGGAGGAAAATAAGAACCGCATCACGGCCCAGCGGATCGAGGTGGACGAGACCGTGGCCAAGGTGTCCGTGGTGGGCGCGGGGATGCTCTCCAATCCGGGCGTGGCCGCCAAGATGTTTGAGGCTCTCTACAGCGCGGGGATCAACATCCGCATGATCGCCACCTCCGAGATCCGCATTACCGTCCTGCTGGACGAGGCCGACGCGGAGAAGGCCATGCGCGTGGTGCATGATCAGTTTATGGAGGATTAGTGTAAAAACAATAGAAAGCACGTCATCTGCGAACGTCAGGCGGTGCTGCGCTCTTTTACCAAGGAGCGCTCTGCCCGGAAGCCTCGTCCGGGCCGGGGGAAGCGGTCTCCGGCTCTCCCTTCACGTCCCGGTAGAAGGACACCAGCGTCTGGCTGGCGTAGGGCCGAAGCCACAGATATCCCAGATAGAAGCTTACGACAGCCAGAAGGTCCCAGCCGATGAAGCTTAATTTGATATAAAAATACCGCCCCTTGTTGCCTTTCATCAGGTCAAAGCTCTGCCGGAAGGCCTCCGTCACCTCCATGGAGTCGTGCTCCGCCAGCAGCAGCTCCACCAGGCAGACGTACAGGGAAATGACTGTCTCCAGGACCATCCGGGCCAGCACAAGCAGGAAGCCCAGAAGGAACAGTCCCGCAGGGTCCGGGGCCGCCAGGGCGTAGCGAAGACAGACAAGGCCCGCCAGGTTCACCGTAAAGGGAAGGAGGCTTGGCAGAAGGCTGGCCAGGATAAACCGGTCCGGCCTCCTGGTAAAGCAGGAGAACAGCTCCGTGAAGGCAGGATTCTCTCCCCGGGCCAGGGCCAGGTGGATGCGGTTGACTCCCGCGTACAGGATCGCGGCCAACTGCCCGATGACGTATCCGGCCAGTTGGAGCATAAGGAAGGCCGTGGTGGACCGCCCGCTGTCAAGGGTCCAGGAAAATGGAAGCAGCAGGGCCGAGCTGATCAGTCCGGCCACCACCATGGCTCCCATGGGGATGCCGTAGTGCCCGGTGAGCCTGGATCTTGCGATTCGTTTCAGTTCCGCAGAAGTATGTCTCATATTGTAAATCTCCCTTTGTCGTAGGATTGGATAGCGTAAACATACGCCGCAGTGTGAGAGCAAGAGCCGGCGGGCTCTTGCTCTCACGGGCATTCGCCCTATGTCTGGCGGCAAAAAGTCATCTGCTTACGAGTAAACTCGACGCAGCTGTCTTTTTGCCGTCAGCCGCACTGCTCATTGCTTACGTGAATTATACCACATCCTTCTTGATATGGAAAGTACCTTTCTCCTTCCGGTATTTGGCGGGGGTGGTGCCGGTGGTTTCCTTGAATTGCTTGATGAAATAGGATACGCTGCTGTAGCCTACCGCCTCGCAGATCTCGGCCACGGACAATTTCTCCTGGGAGATGAGTTCTTTGGCGTATTCCATGCGAAGGGAGGTAATGTAGTCCGTATATTTTTTGCCGGTGACGTTGTACACGGCGGAGCGGACGTCGGTGCTGGGGACGTGCATGCTGTCCGCCACGGCGTCGATGGACAGATCGTATTCCGTAAAATGCGCCTGAATATAGGCGCAAATCTGATACTCTTTGTTTTGCGCTTTCTCTCTGGCCAGGTTCTTAAGCTTGCCGCAATACTCCAGGATGGCCTCCCTGGCTGCGTCGAAAAAGGAATCCAGGGTTTTGGCGGATAACACCAGGCTGATGGTCTGGCTGGACAGCTCTATGCTGTTTGCCCTGCTCAATCGCGCCAGCTCTCCCACAAATTCCGAAAAGATGTATAGCTGGGCCAGCATGGATTGCTGGTTTTCACCGATCCACTGCACATAGTTTTTCAGCTCCTGCAACACAAGCTCCTCATTTCCGGTGGAAAGGGCGTCAGACAGCCATTGGAGATCCCGGATGCTGTGCCCGGAATATTTCAGATCGGCAGCCTGCGCGTGCCTGGACAGATGGTCCATGCTCTCCAGCCAGGATGCCTGCAATTTTTGCAGCCCCCTATACACTTTTCCCACGCCCACGACGGCGGGATACTCATAAGAATCTATTGTTTTTTGAATTTTTCCTGTCAGGTCCTCCTCATATTCCCGTTTCCAAATACTGCAGATGAGCCACATTTTTCCCGCCGCGCAATCGCCGATGGCGTAGAGATATTCCCGTTTTTTGTTGGACGTGTTTTTCTTTAGATCCCTTTGCAGGAAATCCCAGAAGGTTTCGTCGATTTCCTGCTGGAAAACGATGGAGATGACGTAATAAAAAGGTCCTGGCAGCGAAATGTTTAATTTCTCCAGATAGGTTTCCGCATCCGGGATATAGACGCCGTTTAAGATGGACATCAATATGTGCTTTTTGAGCAGCTCCTGCTTTTGCTCCGCTTCCACGGCGGCGGCAAGCTTATCCTGCATGGCGGTATCGATCAGCCCTTCGATCTCCTCATATACATTGCTGAACTTTGACGGGTCCGACAACGGTATCTTTGGGCTGTATTTTTCAAAAATGTTATGGAGGGGCCGATACATGCGGGAGGCAGCCAGAATTGCCAGCCCCAGGATCGTCAGTATGATCAGCAGGATGAGCGCCGTCTGTAAAAAATCAGTCAGGGAATACGCCATACTTCTCTGGGGGATGTAGCGAAGGGTAAATCCGTCCTCAGGGCTCACGGCGAGAACCGCGTTTTTGGCGTCGTCATCGCAGGCTGCGGGGGCGCTGCAGTACAGGAGCCGGTCGTTTTTGTACAGCGCAACGGCGCCCTCCATCACGCCGCCCACAAGGGCCAGCCGCTTTTCCAGTACATCCTGGCTCAGCACGGTTCCAAGCACCGCCCTGGGCGCATTCAGACCGTAATCCGCCTTAAAAGGGATCAGAAGGTAGAGGCTGTCCGACAGCAAAAGGGCCTCCGTCTCATTTTCCAGATGGTACAGGGTATCTTCCATCACGCTTTTTTCCTCCAGGGAGAGGTTCTGGAAAAAGGTTTCCTGAAAAACCGTGTTTCCCTCGGCGCAGAAGATCATATCGCTGCCCTTATAATATAGAAACATATGCTCCGTCAGAAAGGAAAAATTCCGGTACTGCTTAAAATCCTCCAACAACGCGTACTCGTTATATTTTTCACGAAAGACCGTGGAATACATATACGTATCATTTATGACGAGCTTTCCCGCAAAATCCTCCAGGCTCTCCACCTGTATACAAAAATCATTTAACAGCGTATTCGCTTTCTCCTGATCGTACTGCTTATTTGCCTCCTGCTTCCGTTCATGCAGGATCGACAGAAACGCCAGGCATAAGATCAGACAGCTGATCAATGAGAAACCAAGAAACACAGCCAGAAAGGGGTTATTCTTATAGTTCTTTCCTTTTTTCATCATTTTTCTCCCGTATACAACCGCTTCGCGGACCCTATGATCCTATCGTATCAAGTATATAACAAAATCGGAAGTATGAAAAGGCAGCCGTCATTTTTCGTTATTTTCAAACAAAAATCGCAATTTTTCAAAAGGCGGAGAAACAACGCCTTTTTCAGAAAGAGCAATTTTGAAAAGCTTTTTTTCATTGAATTTGGGGAGCGCGGCTGGTAGACTTGAGGCAGAAGAAAAAAAGGAGGTTCGACACGAGAACATGAAAAGCCTGAAAACAAAAACCTTGTGGAAAAACCTGCGCAGGTACCGCGTGCTGTATCTGATGATACTTCCGGCAGTGGCCTCCGTGTTCATTTTCCACTATATACCGATCTACGGCGTGCAGATCGCGTTTAAGGATTACCGGACAAGCATGGGAATCTTTGGAAGCGAATGGGTGGGGTTCAAACATTTTATAGAGTTTTTCAACTACCCATACTTCTGGCAGATTTTGTGGAATACCATTTCCTTAAGCCTGATCAACTTTATCTTCTTCCCGATCCCGGTCATTTTCGCGATCATGCTCAACGAGCTGCGGGACGGAAAATTTAAGAAGGTCTGCCAGACCATCACATACGCGCCGCACTTTATCTCCACGGTGCTGGTCTGTTCCATGACCATACTGTTCTTAAACCGCCAGGGCCTGTTCAATATCATCGCCCAGGTGATAACCGGCGGAAGCCACGAAGCCGTGGATTACATGGCGAATCCCGGCGTATTCCCCTGGGCCTACACGATTTCGGGTCTGTGGTCGGAGCTGGGGTGGAGCACCATCATCTACATTGCCACCCTTTCGGGGGTATCCCTGGAGCTGGTGGAGGCGGCCAAGCTGGACGGGGCTTCCCGGCTTCAGGTCATCCGGTACGTTTACCTGCCCCATTTAAAGCCCACCATCGCCACCCTGTTCATCCTGCAGGTAGGCCAGATGCTCTCCGTCGGTTTTGAGAAAGTGTTTTTGCTGCAGAACCCGCTGAACATGGAAACGTCCAATGTGATCTCTACCTATGTATATAATGTGGGTATCGGCATGCAGCAGTTCAGTTATTCCACTGCCATCGATCTTTTCAACAGCGTGGTCAATATCATTCTGGTCCTGACCGCCAACGCTGTTTCCAAGAAGCTGGCAAACACAGGCTTATGGTAGGAGGTAGGACCGCTATGAAGAAAAATAGAAGAAAAAAGCGCTCCCTGTTCGATGTGATCAACGGGCTGCTGGTGCTTGTGATCACCGTCATCGTCGCGTATCCGCTGTACTTCTGCATCGTCGCCTCCCTGTCCGATCCCATAGAGGTGGGCGCCGGCAACACCCTTCTGTGGGTGAAGGGCTTCACCCTGGACGCCTATAAGCTCATCGTGCAGGAAGATCAGCTCTGGACCGGCTACCGGAATACCATTATCTATACGATCCTGGGGACCCTTTACCAGCTGGTACTGACCATACCTGCCGCCTATATCATGACGAAGGAGAAGCTGCCCTTCCGCAATATCTTATCCTGGTTCTTCTTTATCACCATGTACATCAGCGGCGGTATGATTCCTTCCTACATGCTGATACGGGATCTGAACCTGCTGGACAATCCGCTGGTAATGGTGGTGGGCGCCGGCGTCAGCGCTTACAACCTGATCGTTACCAGACAGTTTTTTGCCTCGAACATTCATCCCAGTATCTATGACGCCGCGTACATAGACGGAGCGGGGGAGTGGAAGACCTTTACCGCCATCGCCCTGCCCCTGGCAAAGCCCATCATCGCGGTGATGGCTCTGTTCATCGGCGTGGGGGCCTGGAACCACTACTATAAGGCGCTCCTGTATCTTTACGACAAGGATTACTACCCGCTGCAGCTGGTGCTCAGAAATATCTTAAACGCGAACCAGCTGGATCTGTCCAACATTTCGGGCTCCGGCACGGATCTGGCAAATATGGTGTACCGGGCCAATGTGGCCCAGAGCATGAAGTACTCCATCGTGATGGTGGCGAGCATTCCGCTGATCATCGCGTATCCGTTCCTGCAGAAATATTTCGCGAAGGGAGTCATGATCGGCTCCGTAAAAGGTTAGGTCTTTGGGCAATGGTGCCTTTGGATAAATATTTTACAGACGCTCTGCGTCAGAATAGGAGGAAAATATGAAACACAAAAAGAGACTGCTTTCCCTGACTTTGGCTGCTGCCATGCTCTTCTCCATGGC
>CALWDR010000199.1 GCA_944376745.1 uncultured Lachnospiraceae bacterium
GAAGCAGATCGATTCCTTCCCCGGACAGACGATTTCCGTTCTCCCTCCGGCGGTACGCCACCACGGCCACATAGGCTTCCCCCTCCTCAAGAGGCTCCGGCAGCAACGCCATTTCCGTCTGGGGCCCCGCGTAATCCAGATATCTCATCCGCAGGGACACCTTGCGAAGCTTTGGATGACTTTCAATATAGTTGTTGGCATAGCCTGTGGGAAACCGCCTGTCGTCCAGAAGCCACACCCGCATGCCGCGCTTCCTGGCTTCCTCCAGAATAAACCCGAAATCCTCCCACCATTTTTCTTGCCCGAACTGTTCATGCACACGGCTCTCCACACAAAATTCGTTGATCCCGCAATTCTGTATGGCCTCTATTTCCTGCCGGAGTACCTCATGGTCCTCCCCGTGCTGCCAGAAAAAGGGCAGGATGTGCTCACTGGAGGGCCTGTTGTCTAAGCATTCTTTCATCTTACGTTCCATAGTGATTCCTCCTTTTCCGCCTCAATTAGGTGTACGCGAGAACGCAGCCTGGTCTGCAGCAGACCCCGCCGCAAAATGCAACCTTATCATAAGTTACGGCTGCCGCGATTTCAAGGCACACTTTTTTAGGCGGCGCTGAAATAATGTATCCACTGCAGGCCAAGATGGGGGATATTCCGCCGCAGTGCGATCCTCGCGGAGCGTTTTTTATTTCATAGGAACGCAATTTCCTATCAAATCAAAAAACAGAGAGATAAAAAACTTATCTCCCTGAAATAAATAACATGCATGCAACAGAAACTGTTTTCTGGCACCCCATAGCTTCTTTCTTATTTCCACTATAACTGCTATTGCTTTCCAATCCGGCACCGGACACAGTAATTACCTTTATTGCTTTATTTCCCATCATCCGATCCTGTACCGCAGCCTACAGCTCAATCCCGCACCCCTTCATCAGCTCCCGGGCGCTGTCCAAAGAATCCACGCCGTGAAGGTTCTTGATGGGCGCGAACTCCCGCTCCCGCACCACCTCGCAGGGCAGGCAGTCCGCCATCATGTGCACCATATCCAGCGCCAGCGTCTCAAACTTGTAGCCGTTTGGCTGATCCGGCTTCACAAAGCTGCCGTCCACGTCCCTGTAGGGGATTTTTTTCTCCACCACATGGATGCAAAGCTTCTCCCGGGCAACCTGCTCCAGCCGCTTCTCCGAAAAAAGGTAGTTTAAGATCACGCCGAAGCCGTAGGCCAGATCGCCCTTCCCGGTCCTTTCATTTCTCATCTCGTCGGTGAGCTCGTAATACTCGGCGATGGAGGGCCTTCCATCCTCCAGGCACATGACGCCCACCTTCTCCTCCGGGGAGGCCTTGCGCACCACCTTAGCCCCGCACTCCTTCCCGTACACCAGCGTCGCCCCGATGAAGAGCGGGTCCGCGATCCGCTGCAGGCAGTTGTCCACCGCAAATACATTCAGCCACTCAATTCCACGGCTATGGATGTCATCAAGAAGCCCGGCCTTCACCATGGAGCCGAACCAGCCGCCGTTTCCGTTGGGGGACATGGCGGGCTCCGTCCTGGAAGCCATGTACACCCGGCCCTCATGATCGCAGGCCGGAGCCATCTCCTGGATGAAAAATTTCACATACTCCCCGGGATAGCCGAAATAATCGTGCTCCTCAAAAAATTTCACCGTCTCCTGATGATTGATGGTGCTGGTCATCACATAGAGGGGCACATAAGCTCCGGCCTGGTCCGTCACCTCCATGAGATTTAAAAGCAGCTGCTCAAAAAGGTATAATTCTCTGTGGATACCGATATTCAATGTTCCCTTGGGCCTGTCCAGGCCCAGCCGGGTGCCCTGGCCCCCGGCCAGCAGAACGGCGCCCACCTTTCCGGCCCGCAGGGCCGCAAGCCCCGCCTCTACAAATTCTTCCCTGCGCTCCGTAAGCTCCCGGACGTCCACCGCCTGGATGGGGGAAAAGCTGCCGCGCTCCTTTACCTTCTCCTTAAGATTCTCAAGGATGGTCCAGTCCACGTTCTCTAAATTTCTCAATAATTGTTCCTTTTCCGACGGGCTGCATGCCTCGTAGGCGCTTCTCACATAGCATTGCTTCTTGTCGTCCAACAGGTTCATGGCGTTTGGTTCCTTTCGTTTTACACCATCTTACCACAAAAGCAAAAAATTTTCCACCAAAACCGCACAGGAAAACAGCGATTGGCGGCAGCAACGTCGCCGGTCACGGAAGGAACCGTAACACAGCGGCTCGCTGTCGCCAATCGTCAAAAATGCTCTAAGCGAAAAGCTCCCCGAGCTTCGCGATCATCCGGGCTCTTAAATTTTCCAGATACTCCCTGCACCTGGGATACTGATCGAACCGCAGCTCGCCGCCGGCGGCCTCGTCGATCATGGCCACCACGGCCTCCCTGCCGATGCGCTCCTCCAGAGCAAAGCAGATATCCATATCCTGGACGGCCTCGTAGGTGACCTGGCCCCGGATGGAACCGTAGACCGTATCCCTGCCCGGATAGACGATGAAGGGGTCCCCGGAAGGATAGGACTTGTCGCCGGAGGTGGTGAGATAGGGCTGGATGGGATACCGGGACACGCTGGAATTGTAAAAGTTAAATCCCCATTGCAGGAAGCCCTTGATGTTGTATTTGTACATCAAGAAGCCCAGCACCCGGACCCGGTAGGAGGGCATTGCCAGAAAGCAGTTGGAAAATACCCGCTCGGGACCGCAGCAGTAATAAACCCACTGATTTTCAACCTCATGCTCCAGAAATTCCTGGATATGGGCGATGCTTGTGACCGGCGTGGTCACCAGCCCCTTCTCGTAAAAGCTGTAGTCAGACAGCGCCTCAAAGCTCTTGCTGTTCCCGATCAGGGGACGCAGGATCTCCACGGCGGTCCGGTAGGTGTCCATGTTCTCCGGCGAAGGCTCGTCAGAAATGTGGAAATACGTGTTTTCGCTGATTCCCTCCCGCGCCAGCTCCCCGGCGATAGCCGCGATATACTGCTTTAAGAAGGAGATGTATTCCGGGGAATTGGCCGCCACATGCCAGCCGAACAGATAATCCGTTTTGCCGTTCTCGGTCACCATGATATTGGGCGCGCATTTTGCCCCCCACTGGGAAAACATGTGGGCGATCTCGAAGTACCGGATTCCATTTTTCTTACAGATATCAATAAAGCGCCGGAACTTGTGGAAGGAAAATTCATACGCATCCCCCTTCTTCTCAATGTCCACAAGCTGCACGCAGGGCCTTGCGGTGCCGATTGCCGTATCCAGAGGCGGCGTGTGGACAGGCACCAGGATCATGTTGATCCCTATGTCCGCAGCGGCGGCGATGTATTTGTCAATGAGCTCCCAGTGCTTCTCCGAATAGATCTCCACCCCGTGCTGTACCGCGATACAGTCCGCGTAAAACCACCGGGTATAGATGAGCCTCTGCCCGGGCATGGAAGCCGGAAGAACCTCAAGATCCATCCCCCTTGCAATATCAAAGGCGGAGCCGTCCCAGAGCTGTCCATTCTCCGGGCGGAACCTGACCTTCACCGGATACTTTCCCGGTGCCGCGTCTTTTGGAACATCCACCCGGACCCAGAGCGTGGTGATCTCCGGGGAAAGAACCACCTTATCCTTCTGCTCCTTCAGCGGAATCAGTATATCCGGCATGGTCCCCGGCTCCAGCGTGAGATAGTCCTCCTCCGGCATATTCTTCTCCGACGCCGGCATGTCCATCACGGCGTCCTTCACTAGATACAGGCGCACCGGCAGACTGGCTTCCACAATAACCTCTGTCTGCATGCGGCAGTCGGATCTCACACAGATCTGATAAGAAAACCGTTCCCCTGCCAGAACCGTTTTTTTGTGTATTTCATCACAGGGGAGCGCATCCTTGGACCTTACTTTTTCCAGGGACGAAAGCTGTAGGATCTGAAATTCCATGGCAATACCTCCTTAAACTGGTTGTTTTTTCTGATATATAGTTTATAATAGAAGGCAGGGATTTACAATGGATAAACGAGCGGCAAAAATGGACTTTTCAACAGGCAGCCGCTGCCACAGATCAGCAGATTTTCCGCTGTTTTAATCTGCGATGCGCAATCTTAGGAGCATACGATATGCAGACACAGACTTATTTTCACACAAAATACGAGAGCGAGGCCAACCGCAGAAACGACGCCGTTCCCCTGCAGGTCAACTGCGTGGGCGCGGTGTCCGAGGAAGCTTCCTTCTCCAACCGGACCGTCCGGCGGGATTATTATTACATTTACGTTTTACAGGGAAAAATGATCACCGACGGCTTCCCTCTGCTGCCCGGAGACGTGGTCGTCTTTGAGCCGGGCTGCACTTATCAGTACCAAAGCCAGGGGAAGACCACCTACCTCTGGGTGCATTATACCGGCTTTGAGGCCGCCTCTCTCACCAAGCTGGCCGCGCTGAAGGGAAATGCCCGGCAGCACATCGGCATACGCAAGGACATCATTGCCTGTTTCCGCAAGCTGTTCCGGGAATTTATGATCCATGACGAGGCCGCCGGGCAGCTTTCCGTCTGCCTCCTGCGGGAGATCCTACTTTTTACCGGCAGATATGCCGACGCCGGCGGCGAGAAGAGCAGCGCTCCCCTCTCCGCCATGGAGTACATTCACCAGCATTTTCAAGAACCCATCACCATCGACAGCCTGGCCCGGCTGGAGGGGGTAAGCTGCACCCTGCTGCGGAGCATATTCCGGCAGCATACTGGCGTTTCCCCCAACGAGTATCTCATCACCCAGCGCATCAGCGCGGCCTGCCGCCTGCTCTCCCAGACCGACAAAAGCGTCAGCGCGGTGGCCGCCGACGTGGGGTATCATGATCCCTATTACTTCAGCCGGATCTTCAAGAAGAAGGTGGGGGTGACGCCCTTAAGGTATCGGGCTGGCAGAGACAGGGAGGGGTGATATTTCCGGTGGCAGCCGGAAAGGCTGAGCAAACATGCGCCTTCCACCTAATAACAGCTTCTAATATTTTCCTCAAACCGAGCTGCACAGGTACATAGAATCTTGATCTGCTCCCATTGCTCACATACCCGGCCCACAAACTGCCGGTATGTTGTCAGCCTTTTTTTATGACCCTGAATTCGAATTCCGTGGTACTCCTTACCCTTTGAAATAATACGCATCCATGGATTTTCAATACTTTCCACCCCTTGCAGTGAATCATAGGCTGCCACCACCCAGGCTTCTATGCTGTCACATGGGATTCCAACGCATACATTATCGTTTTGATTTAACCATTTTAAAATCAGAGCTGTCAAATGTTCCTCATAACCATTTACCGATTGTTCATGATTCTCACAGGGCAGAACAATCGGACAATCTTGTTTTTTTATCCTTGTACATTTCAATGGATGAATCTTGTTCTTTAATTCACAGGAAGTAGCTTCACACTGACAATGCACTTCTTTTTCGTTTCTCGCCACATCACCATCCATATGAACAACCAACATATCCAACTGCGGGGTAATATCCTTCATAAACCGCTCTAAATTCTGTTCATGCTCCATGCACCATTTCCAGACACCCTTCCATCCGTTTCCATATTCCCCCTGTAGATTATCCTCCGGCTGTAACTGAAAATAGGTATTAGCTTCCCCGGTAATTTTGTCAATAATGGCTTTCAGCAAAATGTAATCGGTTGGCCCTTCACAGACAATTCCTATATTCTTCATAGCAACTCCGGTACACCCCCAAGTCTTCCATTAATCCAGAGTCTCGAAAGAGACTGGTCCGCTTTCAATAGTTCCTCTGAAATCATGATTCTCTTAATCTGCGCATACCCATTTCTGTCCCGGTCCACCGCAAACAGCCGAATCTCCTCGTTGGACAGATCCAGACCATCCAGGACCAGCGGATTATGTGTTGTGAGAAATACATGCTTCTTGTTTTCCAGGACCTGCTGGCAAAACACCTGGGTGATTTTTTTTGCCAGACGTGGATTTAAAGCATGATCAAAGCTGTCTATGGCAAAAACAGCCGGTGCCTGCGGGTGCATGGCAACGCACAACAGAAAAAGGACATACAGCGCTCCCTCACTGGCGTCATATCCGGTAAATTTGGCAGTATTTTTCATAAACCGGTCACTGAATTCAATAATTTGTCTGGTGGTAGGCACATTGGAATTCAGATTTGATTTTTTAGGAATGTCTATCGCTATATCCGAAGCCCAATCTACCAACTCCAAAACATCTTCCATATACAAAGAACCGAATCGTATATCTTCCCCCTCTTTTTTGATAATGTCCTGCAAAGCCTCCGCCAGACGTCCCCCGTTTAATCCAACCGGAGTGATCTGGTTAGGGTCTGCCACGGTTCCCCGAAGTGTCAGGGTATTGGGCTGAAATATGCCGTAATTTGTGAAATATCTGGCTATTTCCCTTCCCTGCACCAATTCCTGGTTTTCGTCTATAAGGAAAAAGCCAATATAATTATTGCTCTGTACCTGTGAAGCATTGCTCCGACCCCATTTTCGTTCTCCGTTTTGATAAAAGGATTCCGAATGATATTTCCAATAGTCCGTATCTGTGGGCGGTGTCAGATGAACATCATACTGAAAGGTATCATTTCTTTCCTCCCATTCCAGAGACAGATCAATGGTCGGCTTTGTCCGGCCGCTACTTTTAAATCGGGATTTATAAAGATTCGGCGCGCTTAAACGCACTCCTTTTCTCTGCAGACTGTTGCCATCCACACGATCAGTCATAGCGGCGCTCAAAAGACCGATTCCCTCTAAAATGGTTGACTTTCCTGAGCCGTTGGCTCCTATGAAAACATTCACTTTTCCTGGTTGAAACGCGACCTGATACAAGGACTTAAAATTTCCAAGCTTTATTTCCTTTAGATTCATCTGGGAATACCCCCCTTCTTTCTTGTGAAAAGTATAGCATATATTAAGAATTAAATATAGTCCTTTTTTTATTTTCTACCCATACCTAATTACTCTCCTAAGCGCCTTCACAGTTCACCGCTATGCTCCTACAGAAAAAACTGCCATACGGCGCCAGTGCATACCGTATGGCAGAAATCTTTCCGTCCTTACCTGGACCCAATTCCTTCCCCATCCACCAACAGCGGCAGCGTCAGAAACAGCTTCGACAGCCTGCCCACCGAGCGGATCTCCACAAGGATATCATAGCGGCCCTTCTCCAGGGCGCCGGGGATGATGGAGAAGGCGGATCTGGTCACGGAGCAGCCCCCGTGGCGCTGATTCAGGTTGACGCACAGGGCACGTCCCGGACGGGCCGTCCAGCCCTCCGGCAAATGCAGGACGCATTCCAGCCACTGCTGGCTGTGTAGATTGTTGGTAAACTTCACGTTGAATTTTTTCTCCACTCCCTCCTGAATGCCAAGATCGTCCGCATAGGAAACGCAAATATCAAACAGGCAGCCGGATTTCCGGACGCACACCGGAGTGCCGGCGATGGTATCCGCAAAGGCCTCGTAATCGAAGACCCCCGTCCGTTCCACATTGCAGCCGGTCAGGTCCACAGGCGTAAAGAGGATCGTCCCCCGGGCGTCAAATTTATAATGGCCCTGCAAAAACACCGGCATCAGCGCAGCCACGCGCTCCGTCAGCTCCGTCACCGTAGCGGGAACCATAAGACAGCCCTTGGTCCGGTCAATGGAAATGGTCTTGATCTCATCGCCGATGGGGGCGAGCCACTTTTCCTCAATGACCTGGGTGCCGCCCATGATCCCCAGAATGGAGCCCAGCGTCCCGGCGGTGCAGTCCCCGTCCTCGCAGCAGCCCGCCGCGATGCAGATGCTCCTGGAGAAATCCCCTTCCCCGTAGACCCAGCCGATCATCATGATCCCGATATTGCTGGGGGCGTCGTAGCCCAGGCTTCCCACCGGCACATCCGCCTCCGGCTCCTGGTCCCGGTAGCCACTGAGCATCCCAAAGGAGCCGGGATATTGCCGCAGCACCGTCTTTCTGGCTTCCTTCCAGTCCATCCCCTTGTGATAGCAGTCAAACACCGTGCGCACCACCCCCGCGATGGCGCAGTCCTCCGGGATAAAGGATAAGGCCAGCTCGATCAGCTTATCCCTGTCGCTCTCCACAAAGGCCGCGCTCTCCAGGGCCGCGCAGAAGATCTCCCCGTACATTCCCTCCCCGGCATGGTCGCAGATGGCGTCCTCGTAGGCGTATTTTACGGCGATCTCCGGATGTCCCGGGGCCAGGCAGGCCCATATCTCGCTGCGGATAAAGCAGCCGCAGCTATCCTTGTTATGATTGTGATACCAGCCGGAAATGGGAGGCTCCAGCCCGCCCCGCAGATTGTTTTTCCCGGCGCCGTACTCGGACCAGTCCGCCGTGACATAGGAGATCCAGTATTCTCCAAGAATCTGGGCGTTGACATTCCTGCCGTACCGCTCGGCGGCATTCAGCCAGACCAGCTGAAGATCCAGATCGTCGTTGGGCAGCACCCCCTGGGACAGATCATGGGTGTAGTAGGTGAGGTCGTAGACGCCCCGGATACACTCAAAGGGCGCGCCCAGGGTCCCTCCGATATTTTTCCCCAGCCAGCAGGCTTTTACCTTATCCTTATAGGTTTCAAATGTGATCTGCATATTTTTTCTCCTCCATCCGTCAGCTTTGAAAATGCGGCGCTAAGAGGCGCCGGCATATCAGGATACAGGGGTCCCAAAGGCATGCTCTTTCCTGCAGTTAAAACGCATGGCCTCTTGCCCCGGCCTCCTGTTATAAATCAGTATAAAGCATGTCAGAAAAAGGAAAATAGGCAATTTTTACCCGGTGGTAGGCATTTTTTACCTGGCGCTTCCCGGACGCGGCTCTCACTGGGGCGGCACCGTCTCCCTGGCCGCCTCCTTTTCCCTGGCGGCGCCGACGCCCCGGCTTTGTCCGCGCCGGAGCGGAAATTTATTCGCAGTCCTTTACTGGGGCGGCGCCCCGCCGCTCCGAAACTGGGCCGGGGTCTGATGGTAAATTTCCTTGAAATTCCGGTAAAACCGTTTTTTGTCCGCATATCCCACGCTGGCCATGATCTCCTCGTTGGTCATATCCGTGCTCTTAAGAAGCCTGCCCGCCTCCAGTATCCGCTTCTCCTTCACATACTCCGACAGGCTCTTGCCGCAGCTTGCCTTGAACATCCGGCTTAGGTAAGAGGAATTGTAGAAGGTGCGTTCCGCCAGCTCCCCCAGCGTGATCTTCTCAAAGCATTTTTCGTCGATATAGGAAAGGCACTCCGCCATGATCTGGTTGACATAAGTCCCCGCTCTCTCCATCCCATTGGCGCTCTTTAGCTTCCGCAGAAATCGGGAGAACAGGACGCGGCTGTACCCGTTCAGGATGGAAAGGTATCCGGTCTCCTTTGCGGCAAATTCCTTCTCCATCTCCTCGATGATATTTCGGATCGCCCAGAACTCATCCCCGCCAAAATGAGCCACCTGAAAAGGAAGCTGAGCCGTGTCCTCAAATTCCTGAAAAATGGAGATGGCGAAAATTTCATAGATATTTTCGGAATGGATCAGTTCCCCGCTGAAATATTCCGGCACATAGAGCAGGTTGTAATACCCGAAATCCTCGCTGGCCTCAAACCTGTGGGTCTGCCCGTAGTTGACAAAAAACAGATCTCCCGGGGACGCCTGGTATCTCACCCCGTCGATGTACTGGGTACAGGTTCCCTCCGCGATAAAGATCAGCTCCACAAATTCGTGGACGTGCAGCTTGCAGCTTCTGTCCCTGGCGCAGTGGATGATGTTGATCTTCTCCTCGGGATTCATATAATGCTTTAAATGAAAGGTATACATTCCGGCCCTCCCTGTCTTCGTTCCCCGCGCGTACCGGCGCTCTCCTGTCAGCATGCCACAACCGGCGGCTGTCTGCGCTCTCCTTCCAGCATACCACAACCGGCGGCTGTCTGCGCTCTCCTTCCGGTATACCACAACCGGCGGCTGTCCGCGCTCTTCTGTCAGCATACCACAGACCGGCAGCCGCCGTCAATCAGATTGCCGCCCGCGAAAACAACACTCCCAGGGCTCCTTGTCGTCCCGTATCCCCCGAAAGACCGGCTGGCGGAAGGCTTCCTTCTCCGTGGGCATGGACTCCACGATGCACACCAGCTCCGGCTCCAGCCAGACAGCGCCCTCGTTTCCTCTGGGGACCTCGGAAAAAGGCGCGCTGTCTCTTCTCCGGTATCCATGCTCCCGGAGGGCCTTAAGGCTTGCGCCCAGCGTGACATGGCCCCGGCAAACGAGACCATTTTCCCCGTACTGCCCCAGGATCAGGCTGATCCGGTTGTCTTCCTTGCGAAGATAGCCGCATATCACACAGTCCTCCGTGTCCAGCACCTTGCTCTTGATCCAGTCCCTGGTGCGCCTGTCAAAGTAGTATCTGCTGTCTCTTTTCTTGGACACAATGCCCTCCAGCCCCTGCTCCTTGGCCAGGGCAAACAGCTGCCGCCCGCCGGATTCCACATAACGGGACACGCCGATCCTCTCATTTTCACGGAGCGAAGCGGCCAACAGCTCCTTCCGCTCCATCAGCGGATACTCCGTCAGCAGCTTTCCCTCCCGGTACAAAATGTCGTAGGCCACGAAAGTGGCCGGGTATCTCGCCCCGGCCAGTTGGAGCTTGAAGGGATCGTTCATCATGACCCGCTTCTGAATCTCATAAAAATCTGTCTTTCCATCTTTCAAAACGAACAGTTCCCCGTCCAGAATACAGGTTCCGGTGATCTGCCGGTGAATGTCCCTAAGCTCCGGCACATGGGAGAGCAGCTTTCTGTCCCTTTTATTTCGCAGATCCGTCCCCGCCCCGTCCAGATAGGCAATGCAGCGGATCCCATCCAGCTTAAGCTCATAAATATATTCCCCGGAATCGAAGGCCTCCCGCTGCTGGCCGATCAGCATGGGCTTGATGCCCTTTTCCACGAAAATGTCCCTCATGCCGTCCCCCTCTGCCGTCCTGCCGCCTTCCTCATGCCGTCCCTCTGCCGTCCTGCCGCCTTCCTCATGCCGTCCCCCTCTGCTTCTGGGACAGCTCCACCGTCCGCTTCATGGCCTCCATCAGGTCGATGATGTTGCCGGGAGCGCCGCTGTCCGCGCTCACCACCTCCTGGCCCCGTATCTTGGCCTCGATGGCCGCCCTCAGCCTGGCCTGGTACTCGTCGTGATAGGCCGTAATGTCAAAATTTTTCCGCATGGCTTCGATCATGGTCTTTGCCATCTCCAGCTCGGATTTCTGTATGGAAGCTTTGGCGGCGGTTTTGGGCATGTCCTGAATTTCCTCCTGATAGAACAGAGCTTTTGCCATAATAATCTCTTTGGTCGGATACAGCACCAGCAGCTGCTCGTTGGCGCCGATGACCGTTTTGGCGATGGCTGCCATCTTTGAGGACAGCATGGCCTGCCGCAGCAGCTCATAGGCCTTCTCGGCCCCCGGCTCCGGGGAGAGATAATAATTTTTCTCATAGTAGATGGGGTCCACCTCAGTCATCCTGGCAAAATGCTCGATGTGGATGGTCTTGTCCTTCCGGGTCTTGATCTTTTCAAGCTCCTCCTCCGAGATCGTCACGTATCTCCCCTTTTCAAACTCATAGCCCTTGATAATGTCCTCGCTTTTTACCTCCTTCTGACAGGAGGGGCAATATTTTTTGTAGCGGACCCGCTCAAAGGAATCCTTGCAGAGCTGGTTGAAGGAGACGCTGATGTCCCGCGTGGTCCTGTAAAGTCCCACCGGGATATACAAAAGCCCGATGGATATTGCCGATTTATGTGCTGCCGCCATAGGAATCACCTCGTTTTTGAGGTTAGTATGTGTAAATGTGGAAAAATTATCAGCGGATCACCCGCAAATTCTGCGACGCGGTGGAGCGCACCGGAACGGCCACAGTGGCGGCGGTGGCAGGCAGAACCCCCGGGAAAGCCGCAAAGCTGGCGGCGGAATTACATATTCCCAAACACTATGAGGATTACGAGGAAATGCTGCAAAAGGAGCAGCTGGACGCGGTGTACATCGCAGTCACCACCAACGCCCACTACGAGCTGACCATGCTCTGTCTGGATTACCGGATGCCGGTGCTCTGCGAAAAAGCCATGTTCCGCACCTGCCAGGAGGCCAGGACCGTGTTTGACCGTTCCAGGGAGCTGGGCGTATTTGTGATGGAGGGCATGTGGAGCCGCTTTCTTCCCAAGATGGCGGTCATCCGCCGGTGGATCAAAGAGGGCCGGATCGGAGATGTGACGCTGGCCCAGGTGGATATTGGCTTTCCGGCGCCAAGAGATCCGCAGAACCGGTACTTTAACCGGGAGCTGGGCGGCGGAGCCATGTATGATCTGCTGGTTTACTGCTACGATATCCTCACGGGGCTTCTGGACAAACAGGTGAAGGGAGTGGAGCTTCAGACGATCTGGACGGACACGGACGTGGACGGGGCCGAGCTTCTTCTGGTGCGGATGGACGGCTGCCTGGGCCGGCTTGCGGCCAGCTTCCTGACAGATCTTCCCGACAAGGCGGTGCTCTTTGGGACCAGAGGGCGGATCGAGATGGACCGCCCCCACAGCGGGCAGGAGTGCCGGCTGTATGAAGACGGAAAGGAGCCGAAAATATTTACGGACCATCAGGAGAACGGTTTCGTCTATGAGATCCAGGAGGTGATAGACTGCGTCCGCAGCGGGGCCATCGAAAGCAAAACGGCGCCCCACAGCATGACCCTGGAGGCCTCCCGTCTGTATGACCGGATTTTGGAGACGAAGGCCGCTGGGGAAAAGATTTTCCTGGCAGAGCTGGCATAATGAAAAAGTGTCTTCGACACTTCAACTCCCCTAACCCCTCATTCATGAGGGGATTTAGGGGTTTCTTTTTGTGCCATTTTGCTTCATAATAGTCTCATGAGTATACTACAGGATATTTTTCGAGACCATTTTAAAGAAATGATTTATACATTACATCCACGTGATTCTGTTATTGAAAACGTGGATAAAATGATCAATTGTGGCAAGGCATTCGGTGGTGCCATGTATGGATGCCCTCACTGCGGTAAGCTTAAGTTTGTCCCTTTCCGCTGCCACAGCCGTTTCTGCCCTACCTGCGGCAATAAATATGCCATGGAACGCACTACCAGTATGTCCTTTAAACTGGTTAATGTTCAACACCGCCACTGTGTTTTTACAATTGATGAACAGCTCAGGGATTTTTTTCTCAAAGACCGTTCGCTCCTCGACTGCCTTTATCATGCTGTCTCCAGCGTTCTCCCCACTATGTTCTTTAAGCAGAATAAATCCATCAATTTCACCCCTGGTCTCATCATAG
>CALWDR010000200.1 GCA_944376745.1 uncultured Lachnospiraceae bacterium
AAGGTGCAATGCGTATGAAGCAGAAACAGGTATCGATCTGATCAAAACTACCGTCACATCTCTTTCCAAGGAACTGGCAGAGATCATGAAAATTGATTTTTCATTAAAACGTATGGACAGCTTAATGATCGCCTCTAACATCAAACGCATGGGCCGGCTCGAACTGCTTTATACCTGTGTGGCGAATCTGGCCAGGGAAGTGTGGAAAATCAAGGGAACTCTTCCCGGCGGTCTGAAGCATTACACAGAAAAAGATGACATAAATCAGGTGATCTATCATAACAGGAGCGAGGACACTTCATCGAAAATAGAGACCATTCTTGCGGATGCGCTTTTGCTTAAGGATTTTTGCGGTGCTGATTTTGATACTTCCAGTTCTTACCTGCTGCTTCTGCGTGTTCTGAAAGAACAGGCAGTTGAGAATGAAGACGGGACCCTCCGGCTGCGCACAAAAGAGGATGGCGGAATGGATTCTTCTATCCTGCAGAACCCTGCGGATCCAGATGCAACTTACCGGGAAAAAGCCGGAAAACAGAACCGTGGTTATACGGCAAATGTCACAGAAAGCAGCGGAGAGGAGGGAAGTATTGTCACAGACTATCAATATGAGCAGAATACTTATAGTGACCAGCAGTTTATGAAAGACACTCTGGATAACATGGAAAAGCAGGATAGTGCCGTTACCATTGTTACGGATGGCGCATATATAAGTGAGGAGATTCAACAGGCAGCCGCCGAAAAGAATGTAGAACTGATCAGCACAAACCTTACGGGGAAAGCTGCGGAAGATATCATGGCCGATTTTGCATTCAACGCGGAAGGAACGAGAGTGATCCGCTGTCCGAATGGGAAGGAACCCAAAAGCTGCAGTTATAATCCCAAAACCGGACAATGCACCGTTTCTTTCCATAAGGAACAATGTGAGAACTGTCCATATAAAGATCAGTGCCATCCCAAAATGTTCAAACGTACAAGCAGGAAGACTTTGTCCATCAAAACCAAACACCGGGCGGAACAGCAAAGGATGCGAAGCACAGAAAAGTTCAGCCGGATGACAAAGTTCCGAAACGGTGTAGAGGCACTTCCTTCCCTTTTGCGGAGAAAGTACCGGGTTGACCATATGCCAGTACGCGGGAAGCTTCGAAGCAGGATGGTATTTGGATTAAAAATTGGGGCGCTTAACATAAGTAAGTTCTGTATGGCAATGCAGAACAGGGAAAAGTGCGCCATTGAGGCAGCAAATAGCTAAAAAAGAGGGGGAAGTACCCTTCTAACTATCCTTTTCTAAGGCATAACAAGCATCTTACAGCAATATATTCAGTTTTCAAGGTTCCATTGGCGTCACTGGAATCATTTTTTATACCCTTTCGACGCCCTAATCATATGATTCTATATGAATCGGAAGGCGGCAGTAGCGGCAATCAGTGGGGGACCGGAACCTGGGACAGGCTTTCCGATAATCTCGGCGTACTGATGAACTATGGGGAGGAACCTACAGTTGTCAATCTGTATGAAACAGAGGAGTACGAAACTATCATTCGCACAATGCGTGAATGGTATGAAGCGGGATATGTAAATCCAGATACAACGACTGCAACGGAGACTAGTACTTCCCTGATAGCAGCCGGAAATGTATTCTGCACCATTAGCTCCGGAACACCGTTGACGGAAGAAACTGCCACCCAGAGCGTAGGCTATCCAATGGGCGTTATCCCTCTGGGAGAAGCATTGTCCACTACCGCCAATATAGCGGATTTCATGTGGGGAATCCCCTATGCCGCCCAGGAACCGGAGGCCGCCATGAAATTCCTGAATCTCATGTACTCTGATCCCGAGGTTTCCGATCTGCTGAATTATGGGATTGAAGGAATCCATTATGTAGTACAGGAAGATGGTTCTTATGATTATTTGGAGGGGGAAGATATGGCAAGCTGTACGTATCACCCACAGATGGACTGGCTATGGCCCAATTCTTATATCGCCGGGCAATGGGAAGGAACGAATCCGGACAAGCCGGCAATCATGCAGGAATTTAACGCAAACGCCAGGAAATCCATCGCCTTGGGATTTAACTTCGACAACACGGATGTCATAAACGAAGTAACCGCCTGCAATAATGTCTTAATGCAATATACGATTGGCCTTGAGGTAGGTGCTTTGGATGTGGATACCGTGCTTCCGGAGTTCCGGGCTGCGTTAAAGGATGCCGGTATCGACAGGGTGATCGCGGAAAAACAGGCGCAGTTGGATGCTTGGCTGGCTGAAAACGGAGAATGATAATTTAGAAAGGCAGGAGGAAAAAGAAAGATGAGACATACGGAACCAATCAGCCGTGGCATACATGCTGTGGCTTCTACAGAAGAAAGCTGGTCCATAGAGCCTGAGAATTTCCGCAAGGGTGATATGCTGCCCCATATGCACAGCTAGTTTATATGGGATTTTCTGTGGGATGGGGAAGAAACGCCGCTCTTCCTCTGTGTATTCTTCTCTCCTTCCGGCATAGACGGGGGATTTATCCACAGGCTGGGGAATACGCCTTATGAAAAGCATTGCCAGATAGCGGATGCTTCTCAGTTTACCGGAAAGACGCATGGAGAGGCGGGGGATGCGTACAAAGCAAGGCGCGGGGATCCAGCCTGGATGTCGCCGGACGCGAGGACCTATGAGATTGGTTCGGCGGATGCGGGATTTCTGATACAGTTAAACAGCTGCGGGATACATATTACCGGAGCCAAACTGGATATATACGCAAAGTATCTTCCTTTTGGCGTGTTCTTCGGAGAGGGTTGCGCTTTCGGGGCACCTTATCTGGCCCACTTCGCAGAGGTCAGCGGAACGTATCAGGGCAAGGTAGTCACGGGTATGGGCGGAACAGAGAAGATTATGGCCTACCCTGACACGGATGCGCATTATCAATCCCTGATTGTGATTGATCTGGCGGGCAAACGGCCTGACGGACGATGCGAGAGCTGCATGATCTACCTGTATTCCCAGGGGAGGGCGCTGGCTTTTTACCATCTGGAGGGGGAGGAGCCAAGAACCTCCGACAAAGTGGAATTTCATGGGAACTTCGAGCCGCTTCTTTATACAGGCAATAGTACGCTGCTGCTCACGGGGGCTGTCTGCCGTTTCAGTGGGAAAGAGATTCATTATGAGGCGAAATACGGCTTCCGTGGCGGCGGCGCACCGGAAGATGAGAAGGAAGGATTCAGCAATACGGGCGGAAGCTGGTACGAGGGGAGACAACCATATCCCCACACAGCGGAATTTGCCACGACGGAGCTTCATATGATCACCTTCGAGACGCTGAAAACGTTTCAATGTGAACCATTGGGAAATGTGTAGAGGCAGATAGGAAGCGGTTTATTGGAAATTAGGGTGAACCAGGAAAAACACTCCTGCCCACTGCTCCATAGATAGGAGCAGTGGGCAGGAGTGTTTTTGTTAGAGCGGTGAATGGCAGGCTCCGGTTACCATTACCTTTGTTGCAACAACAAAATGACGGAAAAGTATCATAAATATGACGGAAAAATTATGGATAAGGAATTTAAAGCTCCGCTATAATAGTGATACAATTAAAAACTATACAAGGAGGTACTATTATGAAACGTAAAATTTGTAGTTTGTTACTATGCGTGGCGATGGCGGTGGGGTTGCTTGCCGGATGTGGAGATGGGAATGGAGATTCAGCGGGTGACATATCGGGTGACAATGACAATCAGGAGTCGGGAAACGATAGTGATAGTGCGGATGACAAGACTGACAGCGAAGAAATCATCACGATAAATATGTGTACATTTGGCTGGGGGAATGTTTCGGATTATAAGCTTGTGCAGGATGCGATAAACGAGATCAGCCGTGAAGAAATCGGTGTGGAAGTCAATCTGACAATGTTGGACGTATCCCAGTGGGTCGAGCAGCAGAGCCTGTTGATGAGCGGCAGTGAGCCTATAGATTTGTTGTATTCTAGCGGAAGTATAGCAACGGGTGTAAGCCAGGGGACATGGATGGAGCTGGATGATCTGTACGAAGAATATGGACAGGGCATTGCCCAGGAGCTGGACCAGGAGTTCCTGGAGGCGAGCCGGATCAACGGACATATATATGGCATTCCCTGCCAGGGAGAATTCGCGAATGCAAGGACCATCGCCTATCGGAAGGATATCGTGGAGGAGCTTGGACTGGATGTGAGTAATGTAAAGACCCTGGATGACTGGGTACCCATCATGGAGGCCGTAAAGGAAGCATATCCGGATATGGATGGGTTCGCCACAAACAGCGGCAGCTCACAAGCCCAATGGTTAGGTTACAACTGGGACAGCCTGACGGATAATTTCGGCGTGCTCATGGATTACGGCGCGGAAGCCACGGTGGTAAACGTGTATGAGACTGAGGAGTATGAAAACCTCGTGCGCACCATGAGAGCATGGTATGAAGCCGGATATGTGGCGAAGGATACGGCAACGGAGACAGAGTCAATAAACTCCCTGCTTGGAGCAGGAAGAGTGTTCAGCACGATTGGCACAGGAAAACCGGGTGATGAGGAGGAAAGTACCAATGGTGCGGGAGTTCCTATAGGACATATTGATCTGACGGAAGCTCTTTCCGTAACCACGAATATCACAGGTGAGATGTGGGGAATCACCTCCTGGTCTGAAGAGCCGGAAGCCGCCATGAAATTTCTGAATCTTATGTATTCTAATGAAGAGGTTGCTACCCTGTTAAATTATGGGATTGAAGGGGTTCATTATAGCGTGCAGGAGGACGGCTCCTTTAATTATCTGGAGGGACAGGATATTACAAGCTGCACATATCATCCGCAAATTCTTATGTTCTGGCCGAACAGCTTTATTGGAGGATTCTGGGATGGAGACGATCCGAATTGTCCGGAGGAAACCAAAGTATTCAATGAGGAAGCGCGCAAATCCATAGCCCTTGGATTCAGCTATGACAACGCGAATGTGATCAATGAGGTTGCCGCCTGCCAAAACGTAGTGCAGCAATATCAGATTGCGCTGGATGCCGGCGCGGTGGACGTGGACACAGTTCTGCCGGAGTTTCGGCAGGCTTTGAAAGATGCCGGGATTGACAAGATCATAGCGGAAAAACAGTCTCAGTTGGACGACTGGATGGCACAAAAGGGAGAATGATCATAACATGACATATCGTAAAAGGAAGAAAAAGACATATCAGATAAAAAAATATATTCCCTTTTATCTGATGATGATGCCGGCGCTTATCTACCTGTTCATCAATAATTATATGCCCATGCCGGGGCTTGTGTTGGCCTTCAAGCAGTACAATGTGCGGGAAGGAATCTTCGGAAGCCCCTGGGTGGGACTTCGGAATTTTGAGTTCCTCTTTACAACGAATGATGCCTGGGTGATCACGCGCAACACGATCCTGTATAATCTGGCATTTATGGTATTTGGCACGGTTTGCGCCATAGGCGCGGCCATCATATTGAACGATATCATATCAAAGCGGGCAAAAAAAGCATACCAGACCATCATCCTGCTGCCCTACATGATATCCATTGTGGCGGTAGCCTTTTTGGTAAACGCATTTCTTGCCACCGACGAAGGGTTTATCAACAACTATATCATGGAGCCGCTGGGATTTGAACCCATCTCCTTTTATATGGAGAAAAAATACTGGCCCTTCCTCCTGGTATTTTTGAATCTGTGGAAGAATGTGGGCTATAACTGTATTTTTTACCTGGCGAACCTGGGCGGCATCGATCCCGGCTACTATGAGGCGGCCGCACTGGACGGGGCAACCAGATGGCAGCGGTTTTCCCGGATCACCCTTCCGTTTCTGAACCCCACGATCATCACAATGACGATTCTCGCGGTCGGAAGGATATTTTACTCGGATTTTGGCCTGTTCTATCAGGTGCCCATGCAGTCGGGAACGCTGTTCCCGGTGACCCAGACCATCGACACCTATGTGTTCTATGGATTGATGGGCGGCGGAAGTATGGGAGCCAGCGCCGCGGCGGGCTTCTATCAGTCCCTGGTAGGGTTTGTGCTGGTACTGGCGACCAATATCATTGTAAACAAGGTCAGCAAGGAAAACGCAATGTTTTAGAGGAGGAAAGCTATGGTAGAAAACAGAAAAGGTTATAATATTCTGATCCATGCGATCATGGTCATTTTATGCGTTCTTTGTCTGGCGCCCTTTGTACTTTTAATCTCCGCTTCCCTTACATCGGAAAACAGCCTTTTGGCGGACGGGTATTTTTTCTGGCCCAGGGAATTTTCAACGGAGGCCTATGAGTATCTGATGAGTGGAGACAGCATTTTTAAAGCATATGGCGTGACGATTTTGGTGACAGCCATAGGGACAGCCCTGTGCCTGCTTGTCACCACCATGATCGCGTACCCCCTGTCCTTGCCTCACATTCCGGGGAAAAGGGCGATCAGTTTTTTGGTATTCTTCACGATGCTTTTTTCGGGCGGATTGGTTCCATCCTATATGATGTGGACCCAGATATTTCATATAAAAAACACCCTGGCGGCTCTGATCCTTCCCTCCCTGCTGACCAACGGTTTCACCATCATGATGATGCGGAGCTATTTTCAGATAAACATACCGGGAGAGGTACTGGAAAGCGCCAGAATCGACGGTGCTAAGGAATGGTATATCCTGTTTAAGGTGGTGCTGCCCATGAGCCTGCCGATTCTGGCCACCGTAGGGGTGATGTCCGGGATCACCTATTGGAACAGCTGGAACAATAACCTTTATTATGTTACGGATCCGAATCTCAACACGATACAGGGGCTGATGAACCGTATGCTGAATAACGCCCAGTATCTGAAGCAACTGGCGGTTGCCGACAGCGCAAATATGAGCGCCCCTACCGCCTCCGTGCGAATGGCGGTGGTGGTCCTTGGAACCGTTCCGATATTGTGTGTCTATCCGTTCTTCCAGAGATATTTTGTGAAAGGGATGACCATCGGGGCCGTCAAAGGCTAGAACGTGGGGCGAGAAACCAGAATAAAGAAAGGAAAGAGATCATGAAACAGATAAAGCCAATAAGCCAGGGCATACATGCCGTAGAATCCACCACAGAGAGCTGGGCCATAGAGCCGGAATGCTTCCGCAAGGGAGATATGCTGCCGCATATGCACAGCCAGTATATATGGGTTTTTTTGAGGGACGAGGAGGATACGCCTATGTTTTTCTCTGTCTGCTTTACGCCCACTGGCATGAGCGGGTGTACCCTTCATCGGCTTGGGAAAACGCCTTATGAGAAGCAGCGGCGGCTGGCAGACCCCTCTATCTATAACCACAGGGTCAGCCAGGAGTGTGTCTATGAAGCAAGGCAGGGCGATCCCACCTGGATGTCCTCGGATGAGATAACCTATGAGATCGGAACAGAAAAGCCGGATTTCCGGGTGCGGTTGAACAGCCGGGGCATTTATATCATAGGGGCGGATATGGATGTATATGTAAAATATCTGCCCTTTGGAGCGTTTTTTGGAGAGGGTTGTCCTTTTGGCGCACCTTATCTTGCCCATTTTGCGGAGGCGTGTGGAACTTACCAGGGCAGACCGGTCATCGGAATGGGCGGCACGGAAAAGATTATGGGTTATCCGGATACGGCGGCGGAATATCAATCACAGATTGTACTGGACCTGGCGGGAAGAAGACCGGATGGAAGGTGCGAGAGCGCTATCATTTACCTGTATTCCCAGGGCAGGGCAATGGCCTTCTACCATCTGGAGGGGGAAGCTCCGGTGACCGCCGGAGAGGTGGAATTCCAGGGCAGATTTGAGCCCCTTCCCTATACGGAGGACGGCACGCTGCTTCTGATGGAAGCTGTCTGCCGTTTCGGAGGGAAAGAACTTCATTATCAGGCCAAGTATGGTTTTCGAGGTGGCGGAGATCCTCTGGATGAGAAGGAAGGCTTCAGTAACACCGGGGGAAGCTGGTATGAAGGAAGCGCGTTCTACCTCCACAGGGAGGAGTTTGCCACCACCGAACTTCATATGATCACATCAAAAGTGCTGGAAACCTTTGAATGGAAGGAGATGGGTTGAATTGATCTATGCCATAACAGCGGAAAACGGAATTCCGCAGACAGAGGGATTTGAATCGCTGCAGGAGGCCATCGGGCATGTGAACAGCAGAAACGGAGGGACGCTTCAGCTATATCCTCCCGGAGGCGTATTTTCTGTGGAGGGACTGTCGGAGCATATGACAAGTGGGCTCCCGCCCCTGAAAGCCCCCATAACGCTGGAGGGAAACGGTTGTACTCTGCAGGGCGAGGGGATGGAAACGGGATTGCTCGTCGAAGCCTCCGGCTGTACCATAAGAAATCTTACCTTTGCCGGATATTCCCATGGCCTCTGGATACGTCCGAAGGAAAAGGAACCCATTATGAATACGCTGATTTCGGACTGCACGTTTCAGGATATGAGGCAGACAGGCCTGCTGACCGGAAGCGACCAGGATTACACCGGAACGGACGGCCTGGTGGTGGAGCGATGCCGGTTTACCACAGAGCTGTCAAACCGGAAGGATGCGCAGGCAGAGGGAATGGGACCCTTTGCCGGAATCTTCGCCGCTGCGCTGGCGCTGGACCATCCCAGGGAGATTCAAGGCTCCTTCCTGAAAAATGTCAGCGTCCGGGACTGCGTCGTTGAGGGAACCAAAGAAAGAGAGTTTATGGAGGGGATATTCTTCACATGCGCCTACGATTACAGCTATGGCTATGTGTCTCCGGAAAAACTGCTGGAAACGCCGAGAAGCACCGCCTGCGAGCTCGTCATGAAGGATATCGCCGCTGTGAGGAATCGGTTCTCCAACGTCTTTGACGGAAGTTTGTTTGCGCTGATCACCAGCTCCGACATTCATTCGGAGGGATGCAGCGCAGAGGGCATTACTTTTTCAGATAACCACATTGTCTTTGGACTGGCGGGAATGGGAATCAACGGCCTTGATTTGTACGGCTTTGGCACAAACGGATGTCATGCCAGAAATAACAGTATTTGCGGCTGCACCATTGAGAAAAATGAGTTGATTGCCACAAAAGACTGGAAAGGTGAGGATATCAGTGCCATTAAGCTTGAGACAGCCCTCCACGAAAATGGAATCTGTACCTCCGACAATTGCCGTATGGAACAGATTGTGGTGAAGGAAAATACGATCAAGGGCGGAGAGGCAGGAATTCAATTGTTTGCCGCACGAGCCTTTGCTGATGAAACCAGAAAGTCGGAGAGCCGGTTCAATTCCCTGGAAAACATTCGTATATTGAAAAATCATTTTGAAGATAATGAAACAGCAATTACGATTTACGCCGCCCGGCTGGATGGACGCAGTGATTTTCCGCCTATGCATGACCTGAATGCTGCCGTGGAGGAAACTTCCCATGGATTTTATGCCCATGGCAATGTGATAAAGGATGTTTTTATCGCTGAAAACAGAAGCATTGGAACGAAGCTGTTCCTGCAGGAGGCAGGAGCCATGGCTGCGGGGCATAGTCTGGCGGCGGGTAACCGGGTTCTGAATGTGGCTCTTGGGGAAAATGCGATGGAGAAGGGGCGGCTTACCTACTTTTACGAAACCCTCATACAGGATCAGATTCTGTACGAAGAGGCCTCCGGCGAGGGTAATCAGGCTGAACTTACACGCTAACGAATAAATAAACCGCAGATGCAGCAGAATAGTGTATAATTCTTAAGGAAAGCATCTGATTCAGTCAAAAAAAGAGAGCAGCCCTATGAGCTGCTCTGAATCTGATGATTTCCAATTGTACCAATTCGCGGACGGTTAGCGTATAATGCGTATGGGGATTGTATCCTTCCTGCTTCCTAAAAAACGACTGTTCTTGCCAGTATCAGTGCCTGAAATTAAGAATTCCATTTCCTTAGCCGGAAATCAGGGCATACTCCGCGGACCTTCCACCGGAAGGCCTTTCAAATACTTCATGAAGTCCGGGTATCGGTCAAGATGGAGGCGCATAAGTCCTTCCAGC
>CALWDR010000201.1 GCA_944376745.1 uncultured Lachnospiraceae bacterium
GGATTGATTTTATATCATGCTCTTTTGTAGCGGAAGATAGTGCTGTCATTCAACCAATGGCGTTGGCTTCGTCATCTTGTATTACATATGTTGCAACACAGGAAATAGGATATCGCGAAAAAGATAGAAATGAACAGTTGAACAGCAAGACATCTTCCGTTGATGGCGATGGAAATTATACGAAATATGGGGCCTGGTATGGATTGAATCCGGCAGCATGGTGCCATATGTTTGTATCCTGGTGTGCAAATCAGGCAAAGATAGGAACTTCAGTTATTCCTAAAACCGCTAGTTGTGATACTGGGATGAATTCATTTAAAAACTGGGGACGATTTCAGTATAGTAGAGCCTATGGTGGTTCTTATACACCGAAAGTAGGCGATATTCTATATATTGGTGTTAGTACAACGGATTCTAATCATGTGGGAATTGTTACTTCTGTGACCAGTAGTACTGTGACGATTATTGATGGAAATTCAAGCAATCAAGTAAAAAGAACTACCCATAGCCTTACCAGTTCGTCCATAATCGGATATGGAACACCCGCATATAATTCTCAGACGCATAATTGGCAGGCATATGGTGCGCGGTATCGCTGCTCAAATTGTGGAATGATAACTTCGAGTATTCCGGGAATTTCATAATAAGTACAAAATATTTTTGAGTTGGGATGTGGCGATATGAAGGATAAATGGATTGGAGCGATACTTGTTTCATGTTTTCTTTGCTGTACTATTATCGGATGCGGAAATGCACGACAGCTTTCTGTGAACGAAAAGACAAAGGCAAATGAAGAAAGTGAGCTTTATCTGCCGGAGGACTTTTTCAACCAAAGCTATAGTAATGAAACCGATATCTATGTTCCATGGCTGGTCAACGCCTGTCTATATTCTCTCTATGACAGTCCGGAGGATGTGGATCTGTATGAACTCTTTTATGATGGATTAGAGATTGAGGTGACAGAGGAGGACAAGAAGTTTCTGGAAGAAGAGGGGGCGCTCATGGATTTGGATATCATGAAGCTTCCGAAAGAAGAGATGGACCGAATCCTGAACAAGTATTTTAATCTTACCCTGGAGGAGACAAATGGGGTGGGATTGGAGAAATTTTGTTATAATGGTGAAACGGACATCTATTATCTGACACGTTCGGACAGCCATAGGCGGTATATTAACGTTTTGGAGGAGAAGAAGAATCCGGACGGAACCGTGGAACTTCGCTATACCCTTCGGGAGCTGCCGGAGGGCGAGGATGTAAGCGGCGAGAGGATGGCGATTTTAAAGGAAGTGGATGGCCGGTATATTTTCTGCTCCAATCGGGAAGCGGAGTAGGCGTGGAACTGAACTGGACAGTATATCAATAAAAATATCCCCAAGTGGGTATGAGGATTGATATACTGTCTATTATTTTTGGAATATATTGACATATTATAAAAAATATGATTATATAAAGATAGAAATTATATAAAATATAAGTTATTGAGATAATTCTTGAAAATATCATGAATTAAGTGCGTGAATTTATTGGAGGAATGTCTGAATAAGAGCGGAACAGACTGCTGTATTTTTATTGAAGAAAGAAAAGGAGGAGGCTGTTTATGAAAAAAAGGATCATTGTCACAATGCTGGCCTTGCTGTTGACGGTTGCTTTCACGTCCTGCGGCGGGACGAAGGGGGAGAGCTTCTCCGCGATTTTTGGGGCGAATTGGGAAATGGACGTGGAGGAGACTTTTAACGAGCCGGAGACGGGGGAGCTGGAAAAGGACGTCCAGCCGGAGACAAACGGGCCGGAGGAGGATGCTCAGACGGGAGGAAATACGCCGGAGGGAGATTCCCAGTCTGTGAACACGGGCGAAAATGGGGAGTCTTATCTGCCGGAGGATTTTTTAAATCCCAGCGAGGACGAGGAGGGCAGCGTATTTGCTCCCGGACTGGCCAATGCCTGCCTCTATTCTCTCTATGACAGCCCGGAGGCTGTGGATCTGTATGAGCTTTTTTATGGAGAAGGCCTGCTTGAGCTGACGGAGGAGGACAGGAAGTTCCTGGAAGAGCAGGGGGCCATGGTTGATTTGGATATTATGAAGTTCACGGTAGAAGAGATGAACCGGGTCCTGCAGGAGTATTTTGGTCTCACGTTGGCAGAAACAGAGGGAGCGGGACTGGAAAAATTTTATCATAATGAGGAGACAGATACTTATTATCTGATGCATTCGGACAGCAACGACAAATATATCAATATCCTGGAAGAGAAGAAGAATCCGGACGGAACCGTGGAGCTGCACTATACCCTTCGGGAACTGCCGGAGGGCGAGGATGTAAGCGGCGAGAGGACGGCGGTTTTAAAGGAGGTAGATGGCCGGTATATTTTCTGCTCCAATCGGGAAGCGGAGTAGGCGTGGAACTAAAATGGATAGTATATCGAACCAAAATGGATCGTATGTCAATGAAAATATCCAAAAATGGATAGAACTATTGACATACGATCCATTTTTGGCTTAAAATAAAACCAGATAAGGAAAGGAGGCGGTTTTATGAACCTTGAAGATTTAAAGGAGCGGAAACGGCAGACCGGCATGAACAACGGGGAGATTGCCCGGTTGTCCGGGATTCCTTTAAGCACCGTGAACAAGATTTTTTCCGGGGCCACAAAGAATCCAAGATACGCAACGCTTCTCGCCATCGAGGAGGCGCTGGCTACCGGGGACAGGCTCCCCTTTACTTACAATACTCTGACGGAGGAGCCGATGCTGGTGCGGGATGCGGCGGTGCCCTACGCCTATCGGGCCAGACGGTATCAGGGGGAAGATATTGAGGCGTTGTCGGAATCCGCCAGAGCGGAGCTGATCAACGGGGTGCTTTACGCGCTGGCTGCGCCCAGCCGCATGCACCAGTGGCTGGTGTCGGAGCTTCTGTACCGTGTGAAAGGTCATATCCGGGAGCGAAAGGGAAGCTGCCAGGCATACACGGCGCCCTTTGACGTGCGGCTGTTTGGGGATGATTCCACGGTGGTCCAGCCGGATCTTCTGGTGGTCTGCCATAGGGAGAGGCTGACGGATCAGGGATGCTGCGGGGCCCCGGACTGGATCGTTGAGGTGGTCTCCCCGGGCAATTCCTCCTATGATTATTTCACGAAGCTTTTGCAATATCAGAAAGCCGGCGTTCGGGAATACTGGATCGTGGATTCCATGGAGCGCAAGGTGTCGGTGATGAATTTTGAGAATCCGGCGCTGACCAGGCAGTATTCCTACGAGGAGGAGATACCTTCCGGGGTGCTTGAGGGATTCTCTGTGCGGCTGGCGGAGGTGGAGGAGGGGTTTTAACCAGATCAGGAAACCCAAAAGGTATTAGAATAAAAATATTAAAAACATAACATATGATAGAAATAATGTTATAAAAATAAAACAATTTGCTTGACAGTAAGTGGAAAGGTGGTACAATAGAGACAGGAGGATGGAATATGAACGAATTATTAGGAAGCCGAATCAAAGCGCTGAGGAATGCAAAACATTTTACACAGGAGCATATGGCAGACCAAATCGGAATTAGCAGACAAAAGTATGCACGTATCGAAAGTGGAATAAATCCTGTTACGCTGGACGTACTTTTGCAGATTGCAAGGATATTGGATGTAACAGTGGGTGACATAACAAGAATTTTGGAGGAGTCTCCGACTGTGGCATACAGGGCCGGTTCTAAAAATGCTTCTACCGAAAAGATATTTGATATGTTAGATTTGTTTTATGCGAATAAGCACTTATATGAAAAATTGCAGTGCAGCAATATTCGGTAGGGGAGACTGCGATGGAAAACGGTAGAAAAAAGGCAATTCGAATAAAAGCGGCTTATTTTCGTGAAAATTGTAAGGTTGGCCGTTATGGGGTTATTGATTTATTTAAGGACTGTGATAGATGTGGTTATAAGTTGCTGCGGTATCCGTTAGGGGAAAATGCGGATCTGGGATTTACGTTAAAAAAATCAGAGGATATTATTATATTTACCAATACAAGCAGCCGCTTATCCAGAGAGATTTTTACATTAGCACATGAGATTGGCCATGTCATTCTGCATATGGAAGCTGCGTTCTCGTTTGTTGATAATGTTAATACGATTTCTGAAGGAAGCAGTGATGAAAAAGAGCAGGAAGCAAATTATTTTGCAGCGTGTCTGTTGATGCCATCTGATGATGTTGAGAAGTTTTTGGATTTGGAGATTGAGGATTTTAAGAAAAATAGCTTGTCCGCAATGGATATAGCAAGAATGATGTCTGAATTTAACGTAAGCTTTGAGATGGTATTAAATCGCTTAGAGAATCTGGGTAAGATTGATAAGGATGAAAGAGTACTTTTGGATAATGAGCGAAATAAATGGCGTGTAGGCAATTTACTGCGAAGCGTTGGAGGAAATAGTCGATTAAATGAGCCAAGCATGGAGAGGGATATTCCACATGAATATATTGATTATGTAATCTATAATTATAATCACAACGCAATACCAATAGAAACTTTGGAAAAAGCGTTAGAATATTATCAGCTTACAGTGGATGATATTAGAGACAGGATGGTAGAGCATTTACAACAGGATGAAAATCTTAGCGATTTGATAGGGGGACTGGAAGATTGAAGGCCTCTTTGGATACGAATGTGATTATTCATTTATATCGTGCAAATCTACAGAACTTATTGTTTGATTTCTTTAAAGATGGCATATTTATATACGAGCAGATTAGGAATGTAGAACTTCAACGTCATGGACAAGATATTTTGAAAATGGTAGATGAGGATATAGCTTTAGGAAAAATTGAAGTGTATACGAATGAAAAGTTAAAAAATCAGGCTGTGTTCAGGATTTTTGAGAAGTAAACGTCAAATCCCCCGCCTTTCACTAAAATGACGTTTAGCCTATACTTGAAAAAAACAATAGATTTTTTCAAGGAAGGACGAAAGACTATGGATCAATGTACACATGAAGTGCGCGCTGAATATTGGAAAAGGATCATCAAGGCATGTAGCCAGCGCCCGGCTGGGCAGTCCGCAAAAAACTGGATGGAGGAAAACGGTATCTGTGAACAAAGTTACTATCATTGGCAGCGGAAATTCAGACAGCAAGCCTATGACCGGATGAAAGAGGAGTCTCCTGCTCTTCCCGCCGTAACGGAAAAGGCGGATGTTTCATTTGTAGAGGTGCCTTATGCCACACCAGGACAGACAGATACAAAGCCAGAGAATGGGGACATTACTCCGGCTGCCGTGATCAGATGGAACGCGCTGCGTATAGAGATCACCAACCGGATATCGGAGTCGGTGCTTGACCGGATCCTGCAGGTGCTCTCCCATGCTTGAGGATGCCGCCGGTATCCGCAGGGTAGTCCTGGCCTGCGGTACGGTTGATCTGAGGAAAGGGATCGATGGCCTTGCGACGATCATCGGTGACAGATATGGACAGAATCCATTTGAAAAAGGGACACTCTTCCTGTTCTGCGGGAAGCGTTCGGACCGTTGTAAAGGGCTGCTGTGGATGGGGACAGGATTTCTTCTTCTATATAAAAGGTTTGAGGACGGACGGCTGTCATGGCCCAGGACCATGCAGGAGGCAGCAGACCTTACGGAAGAGCAGTTCCGGTATCTGATGATGGGACTCAATCCCCTGGAACCGAAGGTAAAGGAGGTATCACCGGAAAAGATATATTGAAGGATTTGTGCAAAACGTAGAAAATCCCAGCGTCCTGATCTCCTATAAAGACAGCTGTCCCCGCCATGGAAAAGCCGTTTCCGAAAGGCATCAGGAAGCCGTCCGGCCCCTTTGGCGGAAATATCTGAACTTAGAAAACCCTGTGTTTTTCAACAGCGGTATGGGGCGGCAGATGCCGCGGAAGGCATGTCAGAATGACGGATGCGCTTTTTCGTAAAAGTGGCATTTTTCGCGGAAATGTGGTATCATCATCTTATGAGAAAGGCGGTCAGTATGTGCAGGAAATTCACTCCCGGTGAACTGAATACCATGGATCACATGGCGAAAGATGATATCATCTTCCAGCTGCAGGAGCGCCTTGACGCTCTGGAGCACAGCTATGAGAACCTGATGGAACAGATCCGTCTGGCAGACCAGCAGAAATACGGGCGCCATACGGAGAAGCTTTGCGAGATCACGGGGCAGCTGTCCTTCTTTAATGAAGCGGAAGCGAACTGTGATGAGTCCGTGCCGGAGCCTTCCATAGAGGAGACGGTGGCCCATGCCATGAAGCCTGCGCGCAGGTCCAAAAAGAAAGGACAGCGGGAAGAGGACCTGAAGGGATTTCCCCAGGAAGAGATCCTGCATGATATCCCGGAGGAGGAATTGAATACCGCTTTTGGAGAGAACAACTGGAAGAGCATGCCGGACGAGATCTCCTGGCAGCTGCGATTTGAACCGGCCAGGTGGATCGCGGAAAAGCATGTGGTAAAAGTGTATGTGGGGACCGACGGCCTACACCAGGACGAATTTCTCCGCGGGGACCATCCGGCCACACTGTTCCGCGGGAGCATCGCCACGCCGTCCCTGGAGGCGGCGGTCATAAACGCGAAATATGTGAACAGCAATCCCCTGGACCGTATCGCGCGGGATTTTCAGGCGAACGGGCTCACGCTCTCCAAACAGACCATGTCCAACTGGACCGTATGGACGGCGGAACGCTACTTCCAGCCGGTCTATGAGGAGATGAAAAGAAAGCAGCGCGGTGTCCATGTGAACCAGTGCGACGAAACGCCATTGGAAGTGATCCATGACGGGCGGCCCGCGGGGAGCAAGAGTTACATGTGGGTGCATCTGACGGGAGAACTGAGTCCGGACCCCAGGCTCATCGTGTATGAGTATCAGAAAACAAGGCACAGCGAGCATCCCATGGAATACTATAAGGAGTTTGAAGGGGTCCTCATGACAGACGGCCTGGAGCAGTACCATAAACTGGGGCGGGAGCTTCCGGGAGTGACAAACGCGAACTGCATGGCCCACGCGAGACGCCACTTCGCCAATGCCATAAAGGCAATGGGGAAAGGGGACCCGGAAGCGGTCAAGTCCTCCATCGCGTACAAGGCCCTGGTAAGGATCGGAGCGATCTACGATCTGGAGAAAGCGCTGAAGGACCTTACACCGGAAGAACGCCTGCGGGAACGGCAGACCTCGATCAAGCCATTGGTTGAGGAATATTTTGCGTGGGTAAGAAAAGTCCTTGGGGGTGATAGGGTCCTGCCAAAGAGCGAAACGGCGAAAGGACTGCAGTACAGCCTGAACCAGGAGGAATACCTGAAAGTATTTCTTACGGACGGGGAAGTGCCGATCGATAATTCGGCGAGTGAGCGGGCATTGAGAAATTTCACGATCGGGCGGAAGAACTGGGTGACCATCAACACGGTCCGGGGAGCCCAGGCCAGCGCGGTGATCTACAGCATAACAGAGACAGCCCGCGCGAACCACCTGAATGTGTATCATTACATCCGCCATCTGCTGACAGAGCTGCTGCAGCTGAAGGAAACCTACGGAGAGATAGAACCGTCAAAGCTGGAACCACTCATGCCATGGTCGAAGAGCCTTCCGGCAGAATGTTACAGCAAGCGCCGCCAGTAAGCGGCGCTTCAATTAACGGGGGGCGGGGGATTTGACGTTTAC
>CALWDR010000202.1 GCA_944376745.1 uncultured Lachnospiraceae bacterium
CCGCACACGAAAGCGCCGGCCCCAAGACGCAGATCAATATCAAAATTAAATCCTGTATCAAAAATATTTTTTCCAAGCAGACCATAGGCTCTGGCCTGATCAATGGCAATACGCAAACGCTCTACAGCAATAGGATACTCGGCCCGGACATAAATATAGCCCTGATCCGCGCCAATGGCATAGCCGGCAATAGCCATAGCCTCAAGCACAACGTGGGGATCACCCTCAAGCACCGAACGGTCCATAAATGCCCCCGGATCGCCCTCGTCGGCATTACAGCATACATACTTCTGCACATTGCCCCGGTTCCCGGAAGCAAACTTCCACTTAAGTCCTGTAGGGAAGCCGGCGCCGCCTCTGCCTCTTAAGCCGGAATCCAGGATCGCCTGGATCACATCGTCCGGCGTCATCTCTGTCAGCACTTTGCCCAGAGCCTCATAGCCGCCGGTGCCGATATATTCATCAATATTTTCCGGATCGATGACACCGCAGTTTCTCAGAGCAATACGCGTCTGCTTCTTATAAAAATCCGTGTCATTCAGGGAACGGATCCCGTCCTCAGTTACTGTCTCCTTATATAACAGCCGTGAAACCACACGGCCCTTTAATAAATGCTCTGATACGATCTCAGGAACATCTTCTTCCTTTACCATGGAATAAAAGCTGGCTTCCGGATAAACCACCATAATAGGGCCAAGGGCGCAAAGGCCGTGACACCCGGTCTTAACCACAGAGACCTCGTCGGTAAGCCCGTTCTTTTCCAGTTCTCTTTCCAGTGCGTCAATGATCTTCTGACTGCCGGAAGACGTACATCCGGTACCCCCGCAGACCAATACATGTGAACGATACATCGCCAGTCCTCCTTACAGTTTAATATTGCCCAGTTCATCATTCATCTTCTGATTCCCCTTTGCTCCTTTATTATAACACGTTTATAATAATTTACAATCGGAATCTTTCAAACAGCAATTCAATTTTCAGGCCGCGCTTCATCGCCCGCTTGTAGTCCCTAATCTTCTTATAAACATAGACAAAACCCCTGTCCCGTGCTAAGATTATAAATATTCAAAATGTTGGGGACAAAAGGCCATGCTTTTTCATGCAGGCATGAAACGCATGACCTTTTGCCCCTGGTATCATATGCAGCAGCTTATCAACAGGTTTCATTCACAGAACATACAGGAGGAACGAAGCATGAACACCTACAACGGAAATTTACTGGATACCACCAACATCGGCAGCACCTCATTCCTACAGGTGAACAGCTGCGGGATCCGGCTCCCGGCTCCAAGGCAATGCGTCACTTACCGGGCCAAGGGGCGCGTAGATTACCATATCGTATACATTGCGGCGGGCCGCTGCACCGTGGAGTATGAGGGGGACACCCATCTGCTCCGCCAGGGCTTCGTGCTGTATCCCCCGAAGGTTCCACAGAGGTATATGGAATATGAGGACACGAAAAAGATCTGGCTGCATTTCACCGGCTATCAGGTGGAGGAAATTCTCGCGGAGGCCCGCTTAAGCTGCGGCGTACATCCAACCGCCCCTTCGCCCATCCTGGAAAAAATGTTTGTGCAATTCATCGCCGAGCACAACCGGAAAACATACATCTCCACCGAAAAGGGGATGCTCCTGTCTATCCTGTACACCCTGGGACGGCTGGTCAATCATACGGACACCACTAACGACAGGGTCAGCGAGGCCGCCACTTTTATCACCAGCCATTACGATTCCGAGATCCGCATAGAGGAGCTGGCGGCCTCCTGCGGCCTGAGCCAGAGCCGCTTCATGGCCCTGTTCAAGGAGCAGACCGGCATGGCCCCCCATGCCTATCAGACAAGCCTGCGCATCCAGAACAGCATGGCGCTGCTTTCCTCTACTCAGCTTAGCATCTCGGACATCAGCGAGATGGCCGGGTATCAGGACCCCCTGTATTTCAGCAGAATTTTCAAGAAGATGGCAGGGATGTCGCCGAGGGAATACCGGGCGATTTTTAAAACTCCTGTCAACTGATTACAGATTTTCAGCCCTGCCGTACAGCAGGGCTGAATTCCTGATTTCCCACATCATTCTCAAGTCATATCGAGCAAGGATTCTCTCCCGTTAAAAGTAAATGCTGAAATATTCCTCATCCTCCTGCTCCATGTTGCCTGCGGAGGCGTAGTCGCATACCGGCGTGCAGAACTCCTTCTGGCCGTCAGAGATATGGGCTGTGTACAAAACCATAACCTCCGCCTCTGTCTGACATTTCTCCAGCCGACATTGATAGCCGCCGTCGATGAGGTTCCGGCCTCCAAACATCTCTTCCGCCGTGTTCCCGATGAGCTTGCTGCGGCATAAGAGCACCGCGCCCTTCTGTATGGTACAGCGGGTCTCGTCCAGGAAGGTTCTGCCCAGGGCCCTCTCATAAGCCTCGGGGGTTCCCGTTCCCCATCTTCTGTATTGCCAATCCTCGCTGCTGTGCCGGGGCACGGGCTTGCCAAAGGGTTTCACGTACGCTGTGTTGTCAAATTCCACCCGGATCTCCATCTGCCGTGCCCGGAAGGGAATCTTGAAATATCCGGGCTGAACGCTGTATGCCTCCCCATTTACCGTTACCCTTGAAGACTTGCTCCAGCCAGGAATCCTCACACAGACATCTGCCGGTTCTCCGTCGAAGACCACCTGCACCACCGCGCTGCTGTCCGCCATATAATCCCCGGCAACGCATACCTTCACGGTTCTGCCGCCAAAGGAAAGCTGCGCCTCATATGCATGGTACATATTGATGAGCAGTTCCTTTTCACCGGTCATAACGGCGCATTCTGCGGCGTTCAGAAATCCCCGGGGCAGATTGTTCACACAGCAATGGCTGTAGCGCATCCCCGCCTGCATATGGGAGTATTCCTGTTTGCCGGCGCCCCGGACTGTCCTTGCAGCCCAGGTCCCGTCCTTGCAGGGGGAGGCCAGGAACGCATTGTAATAAATCAACTCTATGCTGTCCATATATCTCACCCTGCCGGTGAGCCGGAACAGCTCGAAGCAGAGCCGTATATAATGGATGACATCGCAGGGCTCCGTGATCGCGTTGATCTCACTGGCAGCCCCGTAAAACTGGTCGTTATAACCAACGGAAAACAGAAGGTTTTTCTCGCCCGTCTCCAGTAATTCATAAAAATTCTCCGCAGCCTCCAGATATTGCTCCTTCCCCGTAATCCGGTACAGCTCCAGCAGGCCGTCGAAGCAGGACAGGCATTCATAGGTTTTCGACCAGCTGACGGTATCCTCATACCAATCATCAATGACCCTACGCTCCAGGGAATTGGCGATCAGCCCCGGCTTCTCGTGTGTTTCCCATTTATCGGCGATCTCCTTGCAGAACTCAAGATACGTCTCGTCTCCCGTATTGCGGTACAGGACCAGCATGGGCTTCATGATGGAGCAGCTCGGCATCCCCGCAAAGGTTCCAGTCTTTGTGATATCGATCTGCTTCTCCTTCAGCTCCCCAAGCAGCTGGTCCGCCAGCCGCCGGGCGCTGTCAAGTATCTTCCCGTCTCCCAGGAGCTCATAACTCTCCAGCATCCCCCACAGGGTATATTTGCGGCACCAGATGTTCCAGTTCCAGGAGCAGGGCCAGCCCATGACCGCTTTGGATTTCTCAGGATCGGCGGGAAACACGTTTCCCGAATCCCGGTAGGTTCCGATGTATCCGTCCGCCCGCTGCAACGACATCAGGTGATAGTTGCAGTCTCTGATGAAATCTTTCAGTTCTTCCTCCCCGCAGTATCTGCATACCCTCACCGCGCTGATGATCCACTTCCCCCAGAACTCCCCCTGCCACATTCCCACGACGCCCGTATCATCCGTCTGCCTGCGGAAGGCATCCTCCGTCTCCTGATAAATGACGCTGCGGGCAAAGTCGGAGAGAACGCGCTCATGAAAGAATTTATCCATGAGGCTTCCAATCTTGCCCTGGATCTGAATATGCTCCAGGGGTACAGGTTCATATATGTTTTTTATCTGATCGCTTTTCATAATGCCTCCGTTTTATCGTATTGTTTTTCTCTCATTGTTTCTTCCTGACTGTTTCCACAGACATATTCACCCGATCAGTACAAGGGGGAGCAGGACCGGAACCGGATGGCCCAGGGCAGATGCCCAGATACTCACTTTATTTACTGCCTGCGTCTGCTCGCCAACATGAATGACCATCTCCCATGTTGCCCGGGCATGGTTTTTGCTGAAAGTATGCGCCAAATGCTCCGTACGGCGATACTCTGCCGACCACCCTTCCGGAAGAGATGCCGTAAATTCTATGTTCTGAGGCTGCATCCGGTGATTCCTGATATGTACTTTTACCTTAAAATCCGTTAAAGGCTTTACGACTGGTTCCGTTTCATACTGTACCACACAGCTCATGGTCACGCCGTTTATCTCAAAATAATAAGGTCCGTAACCCATGATCTCCTTAAGGGTATCAATGGAAAATTCGCAAAACTGGTTTCCCATATTCGTTTTCTGAACCTTATATGCCGCCTCCCGGTCATATACGCCCACGCCGTCCGTATATTCCATATAGATCCCTTCCTCCGCACCATAGAACAGCCCGTGCGCTTTCAGTACGGAAGGGATCAGTTCCATCACCCTGCCGGTCAGTTCCGTACAGGTTTTTGGCACTGTACCATAAGAACCGTCCACCGCTATGGTAAGGATGCGGTCGCCGATATATTCCGCCCAGTCCTCAGGGATGCCTGCCGTCCCGCCCAAAATCCCCAGAATGGCGCCGCAGGTCGCTCCGGTACAATCCGTATCGTCGCCGCAGTTTATGGCATACCGCATGGATTTCTTGAAATCACCTTCCCCATAGACCAACCCCAGCACGGTGAAAGCGATATTCGCAGGCGCCTGGAACCAGCCCAGATCCACACTGTCCGCAACGATCATCTCCCGCACTTTCTGCCAGGGCGTCTTCTTGTCATACTCACGCAGCACCAGTTTCACCGCACGGGCCACGCGACAATCCTCCGGAATATAAGTCAGCCCCTTTTCGATGATGTCCCGAAGCCCTGTCTCCGCAAACGCCATGCTCTCCAGCGCCGCCGTAAAGATCTCGCCGTAGGTGCCTTCCCCAACGCCATGGTCGATGCTGGCGTCCATGTAAGCGTATTTTACCGCTATGTCGGGGAACCCGGGAGCCAGGCAGGCCCATATCTCCGAACGGATCCACGCGCCGTTGGAATGTTTCCAGTCTTCGTTGTGAAATTCACCGGATATGGGCGGAAGCAAGCCTGTCTCCAGGTTGCTCTTGGCAATGCCGTATTCATTCCAGTGGGGTGTAATGCACCTGACCCAGTAATCGCTCAGCACATTAGCGTTTAAGCCATGAGGGCCGATATGCTCCATGGCGCTCAGCCATACAAGCTGCAGATCCAGATCGTCATTGGGCAGGGGCTCCCCTTTGGGGGAATTGTAGCCCTGGATATCCAGCACCTCTTTACACCCCTCATAAGGCGCACCCATGGTGCCGCCGATATTCTTTCCTATCCAGCAGGCATGAATCTTGTCCCGCAGCTGTTCCCTGTTAAGTCTTACTTGCATCGTGAACGAAACTCCTTCCTTTATATTGATCTCTTTTCCCGGCGCGCTCAACCCTTGACCGCGCCGACCATCACGCCTTTTATAAAAAATTTCTGTACGAACGGATAAATACACAGCATCGGCACAGCCGCCACCACGATTACGCTGTACTTCATGGTCATAGCCCTGTTAAAGGCTTCTTCTATCGCAGCCGCGTCTGTGATTCCCGATGTATCGTTCACCAGCGCCTGTGCAGAAATCAAAAGATTCCGCAGCACTGTTTGCAATGGATATAATTCTGCCTTATACAAATAGATCAGCGCATTATAATAATCATTCCAATGGCTCACAGCATAATAAAGTCCCACGACCGCCAGAACCGGCTTGGACAAAGGCAGTACCACACGCCACAGATACTGTGCGGAGTTGGCTCCGTCCAATAAAGACGCTTCTTCTAACTCCCCCGGAATACTGTTCATAAAATAAGAGCGGATCACCAGACTGTTGTACACGGAGATCAGAGAGGGAATGATCATCGCCCAGCGGGTATCTAAAAGCCCAAGCTGCTTTACCACCAAATAATGGGGGATCAATCCTCCGCTGAAATACATGGTGAACATAAATACCATCAACAGGATCCGTCTGGGCTTAAAATTCTTATCCGACAGAGGATAGGCAAAGCATACGGACATGATCAGATTCAATACCGTCCCTACCACCGTAATAAAAATGGTATTCGCATACCCGGTCCACAGTTCCTTGTATTCCAGCATCTGTTTATATCCTGCCAGCGTCAATTTTTTTGGGATCAAAAGCACTTCCCCGGACATGACCAGAATCGGATCGCTGATGGAAGCGATCAGCACAAACCAAAGGGGCCAGGTAAATACCACCAGCAACACAAGCATGATCAAAACATTCACAACATCGAATAGTTTGTCTGAATTAAAACGTCTCACCCTGTTTACATATTGTCTTCTCATGGCCATCTCCTTTTAAAACAAACTTTCATCAGCTACTTTTTTGCTGATCATATTCGCACTCACCAGCAAAATAACGTTTATAACGGTATTAAACAGTCCCACCGCCGTAGAATAGCCATAATCATTATCTATAAGTCCCACCTGATAAACATACGTAGAGATAATTTCCGATGCCGATTTATTCAGACTGTTCTGCAACAGATATACCTTTTCAAATCCAACACTCATCAGGGAACCCATATTCAGAATGAAGAGCATGATGATCGTCGATTTAATAGAAGGGATATCAATATGGATCATTCTCTGGATCTTGGTGGCACCGTCCATGATCGCCGCCTCGTGCATCTCATAATCCACGCCTGCCAGGGCTGATACGTAAATAATGGCGTTCCAGCCCATACTCTGCCACACGCCGGACCACACATAAATATGCTTGAACAGCTTTGGGTCAGCCATAAAGTCAATGGATTCCAAGCCCATCATTCCTCGAAGCAGGTTAAAAACACCGGTATCCTGCATAGTAAACATGGTTATCATACTGCAAATAACCACCGTGGATATAAAATGCGGCGCATAGGAAATCATCTGAACGGTTTTCTTCAGCCGCCGTTTCCTCAAATAATTCAACAGCAGCGCAAAAATAATGGGAATCGGGAAACCAACCAGCAGCGTATATATACTAAGCGTCAGCGTATTCTGTATCAGGTTCCAGAAATTATATGTATTGAAAAACCGTTCAAAATGTTCCAGTCCAACCCACGGACTGCCTAAAATCCCCAGTTTGATCTTATAATCCTTAAAGCCCAGCAATATCCCATACATAGGCCAGTAATGAAATAGGATAAAGTATATCAACACGGGCAAAATCATTACATACTTAATCCAGTTTCTTTTTAAATCTTTCACAAATCTTCTGCCCAGCGTTTCTTTCTTAAGGCGAACCGCTGCCATTCCTATCACCACGCCTTTCTCATTTCATCTCTGTTTTTATTTGTACGCAGCCGGGGGTTGTCATATTTTCAATCAACCCCCGGCACGAAACTAGCGTTATTCTGCTACAGCCCTGTCATAGGCAGCCTTATAAACCGCAAATAGTTCCTCCGCTTCCATTTTCTTCAAGGTATCCTGAAACTCACTATATGTACTCTCCAGATCTTTCTGTCCGGTAACTACCTCTGCGGTATACGTCTCAATATAGGAATGTATCTGTGTCTGAAGCTGTGCGATCGTATCTGACTCTTCTTCCGTATAAGTCAATTTCGGCATTACCGTTCCCATTTTATACAGGCTCAGGAACGTTTGATCATACGTCCACGCAAGACTAGGATCATCCTCAGCACTTACCTCATATCTAAAATCATAGAAGCACATCGGAAAAGCGGTGGTTCCTTTCATGCATTGGCTATCCTGTACTTCCTGGGATGACTCTCCATAGGTGCCATCCACGATCCAGCTATAAGTTCCATCGTCATTTATCTTGTAGGTCTCTCCCTCTACACCCAAATCCGCCAGAAGAGAACCCTCTTCACTATAAAAATAATCAGCCCAGGCAATGAGAATCTCAGGATGCTCGCATTTATCCGTAATTACCATACCGCCATTCGTTCCTTCCTCCATGGGCAAATGACCTTCACTCCAGGGTTTTACGGTAACATAATCCTTGACATAAGCATCTGCCACCTGACCTCCGGGAGCCGATCTCATAAACATTCCATGAATATCTGCTGCCTTGCCGTTTACTGACATCTGATCATATTTCTGAGTAAAAGCGTTTTTATCTATGATCCCTTCTTCATACATCTTCCTCAAATAACCCAGATAATTATCCTTAAATCCATCCGTCAGAGGATAATATATAAACTCCCCATCAACAACTCCACAGTAAATATTATAATAAAACAATCCTTCTTCCATGTATGCAAGAAACCGATTGGGAGTAAACAGATCAACAGCGAAAGTAAACGGAACCTCATCATCTGGGTCTCCATTTCCATTGGCATCCTCTTCCTTAAAAGCTTTCAGTACCTGATACAATTCTTCCAGATTCGTAGGTTCCTCCAGTCCAAGGTTGTCCAGCCAGCGCTTATTGATCCACAGAGGAGCCTCTCCCCCGTAGGGCGATGTCCCAATCAGATACGGAAGCGCATAAATTTCTCCATCCGCCTGTCGGAGAGAATCCCAAAGATCCCTCTCATCCAAGATAGCCGTCAGATTTGGGGCATATTCCCGAATCAGATCTTCCAGCGGAATGATGATTCCCTGCTGCCCCAGATCGTATAAATCCAAGCTCGAAGGCTTGATTATCATATCCGGATAATCTCCGCCATTCAGAATGAGATTCATTTTTTCGTTTGATTCCGCATTCTGGAACTCTCCCACCAATTCAATATCCACATTGGTCCGTTCATTCATGGTCTTCCATGCCAGGCTCTCTGATAACTTATAACTCTGATTCATCGTAGCCATCCCCGTAAAAGACACCGTCTCTTCCAGCGGGAATACGATCTCCGTAGTCTCCTGTTCCCCGGGCTCCTCATCCCCGCCGGGTTCTTCCGCCTCATTTTCTCCCTGCTGCGGCGTATCTTCCTCCTCCGTGTTGTTACCACAGGCCGATAAGATGGATACTGACACCAGAACTGCCAGTCCAAGGGCTAATAACCGTTTAAATTTCATACGTTCTCCTCCTTCAAATTTAAGGTTTGATTTTTTTCATGCCCCCTCCGCCGGCGCCTTAGCGGCGGGAGCATTTCGTGGGTACTTTTGCAGGTCTTTCCCTGCTGTGCTTATCATTGTACCCTGTCTTAGGGGCCATGCGCAACAGACAAGATTTTCAAGTATGTTTCCGGGCCAAAAAAATGCGACAGCATCCGCAGGAAGGCTTTTCCCCGCATAAAAACGGGATGCGCCGGCATCGGACGTTACAATTTTTCATGCCGGATGCCGGGGATAAAAATATTGCGATACCCGGCAGGCTTGTATGCATTTCTTACTATATGGTATAATAGTTTCTACTTGGCGAGGTATTTTCGAGCCTAGTAGAACTAATACCTATCCACTTAGCGAGGTGTTTTCGAGCTTAGTGGATACGGTACAATAAAAGCAGTCCATATCAGAAAGGAATGCGCCGATCATGAAAACACTCTGCAAAAAATTGCTGAATCATACCCTGCTGCGGTACTTCTTTTCCTATTTTCTCATCATGTTCGTCCTGCTCGCGTGCTTCTCCATGATCATTCGGGAGCAGTTGACCACCCAATATTACCGGCAGCAAAAGGAACAGATGCAGGAACGGCTGAACAGCCTGGCCCAGCAGCTCAACGAGGACATCTTATACCTGTCCCAGGTCCATACTTCCGTAAACTCTAATGCGAAGATCCTGCTGTCTATGTATAAAGAAGAGGACTGGTACAACTATCAGCTTGCCACCGAGCTGGAAAAATATGACGCGGCCTCCGTTCTGATCAGCTCCATCATCGCGCAGAAAGCCTCCTCGGAAACCGTCCTGTCCACCCACATCGCTGTCACCGAGGCGGACGGCATTTATCAGTTTTATTTTAGTTACAACGACCAGGCCGACCTGTCGTTCGATCCCGCCCCTTATCTGGACAGCCGCCAAAGCCAGCTGATCTGTGTTTCCAGGGAAGACCAGTCCATGCTGATCTATTTCCCGGCCACCAGTTCCTCCCAGCCTTATATCCTCTTCTATATCCTGGATACGGCGGAGATCAGTCAGACCCTGGACAACCTCATTTCCTCCGAGACCCTTGCCCTTGCGCTGATAGATGCCAACGGGCAGATGGCCGCCAGCGCCAACGGACAGCTGCTCATCCCTTACCTGGAAGACGTTCCGTCGGCAAACGGCTTCTACCAACTGGATTCCTCGGACTCCCTGTGCGTTCAGACCGGCGTGGGAAATGATTTCTCTCTGATGGCCCTGTCCTCCAACAGCTCCCTGCTTGCCCAGGTTGACGCAGCGCTGCTAAAGTATTACCAGTTATTTCTGCCCTTAAGCCTGATCGGCTTTGTTCTCATCCTGTTTGCCCTAAAGCTGACCTGGTTCCCGCTCCATAAGCTGACGAAAAAAATCGCGCCGGAGGCAAATTTTGCCCAAAGCACGCTGGAACAGCTGGACCAGTCCTTTACCCGATTCAAAGAGGAGAATCAAAAGCTCCGCAGCAAGCTGGACAGCTACCGCCAGTCCATGCAGAAGGCCCTGCTGGATTCCAGCATCGGCTCAGACACCGCCGACATTGACCAGTTCTTCGAGACGGACGCGGAAAATGAGATCTATGTGATACGCATTCATTCTGCCAAAAGCCCACTGCGCCCCTCGGAGATCCTTTCACACTTTCTCTCCTTCTTCCCCGGAGAGAAGCCCTGCATCCTCCTGGAGGAGGCCGCCTGTGACGCTGTATTTCTGTTGAACTACACCGGGCCGGAGCCCGGCAAAGCAGACATTCTTATGGATGTGCTCACCGATTACCTGAGCGGCAAAGAGGGCTCCTTCGCCGCCGTCAGCAACGGCAGCGGTTCCCCGCTGGATATTCCTTCCCTTTACGAAAATGCCAAAACCGCCGCAAATTACTGGGATGACTCCCATGCGATTGTAAATTACGCCGCCCTGCACCTGGCGCCCTCCACCCTGGCTTATCCCAATGAGAAGCTGAGAGAGCTGTCCGCAAACCTGGCCGCCAAAAATTTTGCCGGTGCGAGAGCCGTTCTCACCGACCTCTTTGCCCTCATAGACTCCCCCTCGTCCATGCAGAGCGCCTTTCCGGATTTCTTTATCCGCAGCGTGCTTGTGGATATTTTAACGGAGATCGGCAAATCCATGGAGGAATCCAATATTAAATTTAAGGATTATTCTGATTTCTATTTTGAAGCTCTGTACTCCTGCCGGAGCCGGGCTTACGCTGCGGAACATCAGATCATAACGCAGAATCTTTACAAGCTGCTTGATTTTTATGAGAAATCCGTCCCCAGCAAGATCGTTGACCCGGACTACCTGCGCGAGCTGCTGGAAACCTCCTTCTGCCAGCCGGACTTTTCCATCTCAGTCCTGGCCGACCATTTTCATGTGAGTATTGCTTATATGAGTTATCTGACGAAAAAAGAACTGGGCATGAACTTTGTAGACTATCTCTGGGAGCTGCGCCTCAAACGCGCCCAGGAGCTATTGAAAAATACCGAATTATCCGTAGATGAGATCAGCGTGAAGGTGGGATACCTGAATCCCTCCAGCTTCCGCCGCAAATTCAAGCAGGCCACGGGGATCACGCCCACCCAGTACCGGACAGGGGAGACGGAGGCAAAGCCATGAGTGCCGCGGCAGTTGACAAGCGCATTGAAATGGCAGTGATTCTTATATGTTCCTTGATTTTTAGGATGTTTGCGGTATAATAAAATTAATCGTTGACACAGGTCTATACGGTGAAGATACCGCTTTGCGGAGGTGTTACTATGTATATAATACATGATTATTTACGAGAGCAGCTACAGGGTACAGAAAATATTTTATGTAAGGAATCGGCGGCAGATTACAATAGATATTAATGGGGATTGGGTCGGGGTTAAGCTGATGATGGAAGATTGAGCAAGGGAGGTATCATGATGGACTATAAGCCTACAGACGAGGAATTATACCGGAACAACGATATTCAAATAACGTTCCGGGTGCCGGAACCGATACAGGAAGTGATAGATATTTTAGATGACCTCTATGAGAAAGAGGAGGATTTGAAATATAATCTGTATCTAAATTCTTTAAATTCCTATTGTAAGTCCTACCATTTGGCCGGACTTTTAAGTGACTATCAATTTGAGACCCTGATGGACCGATACGGGGCTTGGTAGACAGGAGAAAATGTATGGTAGAAATGTTTGATTTTAGTCATGTGAAAAATAACGATATCCCATATGGCGGTAATGCAGGATATAAGCAGGGGATATGTTGGAATGGTGAGAATTGGCTTTTGAAGTTCCCCAAAAGTACCAGAAATTTTAGAAAAGTAGAGATCAGCTACACAACCAGTCCTTTATCCGAATATGTTGGTTCCCATGTGTATCAGCTTTTGGATATTCCGGTTCATGAAACTGTTCTTGGAATTTTTGATAAAAAAGTGGTTGTAGCCTGCAAGGTATTTCTTCAGCCGTGTGAAACCTTGTATGAATTTAAAGACATTAAAAATATTTACACTAGGGCAGTGGATGAGTATGAAGAGCATTCATCTTCAACGGGAACAGGGACAGAACTAAACAATGTCCTGAAAACCATTGAACTTAATCGTATTTTAGCTCGTGTTCCAGGCGTAACAGAGCGTTTCTGGGATATGTTTGTTGTTGACGCATTTATTGGGAACAATGATCGGAATAATGGAAACTGGGGGCTTATTTATCACAGCGATGGAACTAAAAGTCTTGCTCCGGTTTACGATAACGGAAACTCTTTTCGCAATAAAGCAAGTGACCGGCAACTTGAAAAAACATTATCAAATAGGCAAGCGCTGGAAGATAGCGCGTATCGAATCCTGACTTGTGTTTATACGACCGATTCCGGAAAAGCTATTAATCCGTTTGAATTTATCAAAAAGATGGAAAATACGGAATGTAACGCTGCGGTTCAGAGGATTGTTCCTAAAATACGGTTACATGAAATTGCGCAGATAGTGGATGAAATCCCAGAGAGGTTTCAAGATGTAAAAATTGCCTCGCCTTTACAGAAAGAGTATTTTAAGCAGATAATGACAAAGCGTTATGCGGATGTTCTAGTTCCGGTATATGAGCAGTTGCGCCAATTAGAACAAACAGATAGTGACATTTTTCAGAGCGATGAATTTGAACGGGGTCAAAATCGGAGTCGGATAACGAAATCTCGCCGTGAGGAAAATACGCAATGAGAGACACCAATATTTTTATCTCTGCCATGCTGTTTCCCCACGGCAAGGCGGCAGCCACACTGCTAAAAGCAGTTACCCCAACCGCCTCTGCACATTCTTCCGAATCTTGCCGCTGATGGTCTTGGGCATCTCCTCCACAAACTCCACAAGCCGAATCCACTTGTACTCCGCCAGCCGGCTGTTGCAGAACTCCTTGATCTCCAGCTCCAGCTCTTTGGAGGGCACATAGCCGCTGCCCAGGGCGATGATGGCCTTGATGGCCTGGCCCCGGAGGGCGTCGGGCACGCCGATGACGCTGCACTCCACCACGGCGGGGTGCTCCATCAGAACGTTTTCCACCTCATAGGGGCCCACCCGGAAGCCTCCGGTCTTGATGATGTCGTCGAAGCGGCCGTGGAACCAGTAGAGGCCGTTTTCATCCATATAGGCCGCGTCGCCGGTGTGGTACACGCCGCCCCGCCATACGTACTCGTACTGCTCCTGGTTGTCCAGATAGCCGCAGAACACGCCCACCTGCCTCCCGTTTTCGGGGGGAACGATCACCACCTCGCCGATCTCCCCCACAGGGGTGGGCTCCCCGTTCTTGCTGCGCAGCTCGATCTGATAGAAGGGGGATACGGTTCCCATGGAGCCCTCCACCGGCTCCTTGCCCTTGAAATTCGCCAAAAGCAGCGTGGTCTCGGTCTGGCCGTAGCCCTCGCAGAGAGGCAGCCCCGTGCGCTGGGTGAAGCGGCGGAACACCTCGGGGGCCAGCATTTCTCCGGCTGTGGTGGCGTGCCTTAAGGAGGGCATATCGGGAATGCCCTTGCGCACCAGATAGCGGTACACTGTGGGGGGCGCGCAGAAGGAGGTGACGCCGTAGCGGTTGATGATGGTGGTGAGCTGCTTGGGGTCAAAATTGTCAAAATCGTAGACCATCACCGCGCTGCCCACCAGCCACTGGCCGTAAAGCTTGCCCCAGGAGGCTTTGGCCCAGCCGGTTTCTGCCACGGTAAAATGAAGTCCGCCATCCTCCGCCTGCTGCCAGTATTTTGCGGTGACGATATGGGCCAAGGGATAGGCAAAATCGTGGATGACGCCCTTGGGGTAGCCGGTGGTGCCCGAGGTGAAATACAGCATCATGGGGTCCGTGGCCAGGGTTTCCACCCGCTCAAAGGTATCCTTCGCTCCCTTCATAGCCTCCGTGAGATTCTCAAAGCCCTCCGCCCCAGCCTGGACGCACCAGAGCTTTGCCGTCATCTGTGCCTCTTCCAGGGCGGCGCTGAGCTTCGCCGGGACCTCATTCTGGGAGGTGGCAACAATGGCCTTCACCTTCGCCGCCTGGATGCGGTACACGAAGTCGCTGACCGTCAGCATATGGGTGGCCGGAATCATCACGGCCCCCAGCTTGTGCAGGGCCACCGCCGCGAACCAGTATTCATAATGGCGCTTCAGCACCAGCATGACCCGGTCCCCCCGTCCGATCCCTGCCTCCCGGAACACATTCGCCATCTGATTGCTGTACTTTTTAATGTCGGAAAAGGTAAATATGTGCTCCTCATTTTCGGTGTTGCACCAGACCAGGGCTCTTTTCTCCGGCGTCTGTTCTGCCACAGCGTCCACCACGTCATACCCGAAATTAAAATTGTCAGGGTAGGAGAGGGTGAGCTTTGCAAGGTTGCCGTTTTCGTCGGTGATTTCGGTACAAAATTTCTGATATATCATAGTGACTCCTTATTTGCTACTGCCCAGGCGCCAAGCTGGCGGAAACGGTCATACCGCTTGCCCACCAGATCCAGATCCCCTGACAGGCCGCTTAGTTCTTCGATCAAAAGGGCGCGGATGCGGTCATAAAACTCCTTCTTGCCAATCTCATTTTCCGAGAGTATCCGCTCGATTACGCCCAGGCTCTTGGCATCCTCCGCCGTGAGCCTTAAGCTGGCGGCGGCCACCTCCGCCTTGCCCGCGTCCTTCCAGAGGATGCTGGCGCAGCCCTCGGGGGAGATCACCGAGTAGACCGCATTCTGCAGCATCCACACCCGGTCCGCCACCGCCAGGGCCAGGGCCCCGCCGCTGCCGCCCTCCCCGATCAGGATGGAGATGATGGGGACGCAGAGAGTGGACATTTCCATAAGATTCTCAGCGATGGCCTGGCCCTGGCCCCGCTCCTCGGCGCCGATGCCGCAGTAAGCGCCGGAGGTATCCACAAAGCAGATGATGGGCCGTCCGAATTTTTCCGCCTGCTTCATCAGACGGAGGGCCTTGCGGTAGCCCTCGGGGTGGGGCGCACCGAAGTTCCGGTAGGTGCGCTCCTTGGCCGTGTGGCCCTTCTCAATGGCGATCACGGTCACAAAGCTGCCCCCCAGCCGGGCAATGCCGCCCACCACGGCTGGGTCGTCCCCATACCGGCGGTCGCCGTGAAACTCGATGAAGCCCTTGAAAATATTTCTGATATAGTCAAGGCCGGTGGGCCTGCTGTTGTCACGGGCAAGCTTTACCCGGCTATAAGGTACCTGACTCAAAGTATCCACCTCCGTTGTGCATTTTCAAAAGGTCCGCCAACAGCCGCCTCTGGTTATTGCGGGACACAATGCTGTCCACAAAGCCGTGGGCGAGGACGAATTCCGACTTCTGGAACTCCTTGGGCAGGGTCTTTCTTGTGGTCTGCTCGATCACCCGGGCCCCCGCAAAGCCCACGGTGGCTCCCGGCTCCGCCAGGATGATGTCCCCTTCCATGGCAAAGCTGGCCGTCACGCCGCCGGTGGTGGGATTGGTCAGCACTGCGATATAGAGTAAGCCCGCGTCGCTGTGGCGCTTCACCGCCGCGCTGGTCTTCGCCATCTGCATGAGGGATAAAAGCCCCTCTTGCATGCGGGCGCCGCCGGAAACGGTAAAGCCCACCACGGGCAGGCGGTGAGCCACCGCATACTCAAAGAGGGAGGTGATCTTCTCTCCCACGGCAGTGCCCATGCTGCCCATCATAAAATAGGACTCCATCACAAACAGGCAGCATTCCTGTTTGCCGATCCTGGCGGTGCCGCAGACTACCGCCTCCTCCTCCCCGCTGGCCGCCCGGACGGTCTCCAGCTTGTCCTTATAGCCGGGAAAATTCAGGGGATTGTCGGATTTCATGTCGCCGAACAGCTCATGAAAGCTCTCCTTGTCCGCGATCATCTTGATGCGCTGCCGGGCTTTCATGCGAAAATGGTAGCCGCAGGCGCACACAAGGTTGTTGGCCCAGAGACGGCTTAAGGGGATGTCCCGGTGGCAGTTGGGACATTTTTTCTCCGGCTCCCCCTCGTCCTGCTGCACAGGGGCGGCGCTGCGTCCGCCCTCCTCCAACTGATTTTTGGGTTTTAAAAAATTGATCAAAGCCATTCTATCACCTGTTACCCATAAAAGTTAAATCATAGTTTCCTGATGTAAAGCGCTCGTCCTCCACGATGCGCAGCTGTTCCTCAATATTGGTGGGAATCCCGTCGATCACCAGCTCGCAGAGGGCCGCCCGGACCTTCCTTAAGGCTTCCTCCCGGGTCTTGGCGTAGACGATCAGCTTGCCCAGCAGGGAATCGTAGTAGGGGGACACGGTGGTTCCCTCAATGAGGCAGGTATCGAACCGCACCGAGGGGCCGCCCGGCACGTGCAGCATCCGCAAGGTGCCGCAGCTTGCGGCGTTGATGCGGCATTCGATGGCCGCGCCCTCCATGGGAATGTCCTTCTGAGCGAAGGTCAGCGGAATCCCTGCCGCGATCCTTATCTGCCATTTTACCAGGTCCACGCCTGTGAGCATCTCGGTGACACAGTGCTCCACCTGCAGGCGGACGTTCATTTCCATAAACCAGAAATTACCCTCCTTATCCAGGAGAAATTCCAGGGTTCCCGCGCCCACGTAGCCGATCTTCTTCACCGCCTCCACTGCCAGCTTGATGATATTTTTGCGCTGTTTTGTGTCCACGGCGGGGGAAGGGGTCTCCTCGATGAGCTTCTGGTTGCGCCGCTGTAAGGAACAGTCCCGGTCCCCCAGGCAGACGGCGTTGCCGTGCTCGTCGGCCAGTATCTGCAATTCCACATGCCGGGCCGGGAAAATATATTTTTCCAGATAAACGCTGCCGTCCCCAAAGGCGCTCACCGCCTCGCTGGTGGCCTGAAGATAAGCCTCCTCCAGGTCGTCAGCAGTGCGGATGAGCCGGATGCCCCGGCCTCCGCCTCCCGCGCAGGCCTTGAGCATGACGGGATAGCCGATCTTATCGGCGGCCTTTTTCGCCTCCTCCACCGAGGATACGGCCTTGGTGCCGGGGATCACGGACAGTCCCGTGTTCCCGATCAGTTCCTTTAAAATAGCCTTGTCGCCGAGCCGCTCCATGCTCTCCGGCTCCGGGCCGATGAACACCAGCCCGTTCTTCCGGCAGAGCCTTGCGAAATGGGCGTTCTCCGAGAGAAACCCGTATCCGGGATGAATGGCCTGGGCTCCCGACAAAATGGCGGTGCTGATGATCTGATTTTCGTTTAGATAGCTCTCGGAGGCTTCCGGCCCGCCGATGCAGTAGCTCTGGTCCGCCAGGGCCACATGCAGGGCGTTTTTGTCCGCCTCGGAGTATACGGCCACCGTGGCCACGCCCATCTCCTTGCAGGCCCGTATGATGCGGACGGCGATCTCGCCCCGGTTGGCGATCAGTATTTTTGAAAACATCCTTTACCCTCCTGTACGCATCCTCTACTCCCCCGTGATGGCGAAGGAAAATTCGGCGGAAGTACAGAGTCTTCCGTCCACCGTCACCTGTCCCTCCGCGAAATAGAAGGGGTGCTTCGCCCGCTTGATCCGGCACCGGGTCTCAATGCGGTCGCCGGGTTTTACCGGGGAACGGAATTTCACATTGTTCAGTCCCGTGTAGACGGGGAGCTTGCCCTCGCTCATGGCGTCCTGCATCAAAACGCAGGCGGACTGAGCCAGGATCTCGCAGAGGATCACGCCGGGAACGATGGGGTTCCCGGGGAAATGGCCCTGCAGGAAAAATTCGTCGCCCCGGACGGTGTAGTGTCCCACCGCCTCGCCCTCTGTCTCCTCCACCTCGTCCAGGAGAAGCATATTGTCCCGATGGGGCAGTATCTTCATGATCTCTTCCCGGTTCATGACGCCGCTTTTCTTTTCCCGGCTCATGGCGCTGTCTTTTGATAGTTCTTCCCGGTTCATGGCGCTACCTCCTGATGCGGAACAGCTCGGTTCCGTATTCCACGATCTGGCCGTTGGTAACGCAGATCTCCGAGATGACGCCGTCCTCCTCGGAGGTCACCTCGTTCATCAGCTTCATGGCCTCCACCACGCAGAGCACCTGGCCCTTCTTCACATGGTCGCCGATAGCCACATAGGGCTCGGCGTTCTCGGCGGGAGCGGCGTAAAAAACGCCCACCAGAGGAGAAGTCACGCTGTAATAATCTATATTCTCTTTTGCCGCGGGGGCAGGAGCAGAGGCGGGAACGGCGGTATCCACCACCACCGTCTCCCGGGACAGGGAGGGCACAGCCCGCTCCAGGCGCACCTTCCGGTTGTCCTCGGTGATCTCCAGGCCAGTCAGCCCCAGCTCCTGCATCAATCCCGCGTATTTGCGAATATCTGCCTCGTTCATAGCTTACACCTTTCTAAAATATCTGCCTCATTCATGGCTTTACACCCTTCGGAAGGCAAGACACGCGTTGTGGCCGCCGAAGCCCAGGGAATTGGACAGGGCCAGGTCAATGTCCGCCTTTATCGCAGTATTCGGCACACAGTTCAGATCGCAGGCCTCGTCCTGCTCCTTCAGATTGATGGTGGGCGGGATCACTCCCTCATTTAGGGCGAACAGGCAGGCCATAGCCTCGATGGCTCCCGCCGCGCCCAGCATGTGCCCGGTCATGGATTTGGTGGAGCTGACATAGGCCTTTTTGGCCGCTTCCTCTCCCATGGCCCTCTTGATGGCCATGGTTTCCAGCACGTCGTTCATGGGCGTTCCGGTGCCGTGGGCGTTGATGTACACACGGTCCTTCTCGCTATAGCCGGCCTCCGCCATGGCCTCCACCATGGCCTGGGCGCCGCCTCTGGCCTCCGGGTGGGGGGCCGTGATGTGGTAGGCGTCGCAGGTGGAACCGTAGCCGCAGACCTCCCCGTAGATCTTCGCTCCCCGGGCTTTGGCGTGCTCGTATTCCTCCAGCACAAAGGCCACCGCGCCCTCGCCGATGACAAAGCCGCCCCGGCGTTTGTCAAAGGGCAGGGAAGCCGCATCAGGGTCCTCAGAAGTGGAAAGGGCCTGCATGTTCACAAAGCCCGCAACGGCGGAGGGAGAGATAGCCGCCTCCGCGCCGCCGGAGATCACCGCGTCGGCATAGCCGTGACGGATCAGGCGCATGGCCTCCCCGATGGCGTTGGAGCCGGAGGCGCAGGCGGTGACCGCCGGCATGGCAGTCCCCCGGCAATCGTGGCGGATGGCGATCATCCCCGCCGCCATATTGGCGATCATCATGGGCACGAACAGGGAGGAAACCCGGCGGGGCCCCCGCTCCATCAGCTTGGTGTGCTCCGTCTCAAAGGTTCTTATGCCGCCGATTCCGGTGCCGAACCAGACAGAAAACCGCTCCGGCTCCACCGTTCCCTCGATGCCGCTCTCATCCACGGCCTGCTGGGCCGCCGCCACCGCGAACTGGGCATAGCGGTCCGTGCGCAGCACGTCGTTGACCTCCAGGTATTCTCTGGGGTCAAAATCCTTCACCTCGGCCCCCAGCTTCGCCTTGAATTTTTCCGTATCAAAAAGAGTGATGGGCCCGATGCCGTTTCTGCCGGCCTTCAGGCTCTCCCAGGTATCCTGCACGTTATTTCCCACAGGGGTAACCGCACCGATCCCGGTGACAACCACTCGTCTGTTTTCACTCATTGTCTCGTCTCCTTCCTCTTTCC
>CALWDR010000203.1 GCA_944376745.1 uncultured Lachnospiraceae bacterium
AGAGTAAAGGATGAATGATATGGAGTTGTTTTACAGAAGTACGAGGAGCGACAAGGAGAGAGTGACGGCCTCCCAGGCCATTTTGCAGGGGCTGGCGGCGGACGGCGGGCTGTTCGTGCCCGAGGAGATACCGAAGCTTGAGCTTCCCATGGTGCAGTTGAAGGGGATGAGCTATCAGGAGACGGCCTACGAGGTCATGCGTCTGTTCTTTACGGATTTTACCGGGGAGGAGCTGGTGCACTGTATAGAGAGCGCCTATGACAGCAAATTTGACACCGAGGCCATCGCGCCCCTGCGGAAGGCGGGGGACGCCTGCTACCTGGAGCTTTTTCACGGCGCGACCATCGCTTTCAAGGATATGGCTCTGTCCATACTGCCGTATCTGATGCTTACCGCCGCCCGGAAGAACCATGTGACCAACGAGATCGTGATCCTCACGGCCACCTCCGGGGATACGGGCAAGGCGGCGTTGGCCGGCTTCGCCAAGGTGGAGGGCACCAAGATCATCGTCTTTTATCCCAAGGACGGCGTCAGCCCCATCCAGGAGAAGCAGATGGTGACCCAGGAGGGGGACAACACGCTGGTGGTGGGCATTCACGGCAACTTTGACCAGGCCCAGACCGGGGTGAAGCAGATGTTCTCCGACCAGGAGCTGGCGGCCCAAATGCAGGCCAGGGGCTGTCAGTTCTCCTCCGCCAACTCCATCAACATTGGCCGCCTGGTGCCCCAGATCGCTTACTATGTCTATGCCTATGGGAAAATGTGCGCCGCCGGGGAGCTGGAGCTGGGAGATCCCATGAATGTGGTGGTGCCCACCGGAAATTTCGGCAACATTCTGGCCGCCTACTACGCCAAGGCTATGGGCGTTCCCATCGGAAAACTGATCTGCGCATCCAACGAAAATAAGGTGCTGTACGACTTTTTCCGCAGCGGCAGCTATGACCGGAACCGGGAGTTCATTCTGACCTCCTCCCCCTCCATGGACATTCTCATTTCCAGCAACCTGGAGCGGCTGATCTACCAGATCGACGGCAGAGACGCCGAGGTCACTCGGGCCTTTATGGAGTCCTTATCCGTCAACGGAAGCTACACCATCACCGACGGCATGCGGGACCAGCTTGCGGATTTCTATGGAAATTATGCCAGCGAGGCGGAGACGGCGGCGGCCATCAAGAATCTCTATGAGCAGACGGGGTATGTGATCGACCCCCACACCGCAGTGGCCTCCTGCGTCTATGAAAAATACAGGAAGGACACGGGGGACGATACGAAGACCGTGATCGTCTCCACGGCCAGCCCCTATAAATTCACCAGAAGCGTGATGACGGCCATCGATCCCGCCTACGACGCCAGGGAGGATTTCGAGCTGGTGGACGAGCTGTGCAGGCTGTCCGGCGTGCCGGTTCCCAGGGCCATCGAGGAGATCCGCACGGCCCCTGTCCGTCATAAGACGGTCTGCGAGGTGGAGGAAATGCCCGGGGTGGTAAGAAATTTCCTGGGCCTGTAAAACGGTTACATTTTCCTGGGAGACCGGTCCCTAACGGTTACGGTTTCTCGGGAGACCGTTTCCGATTGCGTATTTTGCACCTGAAAGGAGAGCGTGATGTTAGCGGCAATCGACGTGATACTGATCTTTGATATTGTTTTGCTGGTCTACGGCGGTTACACCGTCTACTCGGCCTTTGTGATGAAGAAGACCCAGACTCCCGTCAAATGGCTGGTGCCGGAGCAGGAGCTTAAGAAATGCCGGGACGCCAGGGGCTTTGCCGAGGCCATGTTTTTAAAAACCGTGATCTTCGGGATCGTGGTGGCGCTGTTTGGCCTGGTCAGCTTCTTAAACCGGATCTTCTGGCTCATCGAGGCCCTGGAGTATGCCGGGATCGTGATTTTCCTGGCCGCCTGCGCGGTCTATGTGGTGATGCTGAACCGCACGCGGCGGAAGTATTTTTAAGCAGGCAAAGGCATGCTTTTTGGTGAAAAGGCATGCCTTTCAATGCTGTGTGCCGGATCGTATTTTCTACAGCTTGATGCTCTTGTTGAGATACTGTCCCCCAATGGCAAACACGGGGATGTAGAGGAGGGAGCCGGCCAGGCACACCAGGAGCCGTTCGCCGGATACGCCGACGGAGCTGAGGTCGCTCATAAAGGAGGAGACCCACAGGCGCGTGAGGGAGAGATCCTCCAGCCGCAGGAGGGAATCCGCCAGAGACAGGACCATATTTACGATCATGGGCGCGACGATGATGGCCGCGATGGAGGAGCCGTTCCTGCGAAGAAAGGCCGCGATGGCAAAGGCCAGCGTGGTGTCCGCCATCGCCGCAATGTACTGCGTGCCGATCACGGCCAGAAATCGAACGTCTCGAATCCCTGCGCCGAAGAGAAGTGTGCCGAGGGTAAAGGAAAATGCCAGCACAGCGAGAAACATGGCGGTGACCCCGGCGGCAGCGGCGATGAGCTTGGCATAGTAGGTCTGGGTCCTTGTGTATCCTCTGGCGTAGATGTTCTTGATGGTCTGCTGTTCGTAATCCTCGCAGGCGGCGAGGGCAACAAAGATCCCGGTGATCAGGACAAAAGAGCTGCTGCTTACGGCCCCGGTCATGGAGGTGATGCCGGAGGCGCCGGCCTGTGACGAAAGCTCGGGGCTGAGGTTCGTCAGCGCCTTTGTGGTCAGCGCGGACAAAAACAACAGTCCGATCATGATGGAGGTACATACGATCAGCTTCCGCTGTTTTCTTAATTTCCGAAATTCCAAATGTAATAAATGCTTCATGTTATCTGCCCAGCCTTTCTATAAAGAAATCTTCAAGATCGATGCTTTCACTGCGAGTCTCATAGATACGTACCCCGGCGCGGAACAGAACAAGGTTCACCTCAGAGCTGTCTGTCTCGGAGAAAATGTGAAGCTCGTTTCCCGCAGCGTCAAATTTCAAATCCTCCTGCCATGCCCGCAGAGCAGCCGCGGCCTTCGCTGTGTTGTCAACGACTATCTTCCAGGAGGTGCGGCATTTTTCCGCCAGCTCCTTTGCGGTGATTTCCTCCACCAGTACGCCGTCTGCCACAATGCCGTAGCCGGTGGCGATCTTGCCAAGCTCGTCCAGCAGATGGCTGGAGATCAGAAATGTGACCCCTTTGCCGTTGAGCTCCAGAATGATATCACGGATCTCTTTTATGCCGGAGGGATCAAGGCCGTTGATGGGTTCGTCCAGGATCAGAAGCTCGGGATTGCCCAGAAGCGCGATGGCGATACCAAGCCGCTGCTTCATGCCCAGAGAAAATGCGCCCGCCTTCTTCCTGCCGGTATCGCCAAGGCCTACCAGCCGGAGGATGCTGCGGATCTCTTCCTCCGGGGTGGGAGTAAGAAGGGCAAAGCGTTTCAGATTTTCAAGGGCCGTCTCGTTTTTGTAGAAGGCGGGGGTTTCAATGAGAGAGCCGATTTTACGCCTGCTGCGGTCAAGCTCCCGGCGGCCCAGCAGGGTGATCTGCCCTTCGTTGGGAGAGGTCAGCCCCAGCAGCAGCTTCATCAAACTGGTCTTGCCTGCGCCGTTCTTGCCGATGAGGCCGTAAATGTCTCCCTTTTTTACATGCATGGACACGCGGTTGACCGCCTGTTTATCGCCGTATCGTTTGACAAGTGCATGGGTTTCAATGATGTACTCCATAAAATCTCCTTCCGAAAAATTTGTATTCGCCTATTGACATTCGGGTGATACATATGTATCATCAAAGGCGAAACAAGTGTATCATCTAAGACAAAAGCTGTCAATGGGATTTGCGGCTGATGAAACAAAGGAGGGAAAATTGTATCATGACCCATAATCAGGAAACCAATGCGCTTGTCAAAGAGTGCATCACCTCCGCCTTGCTGGAAATGATGAAAAAGCAGTCCCTGGATGAGATCGTCATCACAGAGCTGGTAAGGCGCGCCGGAGTGGGCAGAGTGTCCTTTTACCGCAATTTTGAGAGCAAGAAGGACGTACTGGAACAGCATTTGAAGACACTTCTGGAAGAATGGGGGAAGGAATTTGAGGCACTGGGAGACCCGGAGCAATTTTCGGACTCTCTGATACGGCATTATTATCAGAACAGGGAGCTGTACCTTCTGCTTTATCGGCAGGGGCTGTCTGGGCTGATCTATGAGACCATCCGAAATGCCATGAAGCTGGAGGAAGCCCAAAACAATATAGAGCGCTATGCGAGATCCATGATCGCGGGCATGATCTGGGGCTGGGTGGATGAGTGGATGCGCAGGGGCATGCCGGAATCTCCCGAGGAGTTTGCCCTGCTTACGGCACAGAGCCGTTCTTAAGACATTGATAGAACTCTATTGAGTTCTCCACGAGAACAGCAAATCGCCCCTAGGACAAGCCGCCCCTAAGACATTGACAGAACGACTTTTTGAAAAATGGAAAAATGGAATATCTGTCAAAAAAAGGAAGCCACAACCTTTCACAAGATTCTGGCTTCCCATTTTATTTGTTATCGCTCGCTCATGGGGATATATTCCCGGTGCTCCTGGACGCACTTGTAGGCGGGACGCATGATCTTGCCGTTGTAGGCGAGCTCCTCCAGGCGATGGGCGCTCCAGCCGGCGATCCTGGCGATGGCGAAGATCGGCGTGTAGAGCTCCATGGGCAGATCCAGCATGCTGTAGGCAAAGCCGGAGAAGAAGTCCACGTTGGGGCTGACGCCCTTGTAGATCTTGCGCTCCCGGGAGATGATCTCGGGGGCCAGGCGCTCCACCAGGGAGTAGAGGGCATATTCCTTTTCCAGGCCCTTCTCCTTGGAGAGCCGTTCCACGAAGGTGCGAAACAGGATGGCCCTGGGGTCGGAGAGGGAGTACACCGCATGGCCCATGCCGTAGATGAGGCCCGCATGGTCGAAGGCTTCTTTGTTCAGGAGCGCCGACAGATAACGGCCCACGGCCTCCTCGTCGGTCCAGTCGCTGACGTTGGCCTTCAGATCCTCGATCATCTTCACCACCTTGATGTTGGCGCCGCCGTGGCGGGGACCCTTCAGGGAGCCTAAGGAGGCCGCGATGACGGAGTAGGTGTCGGTTCCCGAGGAGGACACCAGGTGGGTGGTAAAGGTGGAGTTGTTTCCGCCGCCGTGCTCCATATGTAAGATCAGCGCGATGTCCAGAAGCTTGGCCTCCAGAGGCGTAAATTTGCTGTCGGGCCGGAGCACATGAAGGATGGTCTCCGCCGTGGACAGCCCCGGCTCGGGGGTGTGGATGAACAGGCTGGCGCCGTCGTGGTAGTGTTTGTAGGCCTGATAGCCGTATACCGACAGCAGCGGGAAGAGGCTGATCAGCTCCAGGCACTGCCGCAGTACGTTGGGAATGGAAATGTCGTCGGCCTTATCGTCGTAGGAGTACAGGGTCAGAACGCTTCTGGCCAGGGTGTTCATCATGTCCTGGCTGGGAGCCTTCATGATGATATCCCGCACAAAGCCCGTGGGCAGGGAGCGGTATTCCGCCAGCAGATTGCAGAAGGAAGAAAGCTCCTCCTCGTTGGGCAGCTTGCCGAAGAGCAGAAGATAGGTGCTCTCCTCAAATCCGAAATGGGTGTTCTCCGGCAGGCCGCGGATCAGATCCTTCACGTTGTAGCCGCGGTAGTAGAGCTCGCCGTCCGCGGGAACGGATACCCCGTCCACCATTTTGGTGGCGCAGACGTCGGAGATCTCCGTCAGTCCCACCAGGACGCCTTTTCCGTTCAGGTCGCGCAGTCCCCGCTTCACGTCGTAGGTGGTAAAGAGAGCGGGATCGATGGTGGCGGCCTGTTGGCTTAGCTGCGCCAGCTTCATAATTTCCGGTGTGATTTCGTAAAATTTGTTTGAATGCATATCAGGACCTTCCTTTCTGATGTGTGATTGGTGGTTGAGTTCCTTGATTTATAAAATCAGCGAATTAGTGTGATGAATTATATAATATTTTATTATAATACCATATGTATTTATTCCAGTACAAGAGGAAAATGAAAATTTACAAAATTTTTGCATTTTTCAGTCGGGAAACCGGGCGGCCGACGGGGGCGCATCCCAAAATAAAATTCACACAGAGTTTTTCGAGAAATTTATTTCTACATTGTTATTTTATACCAAAATCGGGAAAATGGCAAGCTTTGAATGAAAAATAAAATTTCTATAAAAATAATTGATTTTATCCGGCAATCATGTATAATAGAGTCGTGTAATTCGTTGCATATTATTAAGAAAAGAGGTTAAGGAAGATGGGAAAAATTGATCTAAGCAAGTACGGGATTACCGGAACCACGGAAATCGTACATAATCCTTCCTATGAGCTGCTGTTTGAGGAGGAGACAAAGCCCGAGCTTACCGGATATGAAAAGGGCCAGGTGAGCGAGCTTGGAGCGGTGAACGTGATGACCGGCATTGACACCGGACGTTCCCCCAAAGATAAATTCATCGTTATGGATGAAAATTCCAAGGATACGGTGTGGTGGACCTCCGATGAATTTAAAAATGACAACAAACCGGCTTCCCAGGAGGCATGGAACACGGTAAAGGAGATTGCCCTTAAGGAGCTCTCCGACAAGCGTCTGTTCGTGGTTGACGCCTTCTGCGGCACCAACGCGGATACCCGCATGGCCATCCGTTTCATTATGGAAGTGGCCTGGCAGGCACATTTCGTGAAGAACATGTTCATTGCTCCCACCGAGGAGGAGCTTGCGGACTTCGAGCCGGATTTCATCGTTTACAACGCCTCCAAGGCCAAGGTGGAGAACTTCAAGGAGCTGGGCCTGAATTCCGAGACAGTGGCCATGTTCAACATCACAAGCCGGGAGCAGGTTATTCTGAACACCTGGTACGGCGGCGAGATGAAGAAGGGTATGTTCTCCATGATGAACTACTATCTGCCCCTTAAAGGCATCGCCTCCATGCACTGCTCCGCCAACACCGATATGAACGGCGAGAACACCGCCATCTTCTTCGGACTTTCCGGTACGGGCAAGACCACCCTGTCCACCGACCCCAAGCGTCTGCTGATCGGCGACGACGAGCACGGCTGGGACGACAACGGGATCTTCAACTTCGAGGGCGGCTGCTACGCCAAGGTGATCAATCTGGACAAGGATTCCGAGCCGGACATCTACAACGCCATCAAGCGCAACGCCCTTCTGGAGAACGTGACCCTGGACGAGAACGGCAAGATCGACTTTGACGACAAGAGCGTGACGGAGAACACCCGCGTATCTTATCCCATCGACCATATTGAGAAGATCGTGCGCCCTGTTTCCGCAGGACCCGCCGCCAAGGAGGTTATCTTCCTGTCCGCGGACGCCTTCGGCGTGCTTCCTCCCGTATCCATTCTGACCCCGGAGCAGACCCAGTATTATTTCCTCTCCGGCTTCACCTCAAAGCTTGCGGGTACGGAGCGGGGCATCACGGAGCCCACACCCACTTTCTCCGCCTGCTTCGGACAGGCCTTCCTGGAGCTTCATCCCACCAAGTACGCGGAGGAGCTGGTGAAGAGAATGGAGAAGAGCGGCGCCAAGGCTTACCTGGTGAATACCGGCTGGAACGGCTCCGGCAAGCGTATCTCCATCAAGGATACCCGGGGCATCATCGACGCCATCTTAAACGGCGATATTTTGAAGGCTCCCACCAAGAAGATCCCGTACTTCAACCTTGAGGTTCCCACGGAGCTTCCGGGTGTGGACACCAACATTCTGGACCCCAGAGATACCTACGCGGACGCTTCCCAGTGGGATGAGAAGGCGAAGGATCTTGCCTCCAGATTTATCAAGAATTTTGCCAAATACGAGGGCAACGAGGCCGGCAAGGCCCTTGTTCCGGCTGGTCCCCAGTTATAAGAGCGGCCTGCGGCTCTGGAAGTTTTACGGCTGCCGGAGCCGCAAGGGTTTCAAAACTGGAAACAGTCCCCTGCAATTCACGTTAATTTATAGTTGATAAACGGGACATAATAGAGTATAATGGATTCATGGAAATCGAAAGTTCACAGAGCGAGCTTTTTGGGCGGAAGCTGTGAAACGCGGAATCCTGGGGTGTTCGATACCCTGTTATTTTGAACCTACATTTACTTTTAAGGGACTTCTATATCTCTGTTATTATGTCAGGCCTCACCGGAAATCAGTGGAAGACAGAGGAACAGATGCGGACACCCACCTAGCGCTGGCTAGGAGTCAAAATTACAGGAAACGGCATTTTGGGAGAAAAAGTTACAAAAGAATCCTTATATAAGTTGTGGCAAAAGAACCTATGTAGGATACACAAGACAATAAAGTACGGAAGAAAGAAGCTGCTTAAGTTCCTTTAAGCAGCTTCTTTTGGCAGTTGCCCGGCGGGCGCGCGTTCGAATGGGTGAAAGTTCCTGACCTGCCCGGCGGGTGCGCGTTTGAATGGGTGAAAGTCCCTGACCTGCCCGGCAGCGGGAAGCAGATCGATGATGAGAGGGCGTTCCCTGAGGGTGCGTACCCCAGGGAAAGGAAGCGGCATGAAAAAGCGGAGCATGATCTTACCGGCGGCGGGGGCGTTTCTGGTCCTCCTTCTGATAACCATACTGTGGATACAAAAGGGAAGAAGCGGGGAGGAAGCATTTTCGGAGGAGTACGTGCTGGCCAGGGAGCTGCCGGCATTTTTGAGCTTCACCTACTATGACACAAAGGAGTGGGAGGAGCAGCTTAAGGGGACGGTCCGGGGCAGACTCAGCTACCGGGAGCTGTCGGAGCTTTTGAAAAAGCTCGGGGTGGAGGAGTACGTCTCCTACGAGGGGGAGGCGGGCTTTCGCTCCGTGCCCCGGCGGGTGTTCTTTCAGGTGTATGAGCAGATCCTGGACCTGCTGGACCCGGACGCGGGGGTCTCGGTCCGGGAGCTGGTATTTCTGGACGTGGAGGAGCGGGAGGGGCAGCTTCTGACCCAGGAGGGGTATTTTCCCGTGGAGGGCGGGCGCTTCTATATCCACCCCTATGATATGTACCGGGTGTATATGCTGGACGGAAAGGTTCTGGGGGTGAAGGAAGCCCTGGATACCCCCGTGCTCTGGGAAAATGTGTTCATTCACTCCGCCGGGGAGAAGGCGGCCCAGGTCCTTTTTGAGAAGGAGCTTTTCTCCGTCTCCGTGCCCAGTCTTGCCGAGCATATCACCGATACGGTGTGCGACATCGAGTTTTTGGACAACGCCGTCTCTGCCATTTACAAGAAGGAAGAGACCATCCGGGGCACGGTGCTGTCCTATGATGAGAAGCAGATCGAGATCGAGGGCTACGGCGCTTTGCCCCATGATGGAGCTCTGCGCATCTACAAGACCTACGGCACGGTGGAGCAGCTCGACAGCTCCAAGCTCATCATCGGCAATCTGACGGCGGATTTTGTGGTGGCCAAGGGTCAGGTCTGCGGGATCATCCTGATGGAGCCGGCCCATATGGAGCAGATCCGGGTCCTTCTCTTAAACGGGGAATCCCCCTATTATCCGGAGCTCTATGTGAAGGCGGACCAGGAGCTGACGGTCTCCTTCGGGGAGGCGGTCACGGCGATCCCGGCGGGGACGGCGGTGAAGGCCTCCGATTACTGGACGGAAGGGGCGGAGGGGTACTTAAGGCTCAGTGTCGCCGCGGAGGAAGGAAATCTGTTCCTTGTCGGCGAAAATCAGGAGCCGGTGTCCCTGGGGTATCAGGGAGCCATGGAGATCCGCCGCTTTGAGGAGGGCTACAGCGTGGTCAACGAGCTTCCGCTGGAAACCTATCTCTATGCCGTGGTGCCCAGCGAGATGCCGGCCTCCTACGAACGGGAGGCACTGCGGGCCCAGGCGGTCTGCGCCAGGAGCTACGCCTGCATTCAGCTGGGGTCCGCGGAATACGCGAAATTCGCCGCAAATGTGGACGACAGCACCAACTATCAGGTGTATAATAAGCAGCCCAGAGCGGAGCAGTCCACCCTGGCTGTCCAGGACACGGTGGGGGAGGTCCTGAAAAATGAGGGCGTTCTGGCGGAGGCCTACTATTATTCCACCTCCTGCGGCTTTTCCCAGAACATGGACGTGTGGAAGCTTCAGCCTGAGAGCTTTGGGTATCTGAAATCGGTGTCCCTGATGGTGGATGGAAGCTCGCCGGATATTTCCACGGAGGAGGCTTTTGCGGCCTTTATAAAGAGCAAAGACTACAAAGCCTACGACAGCGACGCCGCCTATTACCGCTGGCAGGCCAGGCTGAAGCCCTCGGAAAGCCTTGAGGCCATGGAGGCGGCGGCAAAGGAGCGTCAGAAGGTGAATCCCTCCAATGTCCAGTGCTTCGGCCCAGGCGGCGGGGAGGCGCCTCTGGATTTTGGAACACTGGGAGCTGTCACCGACTTTGTCCCCAGGGAGCGGAGCGCAGGCGGCGTTCTCACGAAGCTGGAGATTACCTGCGAACAAGGTTCCATTCTCGTGTCCACGGAATATAATATCCGTAAAATATTGATGGCGGCGGCAGTCTCCGTGACCGATCAGAATGACAGGGCCATCACCGCCCTGAATCTTCTGCCCAGCGCGGCCTTTACGGCGGTTCCCGGGGAGGACGGCTTTCTCCTCTACGGAGGCGGCTACGGACACGGGATCGGGCTCAGCCAGAACGGAGCCAACGGCATGGCGAAAGCGGGACTTACATATGTGGATATTTTACAGAAATTCTACCAGAATATCACCATAGAGAATATTTACAACAGCCCGGAGGCGACGCAGTGAACTGCGTGGTCATCCGAAGAGGAAGGAGGTCCGGGGAGACGATGTTTTGGATGATGCTTCGGCGAGTCAGAACCTTTGTAAAAAAATGCAAGACGGACAATATCAGCGCCTATGCGGCCCAGTCCGCTTTTTTTATCATACTTTCCATCATTCCCTTTTTGATGCTTTTTATCTCCCTGCTGCAGTACACTCCGGTCACCAAGGGAATGCTGATGATCACGGTGGACCGGCTGATGCCCGACTATATCACGCCCCTTTTGATCTCCATGATCGAGGAGATCTACACGAAAAATGTGGGGCTGGTCTCAGCCTCGGCCATCGCCGCCATCTGGGCCTCCGCCAAGGGAATCCAGTATCTGTCCAGGGGACTTAACGGGGTGTATGACATCATGGAGACCCGGAATTATTTCGTCCTCCGGGCACGGGCCATCCTCTACACCCTGGTGCTGGTGGCGGCCATTGTGCTGGCCCTGACGCTTCTGGTATTCGGAAATTCCATCCAGGGGCTTTTGACGGAGCACCTGCCGGTGGTGGCCAGGCTGACCCAGGTGATCCTGCGGCTGCGGTCCCTGATCATGCTGGCGGTGTTCAGCCTGTTTTTTGCCCTGCTCTTTAAAGTCCTGCCCAACCGGAGGGCCGCGATCCGCAGCCAGCTTCCCGGCAGCGTGCTCTGCGCCGTGGCCTGGTCCGTGTTCTCCTACGGCCTGTCGGTGTATGTGGATGAGTTCAACGGCCTTTCCATGTACGGCAGCCTGACCACCATTGTGCTTCTGATGCTGTGGATGTATTTCTGTATGTACATCGTGCTGATCTGCGGGGAGCTTAACAATATTTATGAGGAGTGGTGGAAGGAGAAGCAAAAGCAGAAGAAGGAGCGTCAATCGATGGGGGCGTAGCGGATGGAAAAGAGAAGGATGAACGGATACAAAGATGTTTTTTCAATCTTGTATTTTTCGCGAAAATCCGCTATACTAAAGGAAAACGGGACGTTGTTTTTCAAAAATGCAAAAGAAGGGAATGTGAAGGTTATGAGGAAAAAATTATTCAGTTTTCTGATCTGTCTGTGCATGGCGGCAACGCTCTTTCCGGCGGCGGCCTTTGCGGCGGACAGCGACCAAACGAAAGGCTACGAGGGGCAAGATCTGCCCAGAGGCCCGGATACCACAGGCGACGTCTGGGTCGTGACGCCGGAAACCGCCCAGTATACCCTGGACGGCGCCTACGGCTCCATCGACGGCAAGACGATCTGCTTTGGCGCAGGCGATTATACCGAAGAACTGGTATTGGCCCGGCCCACCAAGTATGAGGGCAGCAACACCCAGTATTACAACATGAACTGGACGGCAGAGACCGGCTGGGTGAAAGACGAGGAACCGGTATCTCTGGAAGGAATAGAGAGCCATATCACCACCTATAACCGCACCATAGAGAATGTGACCTTTACGGCGGCGAAGGGCGTGGAGCTTCCCGGCATTTCTGCAAGCTCCGGGCATGTGTATACCGCAGGCTCTTATGACTATGTGCGGGACCAGAGGGTGGACGGCTCTGAAAACAGCTATTATGCCAACTGCTCTCTGAAGAATATTTCCTTTGAGGGACTTGCGATTCGGGGACAGGTGAAGATCATGGATTATAGTAAAGAGGCGGAGAATGCTGGAATCCGCTTTGAAGACTGTGATTTTCAGGGCAGCGAGCAGAGCATGACGGAGAATACCTACGCGGCGGTCAAGATGGGCGCGGACAACAAATATTTTGAGGATGTTGAGGTTTCCGGCTGTTCCTTCCAGGATTATTTTCAGGGGGTCTATATCCAGGGAGTAAAGGGGGCGCAGATCCGTAACTGTACCTTCGATCATACTACCCACAATGCCATCGCTCTGCAGAGCAGTACCGCAAATGATGTGCAGGGAGAGATCGTGATCGAGGAAAATATCATCAAAAACGCGGCGGACCGGGCGATCCGTCTTGGAGATGCAGAACATATATCTTCGCTTCAGATACATAACAATGTGATGGTGGGTTCCGGGGATGAGAGCGGCGAGCTTTTTAAGGCACAGTCCCTGCCGGAAGATACCGCTGCCATTTCTCTGGAGGATAATTACTGGAATGGAGCCAATGGCGATAGGGCGGTGGGCAATGAGGCGGTGCGGCCTGTGCGCACCGGAATTGCGGGCGGTACGTTTTCGGAGGATGTTTCCGAGTATGTGTCAGAGGATTTCAAGGTTTCCATAGACGGGGACGGCAATTTCGTTGTGAGCGAGGCCGAGGATGTGGCCGAGATTGCGGGCGTCCGCTATAAGAGCCTGGAAAAAGCCGTTGCGGCGGCAGGAGAGGGCGATACTATTACCCTTCTTGCGGATGTAAAGGGAAATGGCGTTGTGGTGGAGGGCGGCAAGCACATCACCATTGATTTTGCCGGACACACCTACGACATCGACGGGGCGACGGTGGGCTCTCCCGGAACGGAGACAAACGGGTTCCAGCTTCTGAAGGGCTCTGATATTACCATGAAAAACGGGACCATCACCAGCAGTAAGGCGCTGATCCTGATACAAAATTACAGCAATCTGACCCTGATGGATATGAATCTGGACGGCAGCAGAATGCCCGTGGGCCACAATTACACCTTGTCCAATAATTGCGGAGACGTTAAAATCCTGGGGAAAACCAGCATCACCGCAGCCCAGGGAAATGTGGCTTTTGATCTGTATTACTGGCCTCCTTCCTATAAAGAAGGCGTGAAGGTTACGGTGGACACCACCGGCACCATCACCGGGCTTGTGGAATACACCACAGCGGGAACGGAGGCGGACACCGCCAAAAATACCGCTCTTGTGATCCGAAATGTCAATCTGAAGGGCGAGCTTGACGTTCAGGCAGAAGGGGCGCAGGTGACGGTTTCCGGCGGACGCTTTGACCACGAGATTCCGGCGGAATACTGCGCGGAAGGATTTGAACCGGTGGCCAATCCCGACGGTACTTATGGTGTCTGCGACCACGCCGCCGTGGAACTTAAAAATGTGAAGGAAGCAACCTGCACAGAGAAGGGCTATACAGGAGACACCTATTGTAAAACCTGCGGGAAGCTGTTAAAGACAGGGGAAGAGCTTCCCCTGACAGCACACGATTATCAGTGGGTGGTTGATAAGCAGGCTTCGGCTGGCGAAAGCGGTCTTCGCCATCAGGAATGTAAGGTCTGCGGCCATAAGGGAGCCTCGGAGACCATTCCGGCCACCGGAGAAGCGGCACCTGACGGAAAGCCCGGTGACAGCGTGCCGGCCACTGGGGAAAATACCAATATGACTCTTTGGATCGTACTGCTTGCAGTAGCCGGCGTGGGAATCATCACGGCAGCCATTGTATATTGGAGAACGTCCGCAAAGCGTAAGTAGAAGAATTTTTCAGCGGGTATTGCCGCCGCAAATTGGGAGGCAATATCCGCTGATTGTGGGAAGAACTGTTTAGAGGTCAGTTTCGCAAAGCAAGTTACGGGCCACGAAGTGACTAGTGACAAGAACTGGAATAGCATGTCACAAAGAATCTTCCGCTATTGTATTTTTCATATAAATCCGCTATACTAAGGGAAAGAACCTGGTATAGCGGATTTTTCTTCGGAAGAAACATATGTAGCTTTACTGTGGAGGTGGGAAACAAATGGCGCGGACGGTGGCAATCGGAATACAACAGTTTAATGAACTGATATAAAAAAAGTGTTTTTATGTGGACAAGAAAGATTTTATCCGGGAATGTTTGGAGAGTATGGACAGTGTAACTTTAATTACCCGCCCCCGCCGCTTTGGGAAAACCTTGACCATGAGCATGCTGGAGCAGTTTTTTTCCGTGAACTATGCGAATCGTGGCGACCTGTTTGAAGGCCTGTCCATCTGGCGGGAGGAAAAGTACAGAGGCTTGCAGGGAACGTATCCGGTCATCAGCCTGTCTTTTGCAAATATTAAGGAGCGGGATTTTAAGACTACCAGCTACCGGATTCGCCAATTATTAATGAAGGTGTATGAGCAGAATACCTTCCTGCTTCAGTGCGAGCAGCTATCAGAGGCGGAGAAAGCTTATTTTGTTCGGATAAAGTCGGATATGAGTGAAATGGACGCGCCTCTTGCACTCTATAATCTGTCCGATTTTCTATTTCGGTACTATGGGAAAAAGGTGTTGATTTTTCTGGATGAATATGATACCCCTGTGCAGGAGGCCTATGTAAACGGATTCTGGGATGAACTGGTAAGCTTGACCAGAAGCCTGTTCAATGCCACCTTTAAGACGAATCCGTGGCTGGAACGCGCCGTAATGACGGGTATCACCAGGGTGAGCAAGGAGTCTATATTTTCAGATTTGAATAATCTGGAGGTAGTGACTACCACATCCAATAAATATACGGATTCCTTTGGGTTTACGGAAAAAGAAGTTTTTGACGCAATGGATGAGTATGGATATACGGACAAACAGATGGTAAAGCGGTGGTATGACGGTTTTACCTTTGGAAAACAAAGGGATATTTACAATCCATGGTCTATTCTGAACTATCTGGATAAAGGGACTGTAGGAACCTATTGGGCCCCAGAAGATTATCATCTTCAGGTCGCGGACAGTCGCCAAATGTCTGCAAGCAGCCACTTGGCTCGTTGTCTTCGCGGAAACACCAGCTCCAACAGCCTGGTGGGGAAGCTGATTCGCGAAGGCACTCCAGAGATAAAGATTACGATGGAGGACCTGTTGAACGGAAAAGTCCTGCGGACGCAGATTGACGAGCAGATTGTGTTCAGCCAGCTTGGAAAGCGGCGTGGGGCAATCTGGAGCCTGCTTCTGGCCAGCGGGTATCTGAAGGTAGAGCAGCATGCGTTTGAAGCCGATACAGGCAGGGAGGATTATGTGCTCTCCCTGACAAATATGGAAGTCCGTTTCATGTTTGAGCAGATGATCGAGGACTGGTTCGCGGAATATGAGCCTGCTTATAACAATTTTATCAAGGCGCTCCTTCTGGGAGATGTGAAAGCAATGAACGCCTATATGAACCGCGTGGCTTTAAGCACGTTCAGTTACTTTGATACGGGGAAAAAGCCCTCCGAAGCAGACCCGGAGAGATTTTATCATGGCTTTGTGCTGGGGCTTCTGGTAGACTTGCGGGAGCGGTATACCGTTACCTCCAACCGGGAGAGCGGATTCGGGCGGTATGACGTGCTGCTGGAGCCGAAAAATGCCAATGACTACGCCTATATTCTGGAATTTAAGGTGTACGACCCGGAGGAGGAGGAAACCCTGAAGGATACGGTGAAAGCGGCCCTTGCCCAGATCGAAGAGAAACAGTATGCGGCGGAATTGCTTGCAAAGGGAATCAAAGAGACGCATATTCGGAAGTACGGCTTTGCTTTTGAAGGGAAGAAAGTTTTGATTGGATAGGGAAAACGGACAACTGGTAAGATATGGAAATGAAAGAAATAATAAATCAATGGAATAATGCCGCACTAAAATATACTGAGGACCAGGAACGTTCAGAATATGTAGAGGTCAATAAAAGGGAAGTCAAAGCCAGATTTGATCACTTTAATGGTGAGAAGATATTAGATCTTGGGTGCGGATATGGTTTCTATA
>CALWDR010000204.1 GCA_944376745.1 uncultured Lachnospiraceae bacterium
CTGAAGGACTACGGCGGCGAGCTGCTTCTGGTGGGCATCAGTTACAACGAAAAGACAAAAGTGCATAACTGTGTGATTGAAAGGCAGAGGTGTGCAGAGTAATACCCGGGGGGTGCCGCGCCAGATAGACATTAATATTATCTGGCGCCGCACCCCCCGGCTTTTTATACGATCCCTTCCGCAATAGCCTCCGGCATGCAGTATGTAAGGTTCCCGTTTCTCCGCACCTCCGCTGACCGTGGTACACTGAGCGACAGTCACCCCGTGACAGGCCATAGCCGGCTATGGCCTGAAAGCTTTCTTCCGTGGCTTCCATATAGTCATGACCCATTCCACCAGGCAAAAGATAATTTGCCCCTTGATGCCTGCGATTTCTCTTCTTATAACTTCAAAACAACCTTGCCCACATTCTCTCCCCGGTACAGAATGTCCTGGGCGGCCTCCGCCTCCGTGATGGGAAGAACCTTATAAATAGTTGGTTTCACCTGGCCGTTCTCCACCTTCGGAAACACCTTCTCCACAAGCTCGGAGAGGATCTGTGCCTTCACCTCCGGCGTTCTGGAGCGCAGCGTGCTGCCGATGATCCGAACATTTCTCACGTAAATATTTTTCAGATCGATCTCCGTTTTCGTACCGGCCAGCGCCGCGATCATGATCCATCTGGCGCCGTGCTTCAGATACTGCAGGCACCTGCCCATCCCCTCACCGCCCAGACAGTCGATGGCCACATCCACGCCGCGGCCCGCTTCCAGCTCCCGCTTTAACACCTCCGCGATATCTTCCTTTGTGGTGTTGACGACCACGTCTGCGTTCAGATGCCGAATGGAAGCTGCGATCTCATCCGACAGGACCGTTGTGATCACCCTTATGCCGAAGGCCTTCGCCATGGGGATGATAGCGCTGGCAAGCCCGGAGGCTCCCGCGTTCATGAGAAGGGTATCGCCAGGTTTTATGCCGCCTTCCAGAAACAGATTCAGGTAGGCCGTGGCAAAGGCTTCCGGAATAGCCGCCGCTTCCTCCATAGTACAATTCTTCGGAACAGGCATCAGCATGTCGTATCTTACCGCCGCATACTGGGCATAACCGCCGCCGCCCAGAAGGGCGCAGACCTGATCGCCCAATTTCCAGTCTGACCTTGCCTTTGCTTCCTCCCCCATGTCCACGATCATGCCCGCGATCTCAAGTCCCATCCACTCCGGGCAGCCGGGAGGCGGCGGATAATCCCCCTCCCTCTGCATAAGATCCGCCCGGTTCAGCGCCGCCGCGTGAATCTTCACCAATACCTCGTCCTTTTTTATGACCGGGTCCGGCACATGGTCCCATCGCAGGCTTCTGTCGTCATTTACGAGTATCGCTTTCATTTTTGTTGCTCCTTTCTCAAACGTGCGTTCAGACGGAGACTATTGTTTCGCAACCTGTCCCCATATGGTCCCGAACAGCCTTCACATCCCTCAGAAGAGGCTGAGCCGGCGTTGCCAGCGCATCATGCTCCGCCACGCACAGATACATACAGCAGCCCAGCTCCCCGCCGATCCTCCTCAAGATACGGCACTCCCCGCCTGAGAGGAACAGAAATCTGATCTTCAGCTTCTCCTTCAGCATATGGATGATCTTAAGATTCTCCAACTGCTGTTCCATGGTGTCCGCCCCCGTGACGATCTTGCAGATATCCGCGCCCCTTCTCTGATGCTCCATGGCAATTTCCAGAACTCTTTCCGCAGGTGTAAATTTTAGTACATGAGAAGACATCAAAACCTCTGCGCCTCTTTTGTGTAATTCATCAACCAATGTCATCTGCTTTTTGACCGCAGCCTCTTTCCTTGCCAGCTCGTCCGGCTGCCTGTCAAAGAAATCTCCCACTACATCGCACAGCGTTGCGCCGCATTCCGCAAGCGCAAGCAGCTCCTCCGCCAGCTGTTCATCCGGTTTCCCTTCATTTTCCCCGGAGCGGTAATTCGTCACATAGACAGGCATTCCCCTGGCATAGGCGAAAAGCTCCCGGTAAATATCCTCTCTGCGGTACTCTTCCTTCATCCGGCAGAACTGCATACCGAAGGCCTCAGCGCCCTCCGGCCTGGCTTTATCCATGAGTTCCTTCACCCGCTTTGGGCAGCTTGCCTGCACCATAACGGTAAGCAGGGGCTTCTCATAGGTCAGGAATGTAGGTTTCATCAGTAGTTCCACCTCCCCATGGCATTCCTGCCGCCGTCGATCAGGATATTCTCCCCGTTTATAAACTGTCCCTTCTCCGAAGCGATAAACAGGATAAGGTCAATGATCTCCTGAGGCTCGGCGGCCCGGCCCAGGAGCGTCTTCATATTTGCCATGGCAGCCCGGGTGAGCACAGGCCCAGGCGAAACGCAGACGCACCGCACATTATATTTTGAGCCATATTGGGCCAATGATTTTGTAAGCCCGAACATGACGCCGCTTTTGGCGGTAGGGTAATCCACGCCTCTGCCATCACCTTCCATGCCGCTGATGGAGCCGATATTGATGATAAGGCCGCTCTTCTGCTCCCTCATCTGCTTCATGACCGCATGGGCAAAATAAAACTGACCCTTTAAATTCACGTCGATGCCCCAGTCATAGACATCAATGGGAATATCGGGAAATTCCAGCGCCGGGTCCACGTCCAGCATGCGCACCGCCGTTCCACCCGCGAAATTCGCCATCACATCAATACGTCCAAAGGTTTCCACCGCACGATCTCTTGCGCCGCAGACCTGGGCGTAATCCCGCACGTCGCAGAGGACGCCGACGGCATCTCCACCCGGACCTTCCTTGATCTGTCTGACCTTCTCCTCAAGTACCCCTTCGTTTACGTCGCACATCACAACATTTCCGCCCAGCCGGGCAAAGCATTGGGAAAATAAAAGTCCCATACCGGACGCTGCCCCCGTGGCTACCGCCGTCTTACCTGTAAAATCCATGTCAATCCCTCCTTGAATAAAAAATTTTCCAGGAATCATCATAATACTTTCCTTCTTTCTGCCGAATGGCATAAAGGTATGCCCGCAGGGCGATTCCTTATTTTTGCCGAATGGCATAAAGGTATGCCCGCAGGGCGATTCCTTATAGATCACTATAACGGACGTTCCCTGCCATTCCAATGCCTAATCCGCTATTACTTTGATGTTTCCGATACTTTTTTACCCTGTTTTTCTTGCTTCTATCCACAAAAAGGATATAATAGGAAACAGGAGGTACATAGCCATGAATACCCTGAGCGCCATCACGGTCACCAATATCACGGAGCTTGTCACGGTCTCCTCCCCCAGAGGGAGATCCGCGAACATCCGGGATCGGGCCTGCTGGGGCCTGTCCTTCTGCATGGACGGACAGATCACCTACACCCATAAAGGAAAACATGTCGTCTCGGACAGCATCCATGCCATTCTGCTGCCCAGGGGAGAGAGCTACACCCTTTACGGCGACAAAAGCGGCCTTTTCCCGGTCATAAATTTTGACTGCCTGGACTTTGTGTGCGATACGGTTCTGGCTTTGCCCATTCAGAATCCGGAAGGGTATCTCCGGGATTACGAACAGATGAAAGCTCTGTCCCTGTTTGAGGGAAACCGGGCGCAGGTCATGGGCATTTTCTATCACATGCTCCACCGGCTGTCCTCCCAGAGCGCCTCCTGCCGGATCCTTATGCCCGCCATCCAATACCTGGAGAGCAATTACCAGGATCCCGGCCTGACCAACGCCATACTGGCTTCCCGGTGTAATATCAGCGAGATTTATTTCCGCAAGCTCTTTGCCGACCAATACAACACCACCCCAAAGCAGTACATCCTGGACATACGCATAGGCAAGGCCAAGCAGCTTCTGGCGGACGGCACGCTCAAAATAAGCGCCGTCTCCGAGGCTTGCGGATTTTCCAATCCCTACCATTTCTGCCGCGCTTTCAAGCAGAGGACGGGGCTTACTCCCTCCCAGTACATGCAGCAGAACCGGCTGCTGTTCACAGACAAGCCGTAGGATACTTTTCATGGGGGGGGAAAATTGGCAACTAGTGACCGTTTTGTCAGGAGGCCGCCCTGGCAGACAAGCCATGGCGCAATTTCCCGTTTCCTTTTCCCGCAAAATATGGTACAATGCAAGAAAACAAGGTTCGTGACTTTATCCCATCCACAGAACCAGTATCCAGGGGGGCAGACCATGAAAACCATACTTTCTCAGATTCAAGACAGCTATCCGTCCTTTGGCAGAGGCGAGCGCAAGCTGGCGGATTGGATCTTAAAGCATCCGTCCGAGCTCATCGCCCTGTCCATCAGCGAGCTTGCCGCCGCCTGCGGCTGCGGCGACGCAACCGTGATCCGCTTTGCCAAGAAGCTGGGCTTAAGCGGCTATCAGGAATTGAAGATCACCGTGGCCCAGGAGATCGGTGGAAGCTTCATCGGCAGCACGTCAGTCTCCAGGGAGGATTCCCCCATCACCCTTTATCAGAAGCACTGCTCCGACATCATGCAGGCCCTGGAACGCACAAAGCTCCGTCTGGACGTCAGCGCAATGGAGGCTGCCGCCAACGCTCTGCTTAAGGCCCACGCAATCGCCGTCATAGGTCTGGGCAGCTCGGCCTCCCTGGCACAGGACGCCACCCACAAGCTGGTCCGCCTGGGGCTTCCCGCCAGCGTCTACTGCGACAACCACATGCAGATGATCGTGGCCTCCCACCTGGGGCCGGGAGATGTGGTCCTGGCCATCTCCCATTCCGGCTCCTCGGTGGATATCGTCAACGCCCTGACCGAAGCCAGGAAGAATCAGGCCACCACCATCAGCGTCACCGGCTACGCCAAATCACCGGTGGCAAGGCAGAGCGACTATTATCTGGTCACCTATGCGGAGGAGACCAAGCACAGCATTCTGGCCATGACCTCCCGCATCGCCCAGCTGGCCATCATCGACACGCTGTACACCTACATGGTCCTGCACGGCGGGGACAGGATCCTTGCCGCCATCCAGTCCACAGAGACGGCCCTGGAATCCAAGAAATTCTGAGCCGCCAGGCACTTCATGGGCGGCTCCGGTCAGCCTCTCTTTGCCAGGCGCTCAGAGGATAGCGGGGCCTCACTCCACCGTATCTACCGTAAGTCCCGGCACATACTTGCAAAATTCCTTCAGCACCTCCACATAGCTGCCCTCGATCTCCGCCATGTGATGAATATAGGGGCCCTCCACCAGCTTCTTTTCCCATTTGGATAAGTTGTCAAATTCCGCCCACAGATATGTCCCGGTGGTATAGGGCCCCTCCGTGGTATGGAAATCCCCCGCAAGCAGACGGTAGCTGCCGTTGTCCTGATCCATGCGGGCAATGGTATAGGTTCCATCCTTCACCTGCAGCCACTCCCGCATATTTACAAGCTTCGCCTCCGTTCCCTCCTTCTTCAGAGAGTAGGCAAAGGGGCCGCAGTGCCACAGAAGCTCCGCGTTCCGGTTCTCGGGATGACGGACCGTGAACTCCCCGAAAAACGGCAGCTTTTTCCCCTGGGAGGCGCAGGACAGAAGGGCCATGCTGATGGCTCCCAGCACGTCCGATTCACAGCTTATGATATAGCCCATGTCCGCCAGGACGCTGTAGGCCGTACAGGGCATGGCCTCCATCAGAAGCTGCATGGCGGTCCAGCATTCGGCGGAGACCGCATCCACCTCGTACTCCCGGAAGATTTCCTGATACAGCAATACAAAGGCGTAAACCTTCTTCAACAGCGGCTGGGTCAGATCATCCACCGTGTATCTGGAGGCCAAAAGCTCCGCCCCTTTCTGAAGCTCCTCCTCCCGCTCCCGGAGGATCCTCTGATATTTATCCTGCACTACCGCCAGATTTACCGGCAGCACGGAGATACCGAATCTCTCCATCAATTCGCCTTCATTGTAAATAACAGAGTAGAAGGGCTTCGGGCGGCAGCCCACCTGAGCGATCTTCATTTTGCGGAAGTTCTTGACCATACAGCTCACCGAGATAAATTTTTCAAGACCTTCTGCAAAAAGTCCATCCTCCACGCGGCAGCTCTCAATATAAGAAAAAGGAACGTGCAGCCGCTGCAGCATCCGGCTTGTCCCGAACAGGCCGCATTGGCTGTCCGTATACCTGGTTCCGTCCTCCTCGAACACATCATCTAAGGGCGCCCAGAGCAGCACAGGCTTGCCCAGCTCCCTGGCCACATAGCCCGCGATCTCCTCGTTTCCGAAATTGCAGTTGATGATAAAGACCCCGTCCACCGCTTCCTTCCGGAAGGACTCCACCACTTTTTTGGCGTCCTCCATGCAGTACATGACGCCCACGGGATTGATCCCCTCCAGGTCCACAAAGTCCACGTTCTCCCGTGTAAAATGCTCCTTGATGTATGTTACCAGACGCGCGCCTCTCTCCTCTGCCTTCTCCCAGTTAAAGATGCCGGGTCTGGGCGTAACGTCCCTGCGCATGGGCGCCAATCCGATTTTTACTCTGTAATCAAGCATGTTCTTCCTCCTCCTGTATTTTCATACGTATTGAATCTCAAAATTCACACCATAAATTCCGGGCACCGCGCCCCGGCCGATCAGTCCTTGATTTTCCTCATGAGCGATCAGCCACTTGTTCTTCCGAAACAGCAGCGGATCCTCCGCCGGCTCCTCTAAGGGCAGATTCGTTCCGGCAGGCAGCGTGACCACACAGCCGAAGCCCTTTTCCTCCACCTGACAGGGACAAAAATGCAGCGACGTGGCATATATCTCAACCGTCTCCCCGGCCCGCAGGAGAAATGCCTCTGCCTCGGAGGAATTTATCCGCCCGTCCTGCAGACGGCTTCGCTTGGCCAGTATCAGAACCAGATCCGTCACCGCAATGTTGATCTCACTGCTGGTATGCCATTCCCAGGCATTTAAAATCCGGTTCTGTCCATAACAATACCCCACCTGTATGGGAAGCTCCCCAAAACAGCGTTTTCGGATCTCCTCCGCCGCAGACAGCGCTTCAAAGGCCGGAACAGATGGCTCGTATGCGGAACCCCCGTCCGGGAAACGGATATTTTCCGCGGCTTTTATCAGCTCTTCCCCATGAATGCCCGTAACCCGGCGTCCATATTCCGCAAATTCCCGGCTGTCTGTCCCAAACAGGGGCAGCTCGGGATTCTTTTCCCGTAATTCCTGCAAAGTCACTCCTTATTTCCCCCCTTTCCTGCTATCGCTTTTCAATCCACGCATGCTCCGGGTCGCTGCTTCTGTGGAAGCCCTGGTAGTCCCCCGCCATCATCCACAGGAAATAGGTGGCGTAGCCGGGGGTTGCCACGGTGGTATGGTAGCCGTAGGGAAATTCCACCAGCTCATCGTTTTTCACCCGGTAGGACTCGTCCAGTTCTCCGTCAGCGGTATACAGGCACTGTACCGCAAAGCCCTGCCTGGGATCAAACAGGAAATAGTATATCTCCTCTGCCACACACTCCGCGGGCATATTGTCCACATCATGCTTGTGGGGCGGAAAGCCCGCCCAGTTTCCCTCCGTCACATAGGCCTCGCCCACGGTGAGGAGCTTCGCATTGGACCGCTCGTCCACAATAAAGCTGGTCTCTCTCTGGAAGGGCACCTCCCCCAGAAGCTTCAATATCACCTGGTCCTCCCGGATCAGCTGGGGAACCGTCTTTTCCTCCACAGGCGTGGCGCACACCGCGATCTTGATGTGATCTGACGCCTCGATCCGAAGGGTCTGTTCCCGGGGCATGTAGAAGCATTCCGCCCGGCGGTTTTCAAACACGGTCGCCCGGTTCCCCACATTTTCCCAGCAGGTATCCCCAAAGCGCACGTTACAATGGCCCTCCAGCATGATAAAGGCCGTCTCCTTGTCCATGGTGTCAAATTCCATCGTCCCTCCCGCTTCCAGCTCCAGGATGCCGAACTCCAGCCGCTTCAGGCTGCATTCCCCGATCCTGCATATGGGAGTATAACCGATGGTCTTCTCATACCTTTTTTTGAAATTCATGACGTTCTCCTCCTTTAAAATTTCTCTCATTCTGTGAGTACTTTCTCAAAATCGCTCCAACTCTGGCAGCACTTCCTCCGCTGTCCCCACGATTCCATAATCCGCGTAATCAAAAATGGGGGCTTCCGGGTCCGGGTTGACGGCGATGACCGTGCCGGACTGCTTCATTCCCGCAAGGTGATGAACCGCGCCGGAAATGCCGATGGCCAGATAAACCGCGGGATTCACGGTTTTCCCCGTAAGTCCCACCTGGCAGTCATAGGGCAGCATATCCAGATCCACCGCCATTCTGGAGGCTGCGATATCCCATGTGTTTTTTCGCTCCACCAGCCGTCTTACCCTGTCCGTCACGCTCTGCGCACCCCTTCCCAAAGCGCAGACAATATTCGCGCCCCCCTCCGCCGCCGTGCGGACTGTGGCCATCTGAGGATTTGTCCTGCAGATGATTCTGGCCATCACATTGCCGGAAAACGCCGGACGATAGAGAATCAGCCGCTCTCCCTCCTGAGGCTGACCAGCCCGGTTTCTCTGTGAGCCAGCCTCAGGAGCGGCACCTGCCCCATACAGGCCGGCCTCTGGAGCGTTGCTGCCCCCATACGGACCGACCTCAAGGGCAGTATGATCCCTCTGCAGGCCGACCTCAAGGGCAGTACAGTCCGCGCACAGGCCGGTTCCCAGCAAGGCCGCCACCTGGGGCGCCGCCGCCTTGCTGAAGGCATCGCTGCCCCAGAGGACCACCTCCGGCTTCTGCTCCTCCACATACCGGGCAAACCTTTGGGCGAAGGTCCGGCTGTCGTCCCCTTCCCCCATAAAGTCCTCCCTGCGGATCACGGTGACAGTTTCGCTGACGCCCTCCGCAAAGGGTCTTGGCCCTTCCCCCACGATCCAGACATTTTTCAGAAGCGCCTCCGTGCCTCGCGCCGGGCTGACCCTGCCCTTCTCCTTTTCCAGGGCCCCAACCAGCACACTGCCAAGCTCCTCCGGCTTGATCCGCCTGCACCTACGCCTTCCCTCCTGATTCTGGAAGGTTGAGAGCACCCGGGTAGGGGAACCGGCCAGCCCGCACCTTGACCTGTCCGCGCCGAGATCCGCCGCGCTCCAGCGGACGACTGTGCCCTTCCTGGAACGGATGCTGGGAAGCCGCAGACGGTTGATGCGCTCCACGGTGATCAGCGCCGGATACCCCGCCGTCTGCTCCCCCAGTTCTCTGGTCTCACACACCAGCCGTTCCTTCGTCTGCCGGATCTCCATGACGTTGGTGATCAGAGACAGCCCTGCCAGCACCGAGAGGGCGGGTCCGGTCTGAGCCGTATCACCGTCCACGGTCTGCCTGCCGCAGACGACCAGATCCGGCGCAAGCCTCTTTACTGCCAGAGACAGCGCATAAGCCGTAGCCAGAGTATCTGCTCCCGCAAACGCGCTGTCACACAGATGATACGCTTCCCGCGCACCAAGGCGCGTCAGCTCCAGAAGCATTTCCCGCGTCCGGTCCGGGCCCATAGAGAGGAGCGTCACCTCTCCGTCCGGGATTTCCAACGCCGCTTCATAGGCACATGCATCAAAAGGATTCAACTCACCGTCTGCCGTCTGCTTCACGCATACAAGAATCTTCATACCATCCCCCGCTTCTGATAAATGGGAGCCAACGCGTCGTGGACCGCCACATATTCCTGAAACAGTTCCTCATACTTCTTTGTATGCTCCGGAATCGGCTTTGTGACGCCATCTTTCCGGACACAGACCTTAGCCGCTTCCTCCACATCCCGAAAAACTCCCGCGGCGATGCCGGCCAGCATGGCTGAACCCAGGGAGGAATCGCTGCTGACCGTGGCTTCCAGCTCCATACCAAGACAGTCCGCCGTGATCTGCCGCCACAGCGCGCCCCTGGCGCCGCCGCCGATGAGGACGGCCCTTTTTGGCAGCGCGATCCCAAGCTCCTCCAGGGTTTTCTTGGAATGCAGCAGGGAGAGGGATACCCCCTCCAGCACGCTCCTGGTAAAATGGGCTCTGGTATGGGAAGCACGGATTCCGATAAAACTTCCGCACAGCAGGGGATCGGCGTAGGGCGTCAGTTCCCCTTTGATGTAGGGGTGGTACAGAAGTCCCTCACTGCCGATGGACACCTTTTCCGCCTCCCGGTTCAGCGCTTCATAAGAACCGCCAAAGGTATCCCGATACCAGCGGTAGCTGCCGGCCGCCGCCTTGGTGGCTGTCCCCGGATACCACAGTCCCTCCGCCACATGGGGATAATTTACCAGCTGTTCATGGGGATAGGGCCTGTCGGTAATGACGCAGATCCTGCCTGCGGTGGCCAGCTTCACGGTGACGTCTCCCGCCCGCACCGCCCCGGAGGCGAATACCTCCATAACGGTATCCGTGGTTCCGCAGAGCACGGGCGTCCCTTCCGCAAGTCCGGTTCTTCCTGCCGCCTCCCTGGTGATCCCTCCCACGATGTTCGCAGGCTTAACCACCGGCGGAAGCACTTCGCCGGAAATCCCCGCCAATTCCATAAGCTCCCCGCTCCAGGCCCTCCGCCTGCTGTCAAAGAGCATGCTGCCCTGGGCCTCGATGTAGTCCGTACACCAGACGCCCGTCAGGCAGAACCGGATGTAATCCTTTTCAAAAAAAATATACCTTAGCTTCTGGAATTTTTCCGGCTCATGGGCCTTCACCCACAAAAGCTGGGGCAGGGTCCAGATGGTGTCCGGCCTGTGGAAGCTCAGGGAAAAGATCTCATCCCCCTGCTCCCGCCGAAGCGCCATGGCCTCCCGGTCCGCCCGGGAGTCCGTCCAGTGAATGGCCGGGCGCAGCGGCTTGAAATCCTCCCCGCACATGACCCAGGTATGAGTGGCGGAATCCAGGGCAAGAGCCAGAATATCCGCCGCTCTGATCCCCGACTTCTCCAAAAGCCTGCGGATGTTCTCCTCCAAGGCCCTGTTCCAGTCCTCCGGCTCCTGCTCGCACCAGCCGGGCTTCGGATAATAGGTGGGGTATTCCACCGTATGTTCCGCCGCGATCCTCCCAGTTGTATCAAGTAAGGTTGCTTTGGAGGCGGTGCCTCCAAAATCCGCGCCTAGCAAATATTTCATTTCAAGCCTCCTCCCGCTTCAGTCTTATACCCTTTGCCTGAAGGAAACGCTCTGCCGTCCCGAAATCCGGCACGGATTCCCTGGCGCCCATCCCGGTACATTTCAGGGCTGACACCGCACTGGCGAAATAACAGCACTCCCTGTAACCGAAGCCCCTTGTCATCCCTGCCGCAAAGGCACCGTGAAATACGTCCCCGGCCCCGTTGGTGTCCACCGCCTCCACCGGGAAGGCCGGATACTGAAAAAGTTCCTTTCCATCATATAGGATGCCGCCCTCTTTTCCACAGGTCACAACCACCACCTCAGGACGGTACCGCGCATACAGCTTCTCCGCGGCAGTTACTGTCTCCCTGCAGCCGGTGTACTCCCTGGCAAATTCCTCCGAGGGAATCATCACATCCGTCAGCTCCAGCAGCCGCTCCACCCCTGGATAGAGGCCGCCGCAGTCATACAGCACCTTGACGCCGCTCTCCCTGGCGGCCAGGCAGGCTTCCCTGGCCGCCTCCAGCTCATTTCCGTCGATCATGAGGATTTCCGCAGCTTTCACTGCCGCAAGCATCCTCTCATTGAGCTTTAAGGGCGGCAGATCGCCCCGGTCGTACACGCAGGTGCGGGTAGCCGTATCCTTCGCCAGCCAGATGACAGAGGAAAAGCTCCTGTATCCGGGCAAAATGTCGATCCACTCCGTATCCACACCGTATTTTCGGAAATCCTCCTTCAAAAAAATCCCGCCGTTATCATCAGCCAGAACACCCACATACCCTGCGGAAGCCCCCAGCCGGGCCGCTGCCGCAAGGCCGGTGGCCACAGGCCCGCCGCCGGCTGCCCTGCTGTCCATCCCCCGCAGCTTCGTATCCTCCTTAGGATAGCTGGGGACGCTCACCAGCGTATCCATGACGCAGGCTCCGATGCCTATGATCTGTACCGGGCGCCCGCTTTCTTCTTCTTTCCGCATTTCCCTCACTCCCACTGTTTTCCTGAACACTTTCCAAACTGCCAGGCCACGATCTTCCCGCACCAGCCCCAGGATACCAACTATACTTTGCCTGCAGTTTTCCCAATGCCCGGCTATGCTCTGCCCGCGGCTCCCAGCAACTCTATTTTCCCGGCAGCAAAGGCGGACACCCCGGCAACAGGCTCCTTCATGAACAGATCAATGGCGTATATTTCTCTTGGCACCGCAAACACCTTGTCCAGGAAGGCGTAGCATACGTCGGTGCCAAAATTGATCTTGCGGATGCCCGCCTTTATGGCCGCCTGAATCTGTTCATCCGGGATTCCGGAGCCTCCGTGGAGCACCAGCGGGATCCGGGCAGCCGCCTTTATGTCCGCGATGCGTTGAATATCCAGCTTTGGCGGCTTTTTGTAGCGGCCATGGGCGGTTCCCACCAGCACCGCCAGGGCAGCCACCCCTGTTTTCTCCACAAAATCCCTGGCTTCCTCCGGAACGGTGAACTCATCCATGGAAGCATCATTCACGCTGCCCACATGGCCCAACTCCCCCTCCACTGCCAGGCCGTTTGCGGCGGCCAGCTGTACGATCTCCCCGGTGAGCGCCACATTTTCCTCATACTCCTGGGCGGAGGCGTCTATCATGACACTGCTGCAGCCATAACGGAAGGCCCGCATGATCTCATTTTTCCCTGCGCCGTGATCAATATGAAAGCACACCGGCACCGAAGCGCTGTGGGCGGCCTCCAGGATCACAGGCGCCAGGAATCTTGCCTCGCCCTGGGCAAAAAGCCTGCTGTACACCTGCAGGATCACCGGCGCCCGCTTCTCCTGGGCCGCCTGCATGATGCCCATGACCGTCTCCATATTATATACATTGAAGGCCGGGACCGCATAAGAGCCCTCCTCCGCCATCTCTAATATTTCCTTTAAACCAACCAGCATCCCTGCTTCCTCCTTCAGAAATCAGCTTTCTTATCTTTTTGATCCATTCTTCCTATGGAAAAGTTCTTTTCCCTGTCTTAACTTTCATTCCCCTGTCCCAAAACGAGCTCCTCCAGGGAGAAAATCTTCACTTTCTCCTGTTTTGCCGCCTTCAGGGAGGCATACTCAGACACGCTGGCGGTGACAATGGTATCCGCCCCCACTCCTTCGGCATCCCGGATACGCCCGGCGGCTACCTTCTCCATCACCTCCGGCATCCACTCCCGCATCAGAAGATTTCCGGCCCACATGGTATCCCTGCCATGCAGCAGCATCTCCCGACACACGGCAAAAGCGTTGATGACCGTTCTGGCCGCCTCCGTCTCCCCCAGATCCCTGGCCAGTTGGAAGGGATCCTGGTATACCACTTCCTTCCCGGAGTTTTCCGCCGCCAGCGCGCCTGTCTGCACCAGATCGCTTAAAAATGACGTAAAAGTGACTGCCGCCGCCGTCAGGCCCACATCCAGTTCCCTGTACTCCCGCTTGAACACCACGGCGTCCTGGGGATCAAAGGCCACGATTTTCTTATAAGCGTTTAACTGCCCGGCACAGGCTGTCATCTGCTCTCTGGTCTCACTGGCTGCTCCGATCAGATATTCCAGCTGCCAGCCGCTGGCCGGTTCTTCCATAAGCACGGTAAAATCCACACCGGCCTTCTCCAGCACCCGGATGGCGTTCACTGCCGCTGCCGGAACCTTATAGCGGGCGTCCACACCTAAAAACAACAGCGTATCTGTTTTTTGGACGTGGGCAGCAACTGCCTTCCGCAACCCATCATCCAATTCTGTGATACCATAGGCATTGCCCGTTTCCAGGCAATGTTCCACCAGCCTGTTGATATAGGCGGGGAGCACCCCTTCCATGGCCGCCTCCAGCCTGGCCTCTCTGGTAAAAAGCACCGGGTCGTAGCCCGTGACGCACTCCTTGGTACAGGCGCCGCAGCAGGCGCATTCATAAAGATTATCTACCACATCCTCCAATTTGTAAACCCCGCGATTGACCAGGGACAGGCCCAGCGCTCTGGCCCGGGAAGTATTTCTTTCCAGTCCCGTTGCGTTTCCGATGGGACAGATATGCCGGCACATCCAGCAGAAACGGCAGGCATCCACATGTTTCTTACTTTTCTCTGTCATACTCTCACCCGACCTTTCTTACAGACCCAGCTTAAAGGGATTCATGATCCCGTTTGGATCCAGAGATTTCTTCAGCCCCTCAAAGACCTGCATGGCAGGCCCGTACTGCTCCTTCATCAGCCTGCCCAGCTTGATACCCACGCCGTGATGGTCGTTGACCACGCCTCCGTGGGCCAGGGCCGTCCTGACGCCCACCGTCCAGATCTGCTGGTGCAGCCGGAGAGCTTCCACGGGATCCTTGGGCACATCCTCCCCCTCCACGATGAACCTGTCATAGACCATGGCTCCCCACTCGTACCAGTGGGAGAAATGGGCGATAAACCGGGCCTGGGGGAAATTGCTCTCAATGGCTTCCTTCATGGCCCAGTAGATCTCCTCGATCTTATCGTAGGGGGCTATGGTATCCATGGTTCCAAACATCTGGGGAATATCCATCATGTGGCCGGGATAGAAGAAGGTGATCTTCTCCTCCCACCATTTTTCGCCGTACTCGCTGCCAAGGTCCTCGGCGCCGTATTTGGCGAAAGTATCAAGGAGGATCTTCTCCTCCACCTCCACCAGCTCCCGGCAGCCCTCATAGGCCACGTTCATGAAGGCCCCCGGCTTCTCCACCCCCACGATCTTCTTGATCAGGGACGCCGTCTCCGCCGGGTCGTACAGGCGCATCACAGAGACCTTGAACTTCTGCAGCAGCTCTCTGGCCGCCTGAAAGGCCGCGCTCATATCCTGGAACAGAAATCCCCGGAAGCGGCGCTCCTCCGGCTGATCAAAGATACGCATCTGGGCCTTGGTAATGATGCCCAGCGTTCCCTCCGAGCCGATGAAGATCTGATTTAAATCAGGCCCCGCCGCATGCTTGGGCGCGGGAGAAGTATAGATAATGTCTCCATTGGGAAGCACCACCTCCATCTGCAGCACCATATCGTCGATCTTCCCGTACTTGGTGGAAACCACGCCGATCCCCCGATGAGCCAGAAAGCCTCCCACCGTAGAACAGTTCAGGGAAGAAGGATAGTGCATGGTAGCCTTCCCCACCTCGTTGGCCGCCCACTCGATATGCTTGTAGATGGAGCCTGCGCCGCACTCAATGTACATGCCCTCCGTGTTCACGTCGTAGATCCGGTTCATCCGCTTGGTATCCACCAGGATACCGCCGCACACCGGAAGCGCGCCCCCCTGGGTGCCGCCGCCTCCTCCCCAGGTGGTGACCGGTATCTTATAGTAATTGGCGATCTGAAGCACCTTGGAGGTCTCCTGGGCGTCCCCCGGCGCCACCACAAAGTCCGCCTCCGGCATCCTGTGCCCCCGGTCCGCCCACATCCGCGACAACCAGTAGTAGTCTATGCTGTGAGTCACCTTGTCGATCTCCTTCCGGGAGCAATTTTCCACCCCCACCGCATCCTCCAGTTCCGTCAGGATCATTGCATCCAAAAATTCATTTCCCTGCATGTTTTTCTCCTTCCTTGCAGCGCCCGCATCCATTTTCCGCTGCGGCTGTCCAGTATATGCTCTGGTTTTGCTCTGATAGATTCACTTTCTATCATTTATCTCTGGTATTTTGCGTGATACTTGTTTCATTTGATAGTTATTCTATCATATTGGGGTCTGTTTTGCAAGATGGGATGTGAAATTATTTTTGGAAATTTGCACACGCTTGATGCTATGGATGAAGCCAGACGCATTTCCCGCGATCCTGACGTCAAAGGATATGCCAACATGGATGAACTTCGAAAGGCACTGGGAGAATAAGTGTATACAGTAAAATTCACCACCGCTTACAACAAAATACTTACAGCTTTAAAATATCTATAACATGAAAATCACAGGTCAGCGCGGCGGCAGTGTCGGCGGCCTCCCCGGTGACGGCGCAGACCGGGATGACGCGGGTGATATCCCACATGTCGTCAATGCCGAAAATGCACCGTCCCACGGCCAGCAGATTGCGGATGCGGCGGCCAGGGCGGCGGCGATTCCGGCGACACCTCCGCCCTGCTCCGTTCCTACCGATACTCCCCAAGGTAATCCCTGTTCTTTTCAAACAGCTCGTCGCACATTGCACGGATTTCCGCCAGAGAGCACACCGCTGATGACAGCGGGTCCATGCACACCGCGTGATAGACCGCCTCCCGGTCCTTTCTCATGGCGGCCTCCACCACCAGACTTTCGATCCGGGCCGTTGTGTTCACGAGGATGGCCAGATGGTCCGGCAGCGGTCCGGCGATGGTGGTCTTCATGCCCATCCAGTCGGCGACCACCGGCACCTCCACGCAGGCATCGGCGGGCAGGTTGGGAATGGAGCCGTTGTTTAACACATTTCCGTTAAATACGAAGGGCTTCCCGTCCCCAAATCGGGCGTTGAAAATATCTGCCGCGTACTCCTTGCTCCTCTTAGTGTCAATCTCATTTTCCATCCACTCCCGGTACTGTTTGCCCGGGTCCTTCGCCCGCTCTGTCCGAAGCTTCAAGGAATAGGCGTACTCCCCCGGATTCCAGCCCGTGGAATGGGTGCAGTATTTCTCAATGAGATCCGGGCGCTTCCGGAACCAGGCATTGTATTCGGAATTGTGGCCACTGGACTCTGTCACGTAATACCCCAACTGCAGGAACATCTCGTTGCGCACCTGTTCCTCATTGTAGATCTCCGGTTTTTTCATCAGCTCCCGCAGCCTGGGATACAGATCCTCCTTCCCGTGCCGCAGCTCCAGGTAAAAGGCCTGGTGATTGACGCCCTGGCACTTATAAGCGATCTCCTCTTCCGGAATGTTCAGCCATCTGGCCAGCATAGCGATAGTCCCCTGCACGCTGTGGCACAGCCCGGTCACCTCTACATTGGAGTACCGCTGCATGGCATTGCACAGCATGGCCATGGGATTGGTATAATTTAAAAATACCGCGTTTGGACAGTATTTCTCGATATCCCGGCAGATATCCAGCATCAGCGGGATATTGCGGAGGGCGCGGAAGATGCCGGACACGCTCCTGGTATCTCCCACGTTGATGTCTACCCCGTACTTTTTGGGGATCTCAATGTCGTAGCGCCAAATGTCGATCCCCCCGTTGAAAACGGTACACAGCACTCCGTCCGCTCCCTTCAGCGCCTCCGCCCGGTCGGTAGTCTTCGTGACCTTACAGTCCGGGCAGTTCATGGCCTCCCTGATCTTCAGGCATACCTCGTAAATATTGTTCAGATTACTCTGGTCCGAATCCATCAGCGCGATCTCGCAGTCCCGAAACGCCTCGAAGGTCAGCAGATCCCTCATGGTCTTTGATGTGAATTGCAGGCTTCCCGCCCCGATAAACGCGAATTTCTTCATAGGCTTTTTCTCCTTTTCCGGGCTTTCTTGTATGCACGGACTTCCCGGCAGCATTTCCCTGCCGTCCCGTGCGTATCCGCCCTTTTCCTACATTATAACGGGCGTTATGGTGAGCCGGAATACATTTTCTTCTTATAAACATGGACAAAATTACTGTCCTGACGATTACACGTTCCAACCGTCTCAACCTAAAAACGCCTGAGAACATATATTCTCAGACGCTAAATAAGTTTCCTAAAACTATGCTGAAACCTCTTCCGCCAGCCTTTTGGCTTTGATATAATCGGGGACTGCTATATCCAGCATTTCACACGCCAATTCCACGCTGCCAACTTTTTTCGCCACAGTTTCAACATGTGTCACCAATTGTTCCGCTTTCTCTCTTTCCGCCACCTTCATTGCATACTCTTCAATGATCTGACTCATAACGTTCTCTCCTTCCTCGTCCCGTTTAAAATAATTAACTCTGTCCGCCAGCTTCGGGAATTTTCTGCTGGTGATCATAGTCTGCTCAAAACAGTCCATCAACTCTGATATCTCACTCTGTTCCTTTACTACCGTATTCACATAAATCTCATGCAACCCATTATCTACCACTTCTCCCGTCTCAAGCAACGTCGGTCTCACATGATATATGGTCTTTCCCCTTTTAAACAGGTCAAATCTGGTAATGTATACCATATATAAATCTGGTACGTCTTTGAAATTTGTTCCAGGCTCTGTAACATTTGCCGTAATACAGGAAGCATAATATCTGACCCGCCTTGGATGGTCATCTTTATCAGAAATCTGCACTTCCACATTCGCAACACTGCCATCCGCCAAAGTACATTCCACATCCAGCCGCGCGGATCTGCCCTGCAGGTTCCGTATACTTTTCTGAGGCGTTACGGAGATCACTACCAGCTTACGATCTTCCAAAATGACCCGGAGGATTTCCTGACATACTTCTTTATCCTCCATAATTTTCTCAAAAAAGATATCGTCAACAGGCCGCAGCTGTTCTATGCGTTCTTTTACTTCATCATTCATCTTCTGATTCCCCTTTGCTCCTTTATTATAACAAAAGTATTTTTTTTTAGCTATATCAAGAAATTAAATTCCATATCAATTTTTTATATAGTTTTTCACGCCATTTATTCTGACACTGCCCTGCACTGTCAACAGCAATATTTTACAAGAAATTCCGCAACTTTTTTCTTCCTTTTTTGTTTTCTATATGGTTAAATGAAACCATCAATAAAAGCAGCAAGGAGATTTTACTTATGAAACAAATAGAAATACTCAGAAAACTGGCTCAAGAATATTATGAACAGGCTATGACCGTTGTCAATCTGGAGCGAATGGCACTCCACAGAGCAGTCAATGACTTACACATGCTGCGCCCTGTTGTACTGATCGATGAAATTCCTTTTCACGAATTAAATCAGAATGGCTTTCTTACCCTGCAATGTACCGATCCCATATTGCGTGAAGCAGAAGATTTTTTGCGAAAGAAGCTGTTCCAGTGGAAATATTTCCCAGCCGATATGATTCTGCCGCCTTTTGTTCCTGTATACAAAATAATGCATAACAGCGGTATTGGAATAGACATCAAAGAAAATCGTTTATCTGCTGACCCCGATGCAGAAATTTCTTCTCATGAGTACTATGACCAGTTATCCTGTCCCGAAGACTTGGAACGGATAAAACTTCCGGTCATCACTTATGATTCAAAAACTACCATGGAGAACTATGCCAAAGTCGCAGAAGCGATCGGCGATATTATAGCACAATTTGAGGGGAAGTGCAATTCCTGTTGCCTTCACGCCCGCACTATGATAGAATTTTTGTAACAGCTATACCACGTAGTATATGCCAGGCAGCCGCATTTTCTCTGCCTGCATCCATCCGCACAGGAGGTGACCTTCTATGGGTAATTATGTAAATCCCGGCAACAGCGGTTTTACGGGAATTAAAAATGATACTTATATAGATAAAACAGGACTGATCTCTTTGATCAACCGGACCATAGATACGCCGAGACGCCTGACCTGTATCAGCAGGCCCCGGCGGT
>CALWDR010000205.1 GCA_944376745.1 uncultured Lachnospiraceae bacterium
GCCGAGGCGCTGATCGGCAGCACCCCCCTTCTAAGGATGACGGCACTGGAGCGGGAGCATCAGTTAAAGGCGGCGGTTTTGGCGAAGCTTGAGTATTTCAATCCGGCGGGGAGCGTGAAGGACCGGGCGGCCAAATATATGATCGAGGAAGCTGAGAAGCGGGGGCTTTTAAAGAAGGGCGCCGTGATCATCGAGCCCACCTCCGGGAATACGGGGATCGGGCTGGCGGCCATTGCGGCGGTGAAGGGTTACCGCGTGATCCTCACCATGCCGGAGACCATGAGCGTGGAACGGCGGAACATTCTGAAAGCCTATGGGGCCGAGATCGTGCTGACGGAAGGGGCTAAGGGCATGAAGGGGGCCATTGCGAAGGCCGACGAGCTGGCGGCCAAGATCCCCGGAAGCTTTATCCCCGGACAGTTTGAAAATCCGGCCAACGCCAAGGCCCACTATGAGACCACCGGGCCGGAAATCTGGAAGGACACGGACGGGAAGGTGGACATTTTCGTGGCCGGCGTGGGCACCGGCGGGACCATCACCGGGGTGGGCGCTTACCTGAAGGAGAAGAATCCCGGCGTGAAGATTGTGGCGGTGGAGCCCTCCGACTCCCCGGTGCTGTCCGGCAAAGCCCCAGGGCCTCACAAGATACAGGGAATCGGGGCCGGATTTGTGCCGGAGCTTCTGAATACGGACATTTACGACGAGATCCTGACGGTGGAGGGCGAAGCGGCCTTCGCGGTGGGAAAAGAGATCGCCAGAAAGGAAGGCATCCTGGTGGGAATTTCCTCGGGAGCTGCCATGTGGGCGGCGATAGAGCTGGCCAGGCGCCCGGAGAATCAGGGTAAAATGATCGTGGCCCTGCTTCCCGACAGCGGTGACCGCTATTATTCCACACCCCTTTTCCAGGAATAGATCATTAGTCTGCAAGCAAAACGTCCTTACGGATTTCTGCCAGTTGCCGCAATTCTGTGGTAAAACCGTTTGCGCCAAATAAGATATACCAGGTATTGCGGGTAGTTTTTTTCCAGTTTACGTTTTGGGCCTTCCGTTCCAGATCGCGCAGGATATTTATACCGACGGGTTCCTTCCAATATTTGCATTCGCCGAGGATCAGATTGCCCCCGTCTGCGTCCAATGCGGCGATATCGATCTCGGTCTGGCTGTCCCAGTAACGTCCGATTTTGGAAAACTGAAAGGGCCAGGCATTGCCGGCGTTCATTTCCCACATTTTTTCCCGGCAGACGTCTTCATATACAAAGGCGGCCTGATTAGGGATGAACCCTTTTTTTATCTTGTCCATAACGATACGGTTATTACCGCTTTCAAGGAAGCTGAGGTTGGGATAGATAAAGGCAAACCAGAACCGGATGTAGTTATCCTTGATCTTATATAATCCCTTTTTGCTTTTTTCTGGATTTTCTTCAGTAACAGGTACTTCGCGCTCTAACAGATCAAGATCCATCAACGTCCGCAGATACTTTGTCAGGCTGGTCGCTTTTATTTCTAATGTTGCCGCGATGGCGGACAGCTTGCTGTTGCCTGTCGCGATGGCTTTTATAATAGAAAAATAACTGCCGGCTTCACTGATTTCCTGTTGAAGAAGAAAATACGGCTCATCATACAGGTAGCTGGATTGATTCAGTACGTTTTTTTGGATGGCGTCGTAAATGTCTTTCTGTTCCGCGAAAGAGCGGATATATTTGGGGACGCCGCCCGTAACGGCGTACAGTTCGATCAATTCATTCCGGCTCTTTTCGGGGAAAAATTCGTGATAATATCGGAACGGGATCTGTGTAAGCCGTATCTGAGCGGTCCGTCTGCCATATAGCGGGCTGTTATAGGCCAGCGTCTGGGATACCATCATGGAGATCAGGGAACCGCAGAGAATCACCATGATGGATCGATTTTTCAGAAGCTCCTCCCATATACGCTGAAAAATAGAAGGAAACGCCGGGTTCGATTTTCCAATATATTGAAATTCATCTATTACGATGATGGGTTTGGTTTCAAAAGAGGTCTCTGCGATTGCGTTAAAAATCGTATCCCAATTTGAAACGGACGCATTCCGCAGCAGGTCGCTGTTGATGAAGTCGGCCGCTTTGCTTTTGAAGTCTGCGCGCTAGAAAAGAATAGATTTCCGGTACTGGGAGGGCGGCATGCCGTAATATTTGCAGAACCGCCGGGAAAAATGAAACTGGTCGCAGAACCCCAGGGCGTCGCTGATCTCCTTGATGGATTTCTCGGGGGAGCGCAGCAGGCTGACGGCGGCGAACATGACTTGTTCACTGACGTAGTGCCCCAGGGAGACCTTCATCTCCTGCCGGAACTTTTTCTGCAGCTGGCTGGGGGACACAAAGAGCAGCTCTGCCAGTCTCTGGGCCGTCAGGGACAGGTGGGGGCTGCTTTTGATGATCTGAAGGGCGCGCTTGATAAGTTCGCTGTACTCCTCGATGACTCCCAGTGAAATATGCTCCTGTAAAACAGCCTCCAGCACGGTCTGATACAGGGCAGTTTTGATGGAAATGGAGCTTAGGACATCCGCCCGCTGCCACTGAGCCACGAGAGTATCGATTTCACGCTGTTTTCCGGTGAGAACAATACATTGGCCGTAGCCGGAAAATAAATCGTAGTTATTGTAGCCCAGCAGATTGATGTGGGCGTATAATTTACACATGGCGCTGTCGCACCAGTAGGAAAATTCCAGGTTGGATGGAATCAGATAGATGTTCCCGCCGGTCATTCTCACGGTCCTTTCCTGATATTTGATATATGCCTCGCCGGCCTGTACATAGTAAATCCGTACAAAGGGCGACATGACGTTTCGCATGTTCCAGGCACTGTCCAGCTGAGCGTAGGATACTTCCGATATATTCATGTTAATCCGGTTTAATTCCTTATTTAATAAAGGGTTTTCGAAAACTTCCATTCCAAAATCTCCATATTTTGTGCCAAATAATACATTCCTGTCCCCGTGATTATATGCTAGATTTAAGAAAAAGTCAAATGCGAAATATGGATCACGCAAGGAGGAAAATCTATGTTTGACAGAGAAGCTTACAACAGGAGAGTTCAGTGGTTCCAGGAAGCCCGCTTCGGCATGTTCATCCACTGGGGGTTATACGCCATCCCCGCAAGAGGCGAGTGGGTGCGTTCCGTGGAGCAGATGCCGGAGGAGGAATATCTGCCGTTCTTTGAGGAGTTCGACCCGGTGGACTATGACCCCAGGAAATGGGCCAGGGCGGCCAGGGAGGCCGGCATGAAATACGCGGTGCTGACGGCCAAGCACCATGACGGGTTCTGCCTTTTTGACAGCGCGCTGACGGATTTTAAGGCCACCAACACCAAGGCCGGGCGGGACCTGGTGAGGGAGTATCTGGACGCCTTCCGGGCGGAAGGGCTCAAGGTGGGGCTTTACTATTCCATCATTGACTGGCACCACCCCGATTATCCCCATTACGGCGACCAGAACCATCCCATGCGCAACAGCGAGGCCGAGAAAGCGGTGGAGAAAGAGCGGGACTTTGACCGCTATCTTGCGTATATGCACGGCCAGGTGAAGGAGCTTTGCACCAATTATGGGAAGCTGGACGTGATGTGGTTTGATTTTTCCTATGGAGAAATGACCGGCGAGAAGTGGCGGGCCACGGAGCTTGTGAATATGATCCGCAGCTATCAGCCGGATGTGATCATCGACAACCGCCTGGAGGTCAGCGGAACGGGCTTCGGCTCCCTGGCCACGGACGATCCCAGCCCCTACTCCGGCGACTTCGTAAGCCCCGAGCAGATCATTCCGCCCCAGGGGCTGAAGACGGAGTCCGGCGGGGATCTGGTGTGGGAGGCCTGCATTACCATGAACGACAACTGGGGCTACTGCGCCAAGGACAAGCATTTCAAGCCCGCCTCCACCATCATCAAGAAGCTGGTGGAGTGCGTCAGCAAGAACGGGAATATGCTCTTAAACGTGGGCCCCGACGCCAAAGGCAATATTCCGAAGGAATCCTTACAGATCTTAAAGGAGATCGGAGACTGGATGGGCAAGAACGGAAATTCCATCTATGGCTGTAAGGGAAGCAGCCTGCCCAAGCCGGAGAATGGCCGCGTAACCCAAAACGGGAATAAGCTGTATTACCATGTGATGGAAAATGCCATCGGCAGCGTGCCCCTGTACGGGATTTCCCGGGATCAGGTAAAATGCGTCCGGCTGCTGTCCGATGGAAGCTAACTGAAGATCGCTGACACCTGGATGGTGAACAATTACCCGGACATTGTGTTT
>CALWDR010000206.1 GCA_944376745.1 uncultured Lachnospiraceae bacterium
CCGGCAAGCCCCGCCGCCACGCTGATAAGCAGGGCGATCACAAAATTGATCCGGCCCCGGGAGGCCAAAATCCCCGCCACCGGCATGATGACCCCCGCCGGGAACCCCGGCAGATTCAGATATTCCAGAAACACGATCACGAAAATCGCGATGGCGCCGTACTTTGTCATGATGTCCATGAAATACTGTATATCCATGGTTTTTCTCTCCTTTTCCTTGGTAAACGAGTTTGTGGTTCCAGAACTATATTATTCTCAAATTTCCTGCAGAGGCAACCGGCCCGGCGAAATCTACGGTTCACACCGCAAAATCTGTTGCGGTTCACTCCGTTCCCGTGACACGCTTCGCAGAACCTGTCCCTGCGCAGCAATCAAACTCTATCCTCTGTTTTTATATTGTAACGAGAAAAATGAAAGATTCCTTTCATGGAAAACGAAAAAAATCCGAAAGATTTTTGAAAAAAAGAATGTTCCAGGCGTTTCATGGGGCAGGGAAATTTCTGCGATCATGAAATAAATTTCCCCCGGCTCCCTCCTGATTCAAAGAGGAAGCCGGGGGATCTTGATACTATGCCCGGGATAAGCTGTCGATAAACCGCCCGAAAGCCGCCTGCCCGGCGGCATCCCGCTTAAATACCCCGGCATGCTCCAGCACCCTGGAAAATACCAGGCCGATCTCTTTCTGCAAAATGTCCGTCACATTTTCCGCCGTCACATCCGTGTATTTGGGCAGAAATTTCTCCGCCCAGTCGGCGTGCTTTGCCAGGGCCTCATTGGCCCGAAGGTCGCCGCCGGATACAAGGACTTCCGCCAGCTGCTCCATCTCTCTCTTCAGGCGGGCCGGCAGCACGGCCAGTCCCATGACCTCAATGAGACCGATGTTCTCCTTCTTGATGTGGTGAAGCTCCGCGTGGGGATGGTAGACGCCTAGGGGATGCTCCGGCGTTGTGATGTTGTTGCGCAGCACCAGATCCAGCTCATACTTCTCCCCCCGCTTTCTGGCGATGGGGGTGATGGTGTTGTGAGGCTCGCCCTCCGTCTCGGCGTAGATAAAAGCCTCCTCGTCGGTATATCCCCGCCAGGCCGCCAGGATCTTATCCGCCAGGGCGATGATGCGCTCCGTGTCCGGCCCGCTTAAGCGGATGACGGACATGGGCCATTTGACGATTCCCGCCTCCACATCCCCAAAGCCCACCACGGCGAAGGTTTTCTCCACCGGTGCCTTTGCCATGGCAAATTCATAGCAGCCCCCCTGGAAATGGTCGTGGCTTAAAATGGAGCCCCCCACAATGGGCAGATCCGCGTTGGAGCCCACAAAGTAGTGGGGGAACAATTTTACAAAATCAAAAAGCTTGCAGAAGGTGTCGTGGTCAATTTTCATGGGAATGTGCCTGGAGTTGAACACAATGCAGTGCTCGTTGTAGTACACATAGGGCGAATACTGGAAGCCCCAGGGACTTCCCTGGATGGTCACCGGGATCACGCGGTGGTTCTGGCGGGCCGGATGGTCCACCCGCCCGGCGTAGCCCTCATTTTCCATGCAGAGCTGGCACTTGGGATAACCGCTCTGTTTGGCATTTTTGGCCGCCGCGATGGCTTTGGGGTCCTTCTCGGGCTTGGACAGGTTGATGGTGATGTCCATGGTCCCGTATTCCGTTTCAGCGGTCCATTTTACATCCCTGGCAATGCGGTAACGGCGGATGTAATCCGTATCCTGACTGAACCGGTAATAAAAATCCGTGGCCTCCCGAGGCGATTTTTCATAGAGCCGCCGGAATTTTTCAATGACAACGCTGGGCGGCGGCACCAGCCGGGACATGAGCTTCGTGTCGAACAGATCCCGATATACCACGCTGTCGCTCTCTATAAGCCCATGGGCGCAGGCGTAATCCAAAAGCTCCTGAAGCACCGGCTCCAGCTCCACGTTCTCGTAATCTTCCTCCGGCTCCTCATACTCCGTAAGCCCCAGCACCTCCAGCAGGGCGTTGGTGGCATAGATCCTGTCCTCTTTCTGGATAAGCCCCCGCTCCAGGCCGTAGCAGACTAATTTTTTGATTGCTTCATATATCATGATCGATTGCTTCCTTTCTCCGGCGGTTTTCTGTGATGGCTTTGTCTTTTCCGGCAAGGCAACCGCCGCACGCGTGTGTTTGCACCTCTTAGAACACCTGAATCCCGCCCACTGGCCGCACCTTCAGCACATGGCAGGAGCCCTCCCCGAAAACGGCGTCTAATGCTTCCCGGTAGCCCTCCACGAAATCATTTTTCACAAAGGCCTGGATGGTTCCCGCAAAGCCGCCGCCGTGTACCCGGCAGACGCCGTGCCCCGGCAAAACGTGTTCGCTGACCGCAAGTCCCACGGACACCGCCTGATTTAGCACATCCCTGTTGGTGTAGACATTCTGCAGAAACTGGAAGGAGGACAGACCGGATTCCCGGATCAGGGCCAGGAAGTCCCCAAACCGTCCCTCCCGAAGGGCCGCCACCTGCCCCTCCACTCTCCGGTTCTCCGCGAAAAAGTGGATGGCCCGAAGCGTTGGACGGTCCCCGCAGCGCCTGCGCACCTCCGGCAGCCTTCTGTAAAATTCCGCCTCGTCCACCTGCCGCAAAACCTCTTTTCCAAAGCAGGCAGCCACCTTGCGCATCTCCGCCGGGATCGCCGCGTAATCCTCCGTCAGATCCGCATGGGAGCCCTTGGTATCCGTAATACACAGGCTGTGCTCATAAGCCCCGAAATCCACATCCACCTTCTCCACCACCGGATGGGCGGTGTCCTTGAAATCAATGTGAATGAGCCCCCCCACGGAGCTTGCCATCTGGTCCATAAGTCCGCAGGGCTTGCCGAAATAGACATTTTCCGCGTACTGGGCCACCTGGGCGATCTCCACCGGGCTGATCCCCATATCGTTGTAAAGTCCGGACAGGACCGTGCCCACCAGCACCTCGAAGGAGGCGGAGGAGGAAAGTCCCGCGCCGTTTAACACATCGCTGACCACATAAGCCGCGAAGCCCCCCACCGCATGGCCATTTTTCTTAAGGCCCGCGGCCATGCCCCGGATCAGGGCCTTGGAGGTACCCTCCTCCTGCTTTTTGGGCTCTGATTCCGCCAATTCCACACAGATCATGGGATAGCCCGCAGACTGCAGCTGAATCCGGCTGTCCTTAGTCCTTCGCACCACCGCCACCGCGTCCAGGTTCACGGAAGCCGCCAGCACCTCTCCCCGCTGATGGTCCGTGTGGTTGCCCCCCACCTCGCTTCTGCCCGGAGCGCTGTAGATCTCCGCTTCCCCGGCGCCGAACAGCGCCTCAAACTCCTCGATGGCCCCAACGTAACGCCCCCGCTGATACGAAAGAAGCCCCTCGTCCACATAGATTTCCCGCAAGCGGCTGTCAAAAACCCCGCTGGTCAACTGTCTCTTCAATTCCTCTGTCTGATACATATCTGCTCCTCATTTTCTGAAATTTTTGTTTTTTCAATGACAAGGCCGCAAGGCACGTCATAAAAATCTCCGCCGTCCATACCGCCCGGCAGATCCAAGGCTGGCGGTGTCTTCCATGACGCCTAAAAATATGGCTTATGGCCCGTTACTCTGATTATAGTTTAGGTTTAGTAAAATGTCAATTTTATTTGCAGTAAAAATTTACTTAATTTTAGTAAAAATCTTTTACATTTTTATCTATTTCTGGTATACTGGCATTAGCCGGACGCGCAAAGGCGAATGCCTGTCGCCCGCTGTACTCCAGTTCTGGCATTTTATTTATATAGAAATTTTCGGAATTTAAAAAAAGGAGAACCCTATGGCTACCTTAAAAGACATCGCCGCCGCGGCAGGCGTATCCTCCGCCGCGGTTTCAAGAATTTTAAATAACGATGCCACCTTAAACGTCTCCCTGGAGACCCGGCAGAAGGTTCTGGCCGCGGCCAGCGCGTTGAACTATCAGAAGCGGACCGCCAACGTCAGCAAATCCACCTTTTCTCTGGGCATCGTGCAGTGGTTTTCCTCCCAGCAGGAGGTAAACGACAGCTACTATCTGTCCATCCGCCAGGGGATTGAGGACTTCTGTGTAAAAAACTGCATCTCCGTGGTCCGGGCCTTCAAGACGGATCTCAATTATATGGACGCTTTAGAGCATGTAGACGGCATCGTCTGCGTGGGGAAATTCAGCAAAGCGGAGATCAGCCGTTTCACCGGGCTTACCAAAAACATTATTTTTCTGGACATGCCCGTGAAGGACATCCATATCTCCACCATCACCCTGGATTTTGAGCAGGCGGTCTACGACGCCCTGACTTATCTGGAAGAGCTGGGCCACCGGCACATTGGATTCTTAAGCGGAAAGGAGTACGTGGAAAAGGGACAGCTTTTTCCCGACAGCCGCAAAAAATATTTTGTAAAATACTGCAAAAAACACAAGCTCACCTATGAGCCCTATCTTCTGGAGGACACCTTCGACATGGAATCCGGCTACCGGATGATGAAGCGCCTGATTGAGGCCGGCACCCTGCCCACCGCCGTATTTGCCGCCAGCGACGCCATCGCCGTGGGCGCCATGAAAGCCCTGTCGGACTCCGGCCTTCATGTCCCCGGAGACGTTTCCATTCTGGGCTTTGACGACACGGCGCTGTCCGCCTTCACCACCCCCAAGCTTACCACCATGCACGCCCCATCCTACGATATGGGAAGCTTTGGCGCCAGCCTGGTCTACCACATGCTGAAGCTGAAGCCGGAGACCGCCATGAAGGTGCTGCTCCCCTGCCGGCTGGTGGTGCGGGAGTCCTGCCGGGAGAATGTGAGGGACTGACTTTTTGCTCTATGATTGCCCGATGTAGACGTTTATGAAGCTCAGAAGAAATACGGATATTAAAGCTGTCCTTATAGGCAACCTCCGGTTTGCGCCCTTCGGCTTCACACATTGCCTAATCATCCACAGCGGCATGGAAGTCGTTGATGAGCTCCTTTGCATTTTCTCCCTCATAGGAGATCAGTGAGCGAATACCCATGACCTTACCATAGAAGATTCCGTCTTCTTCGGAAAACTCAACGCTTCCGACATAATCCCTGTATTGAATCGTATTATTCATATGATTCCCTCCTGTTCTAATGTCTCTATCAGTTGTTTTACCTCCATTATCTTTACTATACCGCAGGCGTAGAAAAAAGCAACTAAATTTAGTTGCTTTTAGCTCAGTCACTTTTCCATTGAAATATCAAGGAAAAAATGATATACATAAAATATAGACAGAGTAAAGATATAACCTAGATATAGGTTACCACGCATTTTGGATTGGAGATATAATATGAACAGCAAGAACGTTTTATGCATATCTGCTTCGAACATTCTGCACAGCCAAAAAAACAGTATATCAAAAATAATTTGTGATACAATAGCCCAAATTTTAGCAGCAAAAAATATTACTTGTGATGTCATAGACTTAAGGAATTATTCGTTATCTCCTTGTACCGGCTGTGGTAAATGCTTTCATAGCAAAAGGTGTGCAAATGATACAGCGTTCAATGAAATCTATGACAAAATCATAAAATCAGACGGCCTTTAGGCATTATTTCCCACGGCGGCGGCTCTGATTGGGCATTGAAAAGCTATAAAGCCATGGTGAATGACACCATCGCCAATGCTTTAGACACCATTCAGTGTAAAATTATATCCTATAACTCCGAATGGGATACAGGAATTTCTCTCCCGGTACAAAAGATTCTGGAACAGGATGGCATATTCCCAATCCAGGAATATGATTGGCAGTTAATTGCAGAAAAGCTGACAGAATATGCAGATATTGTTTTTCAGGAACTATAAAAATACTGCCAGAAGATCCGTTACAAATCTTTTGGCAGTAGCTTTTTGTATGGTTGTCCTTTCACGAAAATAAACTTCCTACGCTTACGAATCCCAATACAGGCTCATATACGCTTCCGCAGCCTCCGGGGAGAGCGGCAGCTTTTCCTCCACTTTCGTCATAGCTTCTTCCCGTGTGAGGCCAAATTCCTTGTAGGCTTCAAGCAGGGCTTTTATTCCCTGCCCAAGTCCCTGCTCAATTCCACGTTCCTCTATCAAATCACTTAAATTACACATGATCCGCATCTCCTCCTTCATTTCCACCGTAGCCGCAATATCAAAATCGTCCGCCAGAAGCTTTGTCTTCTCCTCCGGACTCATCCTTTCTGACAACAGCGTTGCCAATAATGCATGCAGTTTGGTTCCGGCCTGCTGCTGTTTCTTCTGCTTTCTGCTGCCTGCTGCTTCCTTCCCGAGACAGACCATCACAGCCGACAGCAGGTCGTACCGGGCTCTTCCTTTAAAATCCCCATATTTTTTCCGCTCTGCAATGTGGTACTCTGTAATCGTATTGGCCGCATAGGACGGAGTATCCAGGCAGATCCATATGGAATACACCTTCTTCACCTCATCATAATCCTTGCCGCCAAACTCCGTATCCATCTGAGCGGAGAGCATGCGCGCACAATAGAAAACTGCCCGGGTCACCAGATCATATCCGGCATAATATTTTTTCTGAGCCTCCACATTGATGTACAGCTTCACACGCTTTCCCCCCGGAGTGATCACATAAAACCGGATGTCGTATGTAATTTTCCCCTCATTAGGAACCGCATCCTCCACCGCAGATCCAGTAACCGCCTCCGAAGGCTTCCGGCCCGGATAGACCGGCACAGCAGATACCTCCGGTTCCCCTTCGATGGACGCTCTGATTTCTTCTATCGTGAAATTCTCAAATTCGCTGACCGTATATTTCAAAATCCATGCCAGTATCGTCCTGTCACTGAGAATTTTCTTGACTTCCGCATCATAACGCGCCTTATGTCCCGCCACCTCCAGTACAGTGGCAAGATGACTCTTTCTCCGATAGGCTCCCGCCGCCATCCCCAAGGCTCCGCCGCCATTCTCCCCCGGAACTTCTTCAGAAATCCTCTCATTTCTTTTATTATAACTGTTCTCTCCCAATTCTTCCACTATATTTTCAACTTTTTCTTCTTTCTCCATAAGCAATGCTCCCAACTGAAGTGATCGTTCTTTACAACACGCTCCATCAACTCTTATAAGAAATTCCGCTTCCGGGGCCTTCATCACGTCCCAAAATGCGCAACTTTCCCTGCGTGGAGCGAAAGGCTCTACAAAGTAAAAAGGGATTTAACAGAATCCAGAATCAAACCTGACCTTAAAAATCTACAAGTGAAAACTGTATTGACACTTGTATCATATCACATTTTTTCCTAATTGAGAATGGTTATTTTCCTTTTAGACAGTTTTTCAGAGTTTTCTACAAAATTATCCCGGACCGGCCGGGTTTCTTTTTATTCATTTTGCCTATTCCGGAACACACACCGGGAAATCCACTGCCACAACCTCCCACTCCAGTTTTTTAAATGGATCCTCGCCGCGCAGTCTACGCACCTGAACACTTCTACTGAGGCACAGCCGCGCTGGGACTCCTCCCCGGCACGCATTACCGGCTCTGCAAAAATTCATATTCCCGGGCCGCGGCTTCGTCGTCGGGATAATCTGCAAGATAGGACGTCATTTTTTCTCTGGCCTGGGCAAAATCCTGCAAATATTCCAGGGCGATGATCTCATTCCGGCGAAGCTCCTGCTCGTTGGCGGGATGTTCCTGCTCCAGAGCCTTCTGGAAAAAGGTCAGGGCCTGGTCGTAGCTGCCCTCGCTCAGCCGGGCAAGCCCCAGAGCGTTCAGCGTCTCCGTGTCGTCGCTGTGGCTCTCCACATAGAGCTCGTACAGCTCATTGGCCTCCTCGGTATCCCCCTGAGCCTCGCACACCTTGGCAAGGCAGTAGACCGCCTCCGTGTCCCCCTCGTCCCTGGCCTTGTTCAGGCAGGTGCGGGCGCTGTCATATTGTCCCAGCAGGTAATAGGTCCAGCCCTTCTCCCGGTAATCGGCCGCATCCTTCTCCTTCACCTCAAGGGCGCGGTTTAGAATCTCTCCCGCCTTCCCGGTCTCGCCAACGCCGCTTAAATTCACCGCGATCTTATTGCTGAGGGCAATATCCTTAGGCGCCTCCTTCAGGGCGCTTTCGTAGTCCTTCCAGGCATTTTTTGCATCTCCCTCCTGAAGATACAGGGTTCCCCGCAAATACAGAGCGTCGGCATTCTTCTCATCATACTCGATCAGGGCGGTGTAGGTGGCGAGAGCCCCCTCCGTGTCCCCGCTCCTGTACTGGGCCAGGGCCTTGTAATAGCTGATGTCAAGCTCCAGATCGTCAATGACAGCCATGGACTGGTCCAGGGCCCGCTGAAACATCTTCACAGCCTCCTCATAGTCCCCCTCGTTCATTTTATTGATCCCAAGCTGACGGTAGGCCAGCTCATTTTCCAGAGCCGTCTCGCTCCTCCTGCCACAGCCCGCCGCCAAAAGCATTGCCGTGATCCCTAAGATAAAAAATACCATCCATATCTGTTTCTTCATATGCCGCTTACCTCCTCTGCCTTTTCAACGCCGCAAAGCCCTCCGCATATTCATAAAAAACGTCATATTTGTCGTTTTCTATCACTGCTTCAACCATACCATAATTTTTGCAGGATAACAATAAAAATCTCTTCTCTTTTGAGGAACTTTTTGTTATAGTAGATAAGGATTCTGAAGCGAAAGAAAAGGAAGTGGAACATTTGAAAATACAAAATGACCTGGGAAAAGATTCCGTACCGGCACTGGTGCTGCGGCTGGCGGTTCCCGCCATGGTAGCCCAGTTTGTCAACGTGCTGTACAGCATCATAGACCGGATGTATATCGGAAATATCAGGGAAATCGGAGATCTGGCACTGGCGGGGGTGGGCGTCTGCGGCCCCATCGTGAACCTGCTCTCCTCCTTCGGCACCCTGGTGGGCCTTGGAGGTTCTATTTTTATGGCAATGAAGCTGGGGGAGAAAAAGGAGCAGCAGGCGAAACAGATCCTGGCAAACAGCTTTCTGGCCCTGACGGTGTTTGCCGCCGTCCTCACCGTGGTCTTTCTGCTGCTGAAAGAAAAGCTGCTGCTGTGGTTCGGAGCCAGCGCCGCCACCATGCCCTACGCAGACACCTACCTGACCATCTACACCGCGGGGACCTTTTTCGCGCTGATGGCCATCGGGCTCAACTATTTTATCACCTGCCAGGGCTTTGCCACCATCGGCATGGCCAGCACCCTCATCGGCGCGGTGGTAAATATCATCCTGGACCCGGTTTTTATCTTCGTGTTCGGCCTGGATGTGGCCGGAGCCGCCATTGCCACGGTGATCGCTCAGTTTTCAAGCTTCGCCTTTGTGCTGGGATTTTTAAGGAGCAGGCGGGTGCCGGTGCGCCTTTCCCTGGGCGGCTACGATTTCGCCATCATCCGCCGGATACTGGCCCTGGGCTTTTCGCCCTTTTTGATCCTGGCCACGGACAACATCATTCTGATCGTATTAAACAGTGTCCTGCAGTTCCACGGCGGACCGAAGGAGGGAGATCTTCTCATCTCCTGCGCCACCATTGTCCAGAGCTACATGCTGCTGATCACCGGGCCCATGCTGGGCATCAGCGGAGGGACCCAGGCTCTGATCAGCTTTAACTACGGCGCCAGGAACTCCAAACGGATCAAGGAGGCGGAAAAATACATCCTGCTTCTGTGTCTGGCCTTTACCACGGTGATGTTTCTGATCTCCCGGATACTTCCGCAGTATTTTGTGCTTCTGTTTACCAGGGATTCCGCTTTGGTGGAGCTGTCCGTCTGGGGCATCCAGGTTTTCACCCTGGCGGTGATCCCCTTAAGCTTCCAGTACGTGCTGGTGGACGGGCTTACCGCCCTGGGCTGCTGCAGGGTTTCCTTAACCCTGTCCCTGTTCCGGAAGGGGAGCTTTGTGGTCTACACCCTGCTGCTGCCGACGCTCTTTGCCGCGAAGTACACCTTCTACGCGGAGCCCCTGGCGGACATCATCTGCTCCACCGTGTCCACCATTGTTTATCTGCTGATCATCAACCGGCACCTGCGGCGGCGGGAACTGGCGGCGGAGTGATCTGCGGCAGCCTCTTTCCTCTACCGGGCAGCGGCCGCCCGGACATTTTTGGTGGCGACCATGTCCACCCCGGTCCCGGCCACATCCGCAAGCACCACGTCCCCGATCTGTACGGGAGCCTGCACGCAAACTGCCTTTAAGGCCTCCATGACCTCAGAAATCTTTCCCTTGGGAATGTCCTCCCTGGTCTTCACGGAAACCACCGGCAGCTCTCCTCCGTCCACCCGGACGCTGCTGGTGACGATCCTGGTGGGATTAGTCACTTCTTTTCTGGCGTAAACGTCCCCGCGCTTGCAGGTGTTGCCGCTTACCGCCGTCACCCGGCCATCCTCCAGGGTCACGGTCATCATGCACCCCATGGGACAGCCGATACAAATCAATTCTCTGCTTTCCATACCTTACGCCTCCTCAATGGTCACGATCAATTCCGAACCCGCCGGGCAACCCAGAAGCTGTTCCCTCTTCAGCTTCAGCTCCTCCATCTCCCCGGGCGCCATCACCGGACGCTTCCGGTGCGCCAGCCGTTCCCCGTTTAAATACATGGAAACATAATGGTTCTTGTACACATCCCCCACACGGAAGCGGAGGATCTGCTCCTCCTCCATCCGCTGGGGACGCAGGATGGATGGAACGGTGTAGCGCACGCCGCCCTGGGGCTTCACTGTGATGCTGCTGGCCGCGGCTTCTCCACTCTTCTCCGCCGCCACGTAGGCCGCCGCATGGCGCCCGGCGCTGGCCGCCTCCTGAGAGACGAAATCCACCAGGTCGTGGACGTGCAGCACATTTCCACAGGCAAAGACGCCGGGAATGCTGGTCTCCAGACTTTCATTGACCACCGGGCCGGAGGTGACGGGATTCATCACCACACCCATCTCCCTGGACAGCTCGTTCTCCGGGATCAGACCGCAGGAGAGCAGCAGAGTGTCGCAGGAATAAAATTCCTCCGTCCCCGTAATGGGCCTGCGGTTCTCATCCACCTTCGCCAGCGTGACTCCCGTCACCCGCTCCTTTCCCTGAATATCCACCACCGTATGGCTTAATTTCAGGGGGATGCCGTAATCGTCAAGGCACTGGACAATGTTCCGCTTCAGGCCGCCGGAGTAAGGCAGAAGCTCCGCCACCACCTTCACCTTCGCTCCCTCCAGGGTCATGCGCCGGGCCATAATAAGGCCGATGTCTCCGGAGCCTAAGATCACCACCTCCCGGCCCGGCAGAAAGCCCTCCATGTTCACCAGCCGCTGGGCCGTCCCTGCGGAAAATACCCCCGCCGGACGGTAGCCGGGAATGTTCAGGGCTCCCCGGGAGCGCTCCCGGCAGCCCATGGCCAGGATCACGGCCCCGGCCTGGATCTCAAAAAGCCCTTCCTCCCGGTTCATGGCCGTCACCACCTTTTCCGGGGAAATATCCAGCACCATGGTGTTTAAAAGATATTCGATCTGTTCCTTTTCCACCTGTTCGATAAAGCGGGCCGCATACTCCGGCCCGGTCAGCTCCTCCTTGAAGGTGTGCAGGCCGAAACCGTTATGAATACACTGATTTAAAATGCCGCCCAGCTCCCGGTCCCGCTCCAGGATCAGGATCCGCTGTCCGCCGCTCTTTTTTGCCTCCAATGCTGCGGCCAGTCCCGCCGGGCCGCCGCCGATGATCACAATATCATACTGCCTCATTTTCATACCTCCTACAGCCGGTCCTTATTGGTTCCCAGGATAATGCCGGAACCACCGCCGGACTTCGTCACCTGCTCCATGGGAATCTTTCGCTCCCGGGCAATGATCTCCATGGTTCTGGGAGAGCAGAAGCCCGACTGGCATCTGCCCATCCCCGCCCGGGTTCTGCGCTTAACGCCGTCTAAGGATTTTGCCCCCAGGGGCCGGGTCACCGCGTCGATGATCTCGCCCTCGGTGATCCTCTCACAGCGGCAGACAATGGTCCCGTAGGCGGGTTTTTCCTTGATGAGCGCCGCCCGCTCCTCCTTCGAGAGGGCCGCGGGGTTTAAGATCCCTTTTCTGGTACCGTCAAAATCCGGATTTCTCTCCGGCTGCAGCTTCCCGGCGATGATGCCGGCCACCATTTTCCCCACGGCGGGGGCGCTGGTAAGGCCCGGGGACTCGATCCCGGCGCAGTCGATAAAGCCCGGCGCGTCCCCCGGCTCCCCGATGATAAACTCGCCGCCGTCCTCGTGGGCCCTAAGCCCGGCAAAGGAGGTGATGACCTGGTTCATGGGAAGATTTTTCACGCTGCGGGCAGCTTTTTCCCGTACCTCCGAAAGCCCCGCCTGGGTGGTGTTGGTCCCTTCCTTCTCCTCGATGTCCGTGGCCGTGGGACCCACCAGCGTATTGCCGTGCACCGTAGGGCTTACCAGCACCCCCTTGCCGTATTTGCCGGGGAGCTGGAAAATGGTATGGCTCACAAAATTTCCGGTGGTCTTATCCAGCAGGCAGTATTCGCCCTTTCTCGGCGTGATATGGATCTTGCGGGCGCTGACCATGTTGTGGAACACATCCGCGTAAACGCCCGCGGCGTTGACCACGAAGCGAGTCTCATATACCGTCTCCCCCGCCACAACCTTCCAGCCGTCATCCGCTCTCTGAATATCCGTCACCTGGGTATCAAAATAAAATTCCACTCCGTTGGTGCAGGCATTTTCCGCCAGGGCAATGGTGAGGCCGAAGGGGCATACGATACCGCCGGTGGGGGCATACAGGGCCGCCTCCACCTCATCGGAAATGTTGGGCTCCATGGCTTTTACTTCCTCTTTCTCAAGAATCCTTAAGCCCGCAACGCCGTTTTTCACGCCCCGCTCATAGAGCGTCCGCAGCTTTGGCCGGTCCTCCTCGGAAAAGCAGAGCACCAGGGAACCGTTTCGCCGGAAGGGAAAATCAAGCTCCCTGGACAGAGCCTCCATCATCTGATTTCCCTCCACGTTCAGCTTCGCCATCAGCGTGCCGCTCTCCGCGTCAAAGCCCGCGTGGGCAATGCCGCTGTTGGCTTTGGAGGTCCCGCTGCACACGTCCTCCTCCTTCTCCAGCACCGCCGCCTTCAGCCGGTACCGGGACAACTCCCGGGCCACGGCGCTCCCGGTCACGCCTGCGCCGATAATGATCACGTCATACTTCATCTCTGTCACCTTTCAATCCTCTCTTGCCCAGTCAAAGGCATATTTTACGGCCTTGTTCCAGCCTCTGATCCGGCGCTCCCGCTCTTCCCCGCTGATGGAGGGCAGGAAGCTGGCGTCCACCGCCCAGTTCTTCATCACGTCCTCCTTGTCCGCCCAGTAGCCCACCGCCAGCCCGGCCAGATAAGCCGCGCCCATGGCCGTGGTCTCCACGCAGCCCGGCCGGTTGACGGGCGCGTCTATGATGTCCGCCTGGGTCTGCATCAGGAAGTCGTTGGCGCTGGCGCCGCCGTCCACCTTCAGGGAGGAAAGCTCAATGCCCGAATCCGCCCGCATGGCGCAGAGCACGTCGTTGGTCTGGTAGGCCAGGGAATCCAGGGTCGCCCGGATGATGTGGTACTTGTTGACCCCCCGGGTCAGGCCCACAATGATCCCTCTGGCGTACTGATCCCAGTAGGGCGCTCCCAGCCCGGTGAACGCCGGCACCACATAGCAGCCGTGGGTATCCGGCACCTTCTTGGCCATATACTCGGAATCAGCGGCGGAGTCGATGAGCCGAAGCTCGTCCCGAAGCCACTGAATGGCCGCTCCCGCCACGAAAATGGAGCCCTCCAGGGCGTAAGTCACTTGTCCCTCCAGCCCCCAGGCGATGGTGGTCACCAGCCCATTTTTGGAAAATACCGGCTTCTGCCCGGTATTCATCAGAAGGAAGCACCCGGTTCCATATGTATTCTTGGCCTCCCCCGGGGAGAAACAGGTCTGCCCGAACAGGGCCGCCTGCTGGTCCCCGGCCGCCCCCGCGATGGGGATCTCCCCGCCGAAAAACGCTTTATGCGCCATGCCGTACACCTGGCTGGAGGGCACGGGCTTGGGCAGCATGCACTCCGGGATATCCAGCTCCTTTAAAATTTCCCTGTCCCAGCACAGCTCGTTGATATTAAACAGCATGGTCCGGGAGGCGTTGGAATAATCCGTCACATGGACGGCCCCCCTGGTCAGCTTCCAGATCAGCCAGGTCTCCACGGTTCCGAACAGCAGCTCTCCCCGCTCTGCCCGCTCCCGGACTCCCGCCACGTTGTCCAGGATCCATTTTAATTTGGTCCCTGAAAAATAGGCGTCTATCACCAGGCCCGTCTTCCTGCGGTACACCTCCGTCAGCCCCTTCTCCTTCAGGGAATCGCAGTATTCCGAGGTTCTCCGGCACTGCCAGACGATGGCGTGATACACCGGCTCCCCGGTCTCCTTGTCCCAGACCACAGTGGTCTCCCGCTGATTCGTGATGCCGATGGCCGCGATATCCTTCGCCGTTGCCCCGGCCTTCTGCATGGCCTCCACCGCCACCCCGAGCTGTGTGGACCAGATTTCATTGGCGTCGTGCTCCACCCAGCCCGGTTTTGGGAAATACTGGGTAAATTCCTTCTGGGCGACGCTTGCCATCTCCCCCTTCTCGTTGAACAGAATACAGCGGTTGCTGGTGGTCCCGGCGTCCAGCGCCATAACATACCTTGCCATAGCTTCCATCTCCTCTCTTGCCCATGGGGTCAAACCACCTTTTGACCCCGGCCTCCTTTCACGGAAGCGCTTGAGGCATCACGTGAAAGAAAAAAGAGCATGATTTTTATACGGCATTTCTGCCATACAAAAACCCTGCTCCATCTCTCCAGGCGATTTTTTGTTTTGATAAGAGACTCTTTGTGAGTCCCATGATTTAATATTGTACCATGTCCGGGCGGCGGTGGCAAGAGGGTTTTTTAATATTTTTTACCCCTCCAAATGTTACACCACTGCTTCCACCAGAAGCTTGTCGCCGACAACGATTTCCTTAACCCCGATCTCCTTCTTTTTCGCAAAGCGAAAGCTAAGCATATACCCCTTTTTCAGATGATAGTAGTCAAGATACTCTGAAAGCTGCGCTTCCCCACGGGTATGATACGCATTGCCCCGCCAGATCTTCAGTTCTATCACAAACTGTTCTCCAAGATAATCCACGATCACATCCGTCCGCTCCATATCACGGGTACGGGCTTCAATATAATAGTTTCCAACACCATTGATGATGGGCCGTAAATATAACAGAAAATATCGCCGTCCATCCTCCTCCAGGAAGGTTTCTCCCCGGTCACCGTAAAGGTCATTAAAATGTGTCACAAATTTTTCCAGGATCAGCGTCATGTTCAAATGCCCGTTCTGAACAAACTGATTTTTGTCCCGTGCGGCCGATTTGTAAATATCACTTTCCTGTACTTCCGCCGTGGTAAGAAAAAGATTATACAGACGCGTTTCAAAAATTCTGTTTGCAACAGAAACCGTTCCGTTATCCTCAATCTTCACAAACCCAAACATCAACGCAATACCAATGCTTGCGTCATCCGGGTTATAGGCAATGCTTTTCCCTTGAAACAGCAATGTGTAGAGCATACGCTTCAGTTCCGGATACTCCTCAAGCTTCCCCGTCAGAGACTCAAACAACGTATTTTTCTCGGCAAGCAGCATATGAACAGCCTCCTGTATGCCTTCCCTTGTCCAGGCGGAAGCTTTGTCCGGGAAGTTCCCGCTGCCCGCTATCCGCTCATCTATAAGCTTACAGATACGGGAAACCAGAAACGGATAGCCGGAGGTATAATCATAGATCAGTCCGGCAATCGCCTCCACATCCATTCCGGTTTGATAATCTTTTTCGTATTCTGTAAGCATGCCAGCTATATCCTTTGCGGAAAACCCCAAATCCACCAAAAAATCCGCCGCAATACTATAGGGAGCAAGCTCCCTATAGTCCCACGGGCAGTCGTCAAATGTGCGTAAACGCCCATTTTCCTCGTTGCCTGCGCGGGTATTCCATGGACTATTAACCTTATGTTCATCCTCAGCAACGAATTTCCGCTTCAGATTTTTCACATCATAAACCCCAGCCAGAATTACCGACTGAAATGTAGGAAACTTCTCACGATTGATATAATAAACCCGCAGCTGCGCCAGAAAATCCAAAAACACCTGATTATTGGTTGCGCTGTCCACCTCGTCAATAAACAACACCATAGGTTTCTTTGAAGCGCCGCAAATATCACTGATATCTTCAAACAGCTCCTGTAATACGTAATCTGTCCTTCTCTCAATGATCTTTTTTCCCCATGTTTCCAGCATATCCTTACATTTTTCCGGTTCCACATCCCCATTTCTCTGCAATGTTCTCAAAAAAATTCTGGCAAAGGCCAGGGAAAAAGTATTTTCCGTCTGAAAGCTGGCTGCGCCGAGCATTTGAAAATCCAGGCTTACCACCAGGTAATCCTTTTCCAAAAATTGCCCCAATAATCTCAAAGTCGTTGTCTTGCCGTACTGTCTGGCGCGGTTCATGGTAAAATACTGACCTGCGTCCACCATGGTTCTGATTTTCCGCAATCTATCCGTAATATCTACCATATAATGCAGTCTGGGATTGCAGACCGCGCTCACATTAAAAATTTTATGCACTGCCCTCACACTCCTTTTTCCCTTTTCTTTAGTGTATCACAGGCCTATTTTACTGGCAAGCTGAATCTTTCCGCCCGTCGTCCATGATCCCCGCCCTAAAAATATGAATGTGGGGGGCGCAGCCTGTCTGTTATCTGCTTTCTTCTATTGATATACCCCGTGCTCCTCCCACAGCTCCAGCATACGCTCATATCTTCTAAGCGGCATGCCGGTGTACACGCAATTGGAGGTGGAGAAAATGTAGCCGCCACCGGTGGCCATGCCCTCTCTTAAGGAACGCAGAACATCCGCGTCGCACTCCTCGTCGGTGCCGGTCTGCAGAAGCCCGCAGTTCACATTTCCGATCAGGGCGATCTTGTCACCCACGATCTTGCGGACTTCCGGAATGCTGACGCCGCCCTGGGGATCCAGGGAATGGATGGCATCCATGCCGCAGGCCGCCATCTGATCCAGGATGGGCATGATATTGCCATCGGTATGCTTGATCACATAGTAGCCCATCTCATGGTAAATACCGATGATCTCCTTTAAAAACGGCGCGATCAGCTCCCCAAACTGGTCCGGGGAGAAGAAGGGGTTCACGTTGAAGCAATAATCGGAGCAGAGGGTAAAACCGTCCAGCAGATGCCCTCTCCTGTGAAGCTCCTCCGCGAATTTCGCATGCTCCTCCACCCGCCGCTTGGAGATCTCATTGAGCTTCTCCGGCTCTTCCAGCATCTGGGCCGCAAAATCCATCATGGTATCGCCGTCTGGAATGGCCCAGGTGGGGTCCCCGTGCATCATCAGATAATACTCGTCCCCGCACTTCTCCCGGATGGCCTCCAGAAGCCACTGGGTATTCTCCACGCCCACCAGATTGTGCTGGACAAATATGGCGCTGTGGTGATACTTTCTCGCCGTGTCCACCAGCACCTGGGCCACGTCCTCGATCTGCAGCTTCTGCTCCTCATAGCTCATCTGATTCCACTGGCTGTAAAGCCGGTGCTGGGGGTGCATTTTCCCGAAGGCTTCCATGGTCAGAAAAAATACCAGTTCAAAGTGCGGCACCCTGCCTCCGATCTTTTCACATTTTAAGGTCTTGATAAATCGTTCTCTCTCTGTCATCACGCAAAATCCTCTCTGAAATATTGTTCCTGTTGGGGCAATCATTTTTCCCCAACGCTTCCACAGATTGCGCTGTACTTCCTTTTCTGCAATCCTACCCCTATTATAAATGCACGCACACCGGATTTTCAACTCTCAAATCTGTGGATTTTCTCTGATTTTTAACAAAATGACCGGTAAATCCAAAAAAGTTCCCATTTCCCCGGAACTTACCGTAGGAAATGGGAACTTTGCTTCTCCCCCGGAACTTGCCGGGGGAAACGGGAATTTTTCTTCTCCCCCGGAACTGCCGGGAGAAATGGGAACTTTCTTTATTTATACTCCAGCATATACCCCTTGGCCTGATGCGCCGCCACCAGCTCGTCGCACATGGCCACAATATCGTCCAAAGACAGCTCCGCTACGGTGTGGGGCTCCAGCATGGCGGCCCGGTAAATGTCCTCCATTTTGTGGGACCGGGCGGCCTCGATGGTCAGAAGCTGTACGTTGATGTTGGTGCGGTTCATGGCCGCAAGCTGCTCGGGAAGGTCGCCGATGTAGGTGGGGCAGATGCCGCTTCCATCCACCAGGCAGGGGACCTCCACGCAGGCGTTGGCGGGCAGGTTGGTGATGAGGCCCGTATTCAGCACATTTCCGCCGATCTTGTAGGGCTTGTTGGTGACCATGGCCTCCATGATGTGGGAGGCATATTCCCGGCTTCTCTCATGAGTGATCTTCCCGCCGGCCATAAGCTCTTCCTTCTGCTTCTTCCATCCTTCGATCTGATTGACGCACCTTCTGGGATACTCGTCCAGGGGAATATTGTATTTCTCAATAAGCTCCGGGTACCTTGACTTAATGAAAAACGGATTGTACTCCGCGTTGTGCTCACTGCTCTCGGTGCAGTAGTAGCCCAGATATTTGATATACTCAAAGCGGGTCATATCGTCGTGCTTTTCATTTTTGTTCTTGGCAAGGGCTTTTTCCCGGATCAGCGGATACAGGTCATTTCCCTGAAGGTCGGTGATCTCCAGCAGCCAGCCCATATGGTTGATCCCGGCGATCTTGTCGATAAATCCGTCCACCTCAATGTCCAGCCGCTTCAGAAGATCCTGGGAGCAGACCTGCACGCTGTGGCATAAGCCCACGGTCTTGACCTTGGTAAACCGCTGCATGTAGCCGGAAAGCATAGCCATGGGATTGGTATAATTCAAAAACCAGGCGTCGGGGCAGACCTCCTCCATATCCCGGGCAAAATCCTCCATCACGGGGATGGTCCGCAGGGCCCGCATGATCCCGCCGATTCCCAGGGTGTCGCCGATGGTCTGCCGCAGGCCGTATTTCTTGGGAACTTCAAAGTCGATGATGGTGCCGGGGTCGTAGCCGCCCACCTGGATAGCGTTCACCACAAAGCTGGCGCCCCTTAAGGCGTCCTTGCGGTTCTCCACGCCGAGGTATCTGCGGATTTCCGCCCGTCCCTCATTGGTATTTTTGTTGAGTGCCGAGATCAGCTCAAAGCTCTCCTCCAGCCGCTCCCCGTCAATGTCGTAAAGCGCGATCTCCGCCTCCCGGAGAGCCTCCGTCTGCATGCAGTCGCCCAGCACATTTTTGGCAAATACAGTGCTGCCTGCGCCCATAAATGTAATCTTCATCCTCTTTCACCTCATTTTTATTTTTGCCGGCGAAGGGCTCTGCGCCTCCCGCCGTTACTGACCTTATTATAGCATCCTTCCCCTGAAATAAAATGCCAAAATGCTTGCAATACTTGTCAAAATGTGATATTTTATCTGCAGCACCCTAAGACAACAATAATGATGAAACACACTGCGGGTATACCTGGATGTCCAAAAAGCCGGACAACAACAATGAGGAGTAAAACATGGAGTCATTAACCCGTACCTTTGATTACTATCCCTTTCACGATATCCAACTGGCCCAGTACGGCCAGGAGGACTGCGCTCCCGGCCACAGCTTCGGCCCCTATATCCGGGACATCTTCCTGCTGCATTTTGTCACGGAGGGAACGGGGACCTTCACCATTGCCGGCAGAACCTATCATTTGAACAAGGGGGAGCTTTTTTTCATCCCGCCGGATCTTCTGACCTTCTACCAGGCGGATATCGCAACGCCCTGGAGCTATACCTGGATCGGATTCCGGGGCATTGTCCTGCCCGGCCTTCTGCGCTCCGCGGGCCTGTCCAAGGACACTCCCACCCTGGCCTACTCCGACGCGCTTCTTAAGACCCTCAACAAAGTGATTTTACACGGGGAACAGGACGGTTTTGATTCTCCCAAGACCATGGGTTACATCTATTTCTTCATCCATGAATTGATCAAATGCGGAAATGTGAAGAGGCACACCCCTTCCAGCCAGCATGCCTACACAGAGGCTGCGGTCAAATACATCAACCAGAACATTTATGACCGGATCTCCGTGTCAAAGCTGGCCGGACAGTTGGGCATTGACCGCAGCTATTTCTGCAGCCTCTTTAAAAAACAGCTGGGAGTTTCCCCCCAGCAGTATATTCTGCACCTCAAGACAGAGAAGGCCAAGGCCTTCCTGGAAACCACCGCCGTGGACGTGAAATACATCGCCGACTCCCTGGGCTACGGGGATCTGTACACCTTCTCCCACTCCTTCAAGAAGCAGACCGGCCTAAGCCCCCGGGAATGGCGGCAGGCCCACGGGGAGACCTCCGCCTGACGCGGCGGCGGGGCCGCCGGGAGACCTGCCCGGCGCGGCAAAACCGTAAGCACGCGCCCAACTCTTCCTGACGCGGCGGGGCCGCCTACTGCGCCGCCGTCACCATCCCGTTCTCGTCGATGGACACGTCAAAGGAAATGTTCTCAACATAACGAAGCATCTCCTGTTTCGCCTCCCCGATCAGGTCCGCGGTGAGGGCATTGTCCGTCTTAACCGGAATCACCTGAAGCTGCGCCTGCCCGTCGACGCTCCACAGCACCTTCAGCGCGTAGGTCGCCACCATGTTGGGATTGAAGATAAAATTTCCCAGGCTGTAGACGATGGGCTTTCCATTATAATACTCAATGCCCTGGGGCACATGGGGATGGGAGCCCACCACCAGATCCGCCCCCGCGTCGATGTAAGCCTCCGCCAGGGTGCGCTGGTACTCCTCGGGGTAATCCTGCCGCTCGATCCCCCAGTGTACATAGATGATCAGGTAATCACACAATGGACGGGTGCGGGCAATGGCCGCCTCCAGCGCCGTGCTGTCATAGGTGCAGAAAAGCCCCGGCTGCCGGTTCTCAATATTCCATTCCACCACCGGAATCACCCGGGAAGCCGCCAGAACGCCTATGGTCCGCCCGCCCCGCTCAAAGAAAATGGCCTCCTCCGCCCGCTCCTTGTCCGCGCCGGCCCCCGCATAGGGGATCCCAACCTCATCAAGGGCGTCAAAGGTATCAAGCAGAGCCTCCTCGCCGTAATCCAGAGCGTGATTGTTGGCAAGGCTCACCACATCCACCCCCATCTCCTGAAAAACGCTTAAGTAGGACTTGTCCACCCGGAAGGTGTAAGTCTTATCCGGCATGGGCGTTCCCCGGGAGGAAAAAGGAAATTCCTCATTGATCACAGTCAGATCCGCCTGCAAAAGCTCCGTCTGCAGATATTCAGACAATATCCCGTCAAGGCCCGCGCTGTCATAGTTGGCCAACACGGAGCTTCCCAGCATCACGTCCCCGGTAAACATCATGTTCACGTCGGAAATCTCCGGCTCCTGGGGCTCCTGAGGTTCCTCCGGCTCCTGGGGCTCCTGAGGTTCCTCCGGCTCCTGCCCGGAAACGGCTTCTCCGTCTTCCCCCGTCCCTGGCGTCTCTTCCTCCTTGGACCCGTCTGAATCCGTGCCGTCTTCCCCGGCTTCCTCTGAACCGCCCTCCGGCTCCTGTCCGTCACTTTCCACCGTCTCCAGCGTGTCCCCTTCCTCCCGTGCCTTTCGCTCCTCCGTCCATAGGAAAATCCCCAGGACCACAGCCAGCACCAGAACGATGAGCACGCTGACCACAGCCGTTATCTTCTGCGCTCTCCTCATAAAATCCTCCTGACAAAAATATTTCTTTTTGCTTCATTGTACCATTGATTTTTCCCAAAATCAATGGTACAATGTTTCTCGTACTCGATGAAAGGGAGGAACTATATATGAAGCCGTTTACCATCGTAATGATTGTCATCTGCGCGGTAATGCTTGTGGGCATTGTCGTGTTATATTTTTTAGGAAAGAAATCTCAGAAGAAAAAGGCCGAGCAGGACGAGCAGATCGCCGCCTCCGCCCAGACCATGTCCATGCTGATCATTGATAAGAAGCGCATGCGCTTAAAGGATGCGGGGCTTCCGGCTATTGTGGTGGAGCAGACCCCCAAGCTTCTGCGCCGCTCCAAGGTACCCATTGTCAAGGCCAAGGTAGGTCCCAAGGTGGTATCTCTGATCTGCGACGCCGAGATTTTTGACTCCATTCCCGTGAAGAAGGAAGTGAAGGCCCTTGTCAGCGGCCTTTATATCACCGGCGTGAAGGGACTGCGCGGAAGTCTTGAGACCAAGCCCAAGAAGAAGGGCTTTATGGCAAGGCTGCGGGCCAAGGCCAACGAGATGCAGGCCTCCGCACCCAAGAAGGAGAAGGACAAGAAGAAGAAATGACAGCTTCTTCCTATCCTGGCAGATACATAGACTAAAACGGCTTTTCCGTCTTCTGCGGTTAAGCCGTTTTATTTTGCAGGAATATCTCTTTCCACAGCTGCCGGAACATCAGACACTTCTTACGCTTTCCTCTCCATTCCTAAGACAGCCGAAAATCCCCGCCCTCCCGGGACTTGATGTTCACGGTGATATCGCAGTTGGCCAGAAATTCATAGTTGACCTCCAGATCGTAATTTACCGTCACATGGATGTTCTCCTCGGTCTCCGCCACGTTCACCCTCCTGGCGTCGATGCCGATCAGAAGGCTCCCGAAGGGCGTGTGATAGTAGGTCACATTTTTCTTGTTCTTCTCAAACACCATGTGCACGTTGGAGACGCCGCGCTTTGTGATGTCCAGGCAGTCCGGGCTCACCTTGATGATATTTTTGGTGCTGCCCTCAAAGCCCTCCATGACCTCGTCGTAGAGCACGTAATGCTTGTCGTTCTTCTTATAATAATCCCCGGCGGTGATCACCTCCACAGGCTCCCCGGGGCCATCCTCGTCGGCCATAAACTGCAGGCCGCTGATGCTCAGCAAAATATCCTTTGTCATCTTCTACTCCTCGATCTGTATCAGCTGCGCCTCCTCGATCTCACAGGGCAAAATGGAGTTGGCGAAATTCTTAAACTTCTCGGCGGCGTCGCTGACGTAAAACTGATACTGCAATCCGGTCTCCTCCCCCGCACCGTCGTTGACCAGATCCTGCTCCTCCAAAAGCTCCTTCAGGCAGCGGGCCGTCTCATAGGCGGGATTGACCAGGTTCACCCTGTCCCCCAGGATTCCCCGCAGCGTACTGCGAAGGAGGGGGTAGTGGGTGCAGCCCATGATCAGGGTGTCAATGTCCGATTTCAGGAAGGAATCCAGATACCGCCGGGCGATCTCCACCGTGATGGGGTCCTTAAGCCACCCCTCCTCCACCAGAGGCACGAACAGGGGGCAGGGCTTTCCGATGACCTCCGCCCCGGGCGCGTAGGACCGGATGGTGGTGGTGTAGATCTGGCTTCCGATGGTCCCTTCGGTACCGATCACGCCGATCTTGCCGTTTTTGCTGGTCCTGGCCGCCACCCTGGCTCCCGGCTCCACCACGCCGATGATGGGGATGGAAAGCTCCGGGCGCAGCGTCTCCAGGGCGAAGGCGCTGGCCGTATTGCAGGCCACCACAATGGCCTTCACGCCCTTGGTCTGCAAAAAATGAATGATCTGCCGGGAATACCGGGTAATGGTCTCCCTGGACTTGCTGCCGTAGGGCACCCGGGCCGTATCCCCGAAATAAATGATCCGCTCCTTCGGCAGCTGCCGCATGATCTCCCGGGCCACCGTAAGGCCGCCCACCCCGGAGTCAAAAACCCCGATGGGCGCATATTTTCTATTTTCCAATGACTGACTCATAGTATGTACGCTCCAAAAAGTCCAATGCTACTGTACTCATTGTACCTTTTTTGGTGCAAATATGCAAGCCCCACTACTCCAAAAACGACAGCCATTTGAATTTTATCTCGTAATCCCCCTCCTCCATCACCGCCTCGTACTCCTCCGGGGTCAGCACCTGGCGCAAAGATTCCCCGGCCTCCTCGTCCACCGTCTCGTAGACGCTGTTCTGAAAGCACATGTTGGGATACATCACGCACCACCAGTTCTCCCCGGCGCCCTCGCCGATGACCACCCGCAGGGCCTCGTACTCCCCCGCCGGGAAGGTGTAGGCCCCGTAGGTCTTCACCGGAAATTCCGTCCAGGCCAGGGAGGCCGCCACCTCATAGGAATAGCCCGCATCGCGCACCACCGCTTCCGCCTCCCGCTCAATGCTCCACAGATCCCGCCTGATGATCTCCCGGCTCTTTGCCGCCCCGGAAATCCCCGCAAGCTCCGTCTGCATATAGGCGCCCACACAGTCCCGGACCCTTCGCTTTAATTCCTGGTCCTCCTTGCTGTCGCTGTTGGCCAGAACGTGGAAGCGGATGATCTTGTCCGCCAGATCCTGGGCCAGCCGCTCCTGGCTGTACCGCCGCAAGCCCACAAGGGCGATGGCCGCAAAGGCCAGACCCACCGCCGCATTTTTCAGTATTCTTTTCCAACGAATCTTCATGTCCTATCCTCCTGTTAAGGAGAGTATTGCCTGGAAAATTTTTCTTATACACCTCTTTTTATCGGTACGGTTGGCTCATCCCGGAAGGCTCCAGCCTATGCCCGCCTCCCCAAAGCCCGCCTTGCCGCAGGCGAAACCCGCTACTCGTTCACCAGCTTCACATCCACGGAAAACAACAGCCGAAGATCCGAAAGATATCCCTCGTAATCCTGCCGGTATTTCTCATACAAGTCCCGGTTATAGCCGCCCAGCTTGATAAAGCTGTTGCTCATATCCGTCCCCGGCTCCTTCAGAAGCTTCTCCGCCGTCATGGCCAGGGATTCCGCCAGTTGCCGGTTCAACTGCTTCTCCAGCTTTCCCGCGCTCGCACCCTCGTCCCCCATTTTCATCCGGGCCTCCCCCGTCAGCTCGATCTCCGCCGCCGGCTTGTCCCCCTGTCCGTAAATGCGGATCTCTCGCCGGATATTCTGGATCTCCACCACCTGGCCCTCCTTCAGCTCATACCAGAAGCGCTCCACCTGATTCCGGCTTAAGAAGGCCTTCATGGCCTCCTCCACGGAAATATTTCCCCGATAGGAGAAAGCGCCAAGGACCGCGTACTCCGTGATGGAGGGCGCCTCCCCGTTGTCTGTAAGGACCGGAAGCAGCAGCTCCTCGTTCTGGTTGTGCCACTGGTTCATCAGATCCCCGATGGTGACCGCCTTCTGTTCCTTGAAATCCTCCTGGGTATTCACCATCTGCTCCAGATATTTTCCCACGGAGCCGCCGGTCCCCTCCGTCAGCGTGAGGATCTCCGCGGCCCGGTCCTTTGCCACGAAAAGATAGGTGTTGCGGGCCACCACCTGCTCGTGCTCCAGCCAGGACAAAAGCTCACGCAGAGCCTCGTTGTCCCCGAGAAATTCCTGGCTGAGGATGATGGCCTTTAAATGATTGTAATCCAGCACCTTGTTGGTGTTGTTTTCATAGGCTTTCTGGGCCTCGTAATAGGCCCCGGCCTCCACGGAGAAGGTCACGGTCCTTTCGCTGGGGTTTTTCTCATCGTCCCCCTGAGAGAGATCGGGAAAATCAAAGGACAGCGCCATGCCCTCCTCCTCCTTGTCGATGCCCACGGCCAACGGAAAGCCCCGGTCCTCCAGCTCCCTGGTCCCGCAGCCTCCCAGGAAAATCAAAGCCCAAGCCGCCAGGGCCCACAGGCCCGCAGAACTGGTTCTTCTCTGCACCCGCCGTATCCCCTTTGTTCCCCGTGTCCGCCGGGAAGCTCTCTGCTTCCGCCGCAGCCCGCCATTCTTCCCATTCTCTTTTTCTTCCATCTACTCCGCCTCCTCTCCACGCCTCCGGGGAACGGCCCCCTTACGCATTTCCCTTTGCTTCACGCCCGTCCCTTCGGGCTCCCCGCTCTTTGCCCCGCATCCCCCGTCCCCGACCTTCCGGATTCGCCCCACAAGCCACAAAAGCAGCGGCAGCGCCGCCAGCACAGGCCCGGCCACATACAAAAGGAAGCTCCCGTAGAGCTCCTCCGCTCCCGGATACAGGAAAAACCAGCGGGCCCCGAGAAATTCCAGCGCCAGCACCGCCAGCAGCCCGTAGTGGGTCCTGGTCTCGTGAAACAGCTCCTTCAAAATATGGCCGGAGTAAAATACCCCCGTGTTCATCAGCGCAAACATGGAGAAAAACCAGATGGCCGTCATCAGCGCGTCCATCCGCTCGAAAAAGCCGCCGGGCAGCTTCACCATGCTCATGAGGGTGATCACCGGGCGCTCCAGGGCCACGGTGGTCTTGACCTGAAAATTTCCAAGGAGCATCAGGTAGACCGCTGCGTTCAGCACCGCCGCCGCCCCTACGGCCCAGCCGGCGCACTTTAAAAGCTTCTCTGGCCTGTTGCTGTGTTCCTTTAAAAACAGCACCAGAACCACCGGCAGAAAAAATCCGAACACCGTAAGGCTCCCCCTTAAGAATCCCCTTCCGCCGGAGACGGCCACCGGCGTCCAGTAATCCGGGTTGGCCCCTCGCAGCGCGAAGGCCAGCATCAACAGAAGGGGCGCCAGCAGAAACCAGAACAAGATCTCATAGATCCGCGCCCGCCCCTCGATGCCCCGCACGGTTCCGTAAGCCGCCAACAGCAGGATCAGCCCGCTGATCAGGCCGTAGGAGCCCTCCGGCAGCAGCCAGGAGCGCACCAGCCCCGTCAGCTGGTACAGCACAAAGGCTCCCAACAGCAGGAAGAAAAACAAAAAGAAGAGCATCACAGCATCCCGCAGAAAGCCGCCCAGCACCTCCTTTAAATACGGATAAAAGCCGCCCTTCATCTGCCCCAGCACCCGCCCCAGAAGCCCCAGGTAGAGAAGCGCCAGCAGGGCTCCCGCCCCGATGCAGAAAATCCCGTCCGTCCCCGCCGCCTCCGCCAGCAGTCCCGGGAGCAGCAGGCTGCTCACCCCGAACAGGTCCAGGATCAGCAGCCTTCTTGTCTGACGTATGGAGATCCGGTCATTGTCAGAGAACATTTTTCTTTTCCTCCCGCTTCTTCATTTTCAGCCGCACTCTGGCATTTTCCCGGGTGTAGATGGGGCGCCGCTTCAAAAATCCAAGGGGCAGCCGAAGAAAGGTGTCCCGCTCGTCGTCATAGCGGTTCAGATCCGGCCCCACAAAGGGCGTCAGATAAGGAATCCCAAAGCTCTGCAAGTGGGACAGATGGATCAGCACCGCCAGCAGGCTTAAGAGGAATCCGAAAAATCCCAGATAGGCGCACAGCAAAATAAACAGAAATTTCAGTATCCGAAAGGCCGTGGCAAATTCCTCATTGGGGATGGTGAAGGAGCAGAGGGCCGTCAGGGCCACGACGATCACCACGATGGGGCTGACAATGTTGGCGTCCACCGCCGCCTGACCGATGATCAGGCCCCCCACAATGCCTATGGTATTGCCAAGAGCCCCCGGTATCCGCACCCCGGCCTCCCGCAGAAGCTCGAAGGCCAGCTCCATAATGAGGACCTCCACCACCGCCGGAAAGGGTACTCCCTGCCGGGCCGCCGCAAAGGACAGCAGCAGATCCGTGGGCAGGATCTGGGTGTGGAAATTGCTCACCGCCAGATACAGCCCCGGCAAAGTCATGGCCAGGAAGGAGGCGATGTAGCGAAGGAGCCTGGTGAAGGAGGCGATCTCCCAGCGGGTGTAGTAATCGTCCGCCGTCTGGATAAAGGAATTATAGCCCGTGGGCAGGATCAGCGCCACCGGCGAGTTGTCCGTCAGGAGCACGATGCGCCCCTCCAGAATGGCCATGGCCGCCCGGTCCGGCCTCTGGGTGGTCTGAAACTGGGGAAAAGGGGAAATCCAACTCCCCTCCGCCAGCTGCTCCACGATGCCGCTGTCCAGCACCCCGTCAATCTCAAACTCCCCAAGCCGCTCCTCAATGGCGGCAAGCAGGTCGGGCCGGACCAGATCCTCCATATACACCAGGTCCACGTTGGTGTGGGAGCGCCGCCCGGCAAAGGATTCCCGCACCTTCACCTTGGGCGTCCGCAGCCTTTTCCGGATGAGGGCGGTGTTCACCTTGATGGACTCCGCAAAGCCCTCGTTGGAGCCCCGGACGGATTTCTCCGACTGGGGCTCCTTCACCCCCATGTTGGGATAGCCCTTGTCCTTGATCTTCAGGGCTCTGTCATAGCCGTCGATGAAGAAAATGGCGTCCCCGGTCAGCATGCCGGTGGCCGCGTCCTCCAGATTGTCATATTCGGTCACATCCGAGATTCCGAAGGCATTTTCCCGAAGGTACAGAAGGATCTGTTCCTCCGGCATTTCCCACAGAGTATTTAACAGCTTGCCCAGGACGGAATTTTCTAAAAGCATATTCCCCACGGCCACCTCCACGTAGGCGATGAAGCACTGGGTCTTTAAATCCTTTCCCAGCTTCATCCTGCGTGTCTTGATGTCCGCGCAGTCGCCAAACAGCCGGGAAAAGGCGTCGATATTCTGGTTGAGGTTCCTGGAAATTGCAGTTGGCATAAAATCCCCCTTTTTTGCGGAGCGTTTTTCAGGAAAATTTCCCCGTGGAACAAAAAAAGAAACTGTCCGCTACCAAACAGTTTCTCTTACTCACTATGATTTTATTCCTGCTCCCGGATCATATTTTTCCTTACTTTTCACCGCGCTATGATCTTATTCCTGCTCCCGGATCATATTTTTCACCACGATCTCCTGGTTCATCACATGCTTGACCATGGCCGCCGCCACCGTCTCCTTATCCCGGCGCACAAGCCCCTCGTAAATCTCCCGGTGCTCGGCGATCAGCGTGGGATATGCCGTCTCATCCTTCAGATATTCCACCCGGTAACGGTACATCTGCTCCCGCAGATTGTTCAGAAGGTTCATCAGCTTGGGGTTGTCCGCCGCCCGGTAAATGGCGTCGTGGAAGGCCACGTCCGCCTGGGCCACCTTCTTCACATCCCGGCTCCTGGTGGATTCCTCAAAGTCCCGCACCGCCCCCTTCAGCAGCCGGAGCTGCTGCTCCGTGATCTTGTCGCAGGCCAACTTCACCGCCAGCTCATCCAGGGTCTGCCGGATCTGAAGCACGTCCTCCATGTCCTTCTCGGTCATCTTGGCCACCTGGGCGCCCTTCCTCGGCACCGTCACCGCCAGGCCCTCCAGCTCCAGCATGCGGATGGCCTCCCGGATGGGCGTCCGGCTCACCCCCAGCCTGGCGGCAAGCTGCAGCTCCATCAGCCGCTCGCCCGGCTTTAATTCTCCCTTCAGTATCGCTTCCCGCAGGGTATTGAATACCACGTCCCGCAAAGGAAGATAGGCGTTCATATTCAATGTAAGCTTTTCCGTCATTGTGACCTCCTGTTCTGATACATCTCCGTCAGATACACCTGCCGCGCCAGATTCCGCTTCTTCAAGGCATAAAGCGCCTCCCTGGCCGCCGCCTTCCCCTCAAACAGGCCGAACACCGTAGGACCGCTGCCGCTCATCAGCGCGTTCATGGCCCCATACTCCAGCATGGTCTCCTTGATCTGCCCGATCACCGGATAGCGGGCACAGGTGACGGATTCCAGCACGTTGCCCATGCTGGCCGCCATAGCCCTCACATCCCCCGCCTCAATGGCGCGAAGGGTGGCGTCAATATCGGGATGCCTGGTATTCTCATCAAGCACCAGATGCTCGTAGACAAATTTTGTGGAGACGCTGATGGCGGGCTTCGCAATGAGAACCGGGCACCTGGGCGCAGGCTTTAACGCCGTAAGCTTCTCCCCGATCCCCTCCGCCAGGGCCGTCCCACGCATGAGACAGTAGGGCACATCCGCCCCCAGCTTTACTCCCCGCTTCATCAATTTCTCCTGGGAAAGCCCCAGCCCGAACATCCGGTTTATCCCAAAGAGCACCGCCGCCGCGTCGGAGCTTCCCCCGGCCATTCCAGCCGCCACGGGAATGTATTTCTGAAGATTGATATGCACCCCCTCGGCAATGGAAAATTCCTCCATCAGAAGCTTTGCCGCCTTGTAGACCAGATTGTTTTCATTGACCGGGAGATAGTAGAGGTTGGTACTTACCTCGATCCCCGGCTTTTGGGTCCGGCGCAGAGTGATCTTATCGTAAAGTTGAACGGTCTGCATCACCATCCGCACCTCATGATAACCGTCCTCCCGCCGCCTCAAAACGTCCAGTCCCAGATTAATTTTTGCCATCGCCCTCAGGTTCAATTCTTTCATGGTTGTTCTCCTGTATTTTGTATACATTGTATGACGTTTTTGGGGAAAAGTCAATGGGAATTTTTATGCACACAATTTGAATGCTTTACGATTATGTCTGGAGGACGCCCTGGGTGACGCTTTTGTTAACGCAGACGCGCTCTCGCTCTACAATAGAAAGTCCGCTTCGCGAACTTTCTATTGTCATAAAATCAAGACGCAGCGGCCGGTTCGCCAAGTACCGGCGTCTTTCCATGGTCTGCTTATAACAAAAGCGCCATCCAGGGCTGTGTTCCA
>CALWDR010000207.1 GCA_944376745.1 uncultured Lachnospiraceae bacterium
GCGAGCTGGAACGTCTGCGGATACGTGGTCAGGAGCGGGTGGAGAAGCTTTCGTACAAGAAGGGCCGGTTCTTTTACCCGGAGGAAGCGGAGGCGGCTCCCGGGGCCTTTGAGCCCTTTGCGGCGGGCACCATGCACTGGTACGGCCCGGACGAGCATTACTGGTTTAAGACCAGCTATCAGGTGACAAAGGAGCGGGAGGGAAAGAGCCTGTGGCTGAAGGTCTGCACCCAGTTGAACGGCTGGGACGCCAAAAATCCCCAGTTCCTGCTCTTTGTAAACGGCGAGCCCGTGCAGGGCATGGACACCAACCACACGGAGGCAAGGCTGACGGAGCGCGCCGTGGCCGGGGAGAACTACGATATTCAGCTGCAGGCCTACACGGGGGTGGAGTATGCGGAGCTGGTGCTGACCGTGGAGGTCTTTGAGCTGGATGCGGAAATTCACCGCCTCTACTATGACCTGGAGGTGCCGCGGGAGGCATTTTCCAGGATGGACCCGGACAGCCTGGAGAAAAAGAAGATCGCGGAGGTTCTAAATAACTGCGTCAACCTGCTGGATCTGCGGACGCCCTATTCGGAGGAGTTTTATGCATCCGTGCGGGAGGCCCAGAACTATCTTACAAAGGCCCTCTATGAGGATATGGCGGGCTTTGCGGACGTCATCGCCACCTGTATCGGCCACACCCACATCGATGTGGCCTGGCTTTGGACCATCCAGCAGACCAGGGAGAAGACGGCCAGAAGCTTTGCCACCGTGTTAAAGCTGATGGAGGAATATCCCAATTACCGCTTTATGTCCAGTCAGCCTCAGCTTTACGCCTTCTTAAAGGAGCGCTATCCCAGGCTCTATGCCCAGGTGAAGCAGCGCGTGGCGGAAGGCCGCTGGGAGCCGGAGGGGGGCATGTGGGTGGAGGCGGACTGCAACCTCACCAGCGGGGAATCCCTGGTGCGCCAGTTCCTCTACGGGAAACGATTTTTCCGGGAGGAGTTCGGCGTGGACAACAAGATCCTGTGGCTGCCGGATGTGTTCGGCTATTCCGGCGCCCTGCCCCAGATCATGAAAAAATCCGGCATCGACTACTTCATGACCACCAAGCTGGCCTGGAACCAGATCAATGAGTTCCCCTACGACACCTTCCTGTGGAGGGGCATCGACGGCACAGAGATCCTGACTCATCTCATCACCACCCTGGGCGTGGGGCAGAGTGAGGACAATTTCTTTACCACCTATAACGGCATGCTTCATCCTGACGCCATTATGGGAGGCTGGAAGCGCTACCAGAACAAGGAGATCAACAACGACATTCTGATCTCCTACGGATACGGGGACGGGGGCGGCGGCCCCACCAGAAAAATGCTGGAGACCTCCAGCCGCATGGAAAAGGGCGTCCGGGGAATCCCCAGGGTGCGCCAGGCCTTTGCCCGCACCTACTTTGATGAGCTGAAGGAGCGGGTGATGGGCAACAAGCGGCTGGATACCTGGGAGGGTGAGCTGTACTTCGAGTATCACCGGGGGACCTACACCTCCATGGGCCGGAACAAGCGGGCCAACCGCAAGAGCGAGCTCCTCCTGATGAATCTGGAGCTTCTGGGCGTGCTCTGTGAGGATACGCCCAGGGAAGCCCTGGACCGGATGTGGAGAACGGTGCTGACCAATCAGTTCCACGACATTCTGCCCGGCTCCTCCATCAAAGATGTGTACGAGGTGACCAAGGCGGAGTATGAGGCCCTTGCGAAGGAGGCCGGCTCGCTTGTAGACGAGCGTCTTGGGAAGCTGGCCGGGGAGGGAGAGGGCCTTACGGTCTTTAATACCCTGGGCTTTGTACGGGACGATGTGGTAAATATCGGCGATGTTGCCGCAGCCGCTTTGGTGGACGCCGAGGGCAACCGTTATCCGGTGCAGCGCACTGCCGACGGAAATGTGGTGTATCTCACGGCTCTGCCCTCCAAGGGAAGCCGGTGCTATCGGATCGAAGCCGGAGAGACTGGGCAGGCCTCCGCCTTCATCCATGACGGAAATGTTCTGGAAACGCCCTTCTACACCGTGAAATTTGATGAAAACGGCCTTATCGCCTCCTTCTACGATAAGGAGAACGACCGGGAGGTCGTAAAGGAGGGCGAAAAGGCCAACCTGCTTCGGATGTACGAGGATAAGCCCATGAACTACGACAACTGGGATATCGACATGTACTACGCGGAAAAATTCTGGGACGCCGACAGGCTGGACTCCATGGAATGGAGGGAGGACGGCCCCGTTGAGACCACCCTTGTGCAGGAGCGGAGCATCAGCAATTCTAAGATCCGCCAGGAGATCACCTTCTATGCGGATAAGAGAAGGATCGACTTCAAGACCTGGGTGGACTGGAAGGAGCGCCAGCATCTGCTGAAGGTGCATTTCCCGGTGGATGTGCACACGGACGAGGCCACCTTTGAGATCCAGTTCGGGAACCTGACCAGAAAGGTACACCAGAACACCAGCTGGGACCAGGCCCGGTTCGAGGTCTGCGGCCAGAAGTGGATGGATCTGTCCGAAGGCCACTACGGCGTCAGCCTCTTAAACGACTGCAAGTACGGCCATTCCGTGAAGAACGGCAATATCGGGCTTACCCTGATCAAGTCCGGCATCGAGCCCAACCCCACGGCGGACCAGGAGGAGCATGTATTTACCTATGCCCTCTATCCCCATGCGGAAGGGTGGCGTCAGGCCGGTACTGTGGGGGAGGCCTATAAGCTGAACCTGCCCGCTCTCTGCGTACAGGGCGGCAGTGCTTTCTCGGAGCGTTCCTTTGCCTCTGTGGACAAGGCCAACGTGGTGCTGGAGACCGTGAAGCAGGCGGAGGACGGAAACGGTGTGATCGTAAGATTGTATGAGTCTGAAAACGCCAGGACGAAGTTCCGTATGACCGTGGGCGGCAGGAAGCTTACCGCTGTGATGGAGTGCGATCTGTTGGAGGAGGCTGTCCGGGAGGTGGCCGTGGAGGACGGCGGGTTTACCGATGTGATAAAGCCCTATGAGATCAAGACCTACCGGCTGGTGTAGGGAAACGGAGGGCCGTGTGGCGCAGGGAAATGGCGTAACGGCTGGCGTAGGGAAATGGCGCGCCGGGTGGCGTAAAAAATTTGACGTGAGAAATTTCCCATGAAGTAAAAACACTCTGTGTGAATGGAAGAGGCATTGACATGGAGTGTTTTTTCTGGTTCCCGTGAAATTGTCTTGAAAAATTTGACAGAGCAATTGAAAGAATATCTGCGCTGTGATACTATTAGCGTATAGTCAATATTTAATAAAATTGACAAAACGCTATATGGAGGTGGAATGGATGTGGACCGATCAGGCTTTGCAAAAACTTTCCAATAATACTGCATATTGTCGTGATGACCTGTTCCGGGTATTCCGAAGTGAAAAACAGGACTTAAGCGATGCTGCATTTCGGTGGACTTTATATAATCTACTGCAGGAAAAAAGAATTTTCAAAATAGATTATGATACGTATGTAACAGTGAAGCCTCACTCGCTTCCGATATATAGACCATATTATTCAGTCAAAGCGAAAGCTTTGATGGGAATGCTTGAGGAAAAATACCCAGATTTGAATTTTGTGATATTTGAGAGCACGCTTCTGAATGAATTTCTGAATCATCAGATTGCTCAGAATACCATCTATGTTCAAGCAGAAAAAGATGTCAGTTCCTATATTTTTGATACCCTTCAGGAAGAGTATAAGGGAAGAGTGCTGTACAGGCCCGGAAAAACTGATTTTGACAGATATTGGACCCAGGACTGCATCGTGGTACTGGATCTTATCAGCCAGACTCCCTTATCACAGGAAGAACCGCATGAAATAACCATAGAGAAAATCCTCGTTGATATTGTCGCTGAAAAAAGTATTGCGGCAACATTTAGTCCGGCAGAAGTTCCGTTTGTGTATGAGAACGTAATCAGAAGTTATCAGGTTAATAGGCGTAAGGTGCAAAGATATGCCGGCAGGAGAGGAAAACTTTCGTTGATAGAAAAATATGAAAAATATGCAGGAGGTGTAGATTAAATGCTTTCCAGGGAAATGTACACAGAAGCATACATACAGGAATTGCATAAACGTACAGGAAATGATCCGGCATTGTTGGAAAGGGTGGTTTTTGCTTTTGGCCTGCTGGAAGCAATTAGGAGAGTTGGACTTCCGTTTTGTTTTAAAGGAGGAACATCACTCATGCTGTTACTAAATCATCCAAGGAGACTCAGCACGGATATTGACATTATTGTTGAGCCGGGTACGGATATTGATGAGTATATCCACAAGGCGGGAGACGTATTTCCATTTATGGATGTGGAGGAGCAAATTAGAGTTGGGAAAAATAATATTGAAAAAAGACATTTCCGCTTTAAATATCATTCTCCCAGAAACGATAGAGATCTTACGATACTTTTAGTTGAACCATCGATTTATTACGGTCAGAAGATTGGATTGCAAAATCCGAAAAGATTCTCATACCTGCGTATTGTAGATCCGATTGCATACGGATATATTGTGGAATCAGGGAAAGTGTTGGAGGGTACGGAATTTGCAGAATAAGTATTGTCCCCAAATAGGCCTTTGTGAAACAACTTAAGAAAAAATTCAGTATTGACACAACCTCACCCAGGTGCTATAATCTATAAAAATTCAATCAACCAAACCGTTGAAGCGGAGATAACGGCAATGATGCCTTTACAGAGAGTCCGGGATGCTGAGAACCGGGTGAGAAACAAGTTGTCAAATGGACCGCTGAGGGTGCAGTCAAATGTGAGAGATCACAGAGTATTCTGCAACGTGTGGGCATACGTCAGTTGCCGGGGATATGTTGGTATCCCGCTAAGAGCACAGGATTTTTCCTGTGAAGCAAGGTGGCACCGCGGATAAGCTTTTATTCGTCCTTGACAGATGATTCTTTCTGTCAAGGGCGTTTTTTTGTTACAAAGATCAAAGGAGGTACAGACCATGAACATTCTGCCAAAGCTTTGCGAAGTCCGGGAACTGGCGGCTGCCGGGAATTACAAGACCCTTCCCGTAAGCTGCGAGATCCTGTCGGATTTCCTCACGCCCATTGAGGCCATGCGGATCCTGAAAAATGTATCCACCCACTGCTATCTGCTGGAGTCCGCCTGGGCCGATGAAAAATGGGGGCGCTACACCTTTCTGGGATTTGACCCGAAGCTGGAGATCACCTGCAGGGACGGGGAAATGAAGGCGGGAAGCCTGCAGTTTCACACGGATGACCCTTCCGGGTATCTGCGCCAGGTGCTGGCGGAGCACAAAAGCCCCCGCTTTGAGTACCTTCCTCCCTTTACCGGGGGGCTGGTGGGGTATTTCTCCTACGACTATCTGTGCTACAGCGAGCCCAGCGTGCGGGGCCAGGCGGAGGATACGGAGGCTTTCAAGGACGTGGACGTCATGCTCTTCGACAAGGTCATCGCCTTTGACAATTTTCGCCAGAAGATCATACTGATGGTGAATATGTCCTTAAAGGAACCGGAGACGGGCTATAACCGGGCGGTCATGGAGCTGGGTCAGCTCGTCCGGCTCTTAAAGGAGGGCGGGAAGAAACAGGAGCCCCCGGGGCGGCTTCTGGGAGAGGTCACCCCGTTGTTTGACAAGGAGCGGTACTGCGCCATGGTGGAGCAGGCCAAACGCCACATCCGGGAGGGAGACATTTTTCAGATCGTGCTCTCCAACCGCTTGAGCGCCCCCTTTGAGGGAAGCCTCCTTGATACCTACCGGGTGCTGCGCACCCTGAACCCGTCACCGTACATGTTCTATTTCGCGGGGACGGATGTGGAGGTGGCCGGAGCCTCCCCGGAGACGCTGGTAAAGCTGGAAAATGGCGTGCTCCATACGTTTCCGCTGGCGGGCACCCGGCCAAGGGGAGCCACCGAGGAGGAGGACAAAGCCCTGGAGGCGGAGCTTCTGTCGGACGAGAAGGAGCTTGCCGAGCACAACATGCTGGTGGATCTGGGCAGGAACGATCTTGGGAAGATCAGCCGCTTCGGCACGGTTGCGGTGGAGAAGTTCCATTCCGTGGAACGGTTCTCCCACGTGATGCACATTGGCTCCACGGTCCGGGGAGAGATCCGCGAGGACTGCGACGCCTTAAGCGCCATCGAGGCGGTGCTGCCTGCGGGAACCCTCTCCGGCGCGCCCAAGATCCGGGCCTGCCAGCTCATCGGAGAGCTGGAAAATAACAAGCGGGGCATTTACGGCGGGGCCATCGGTTACATGGATTTTACCGGAAATATGGATACCTGCATTGCCATCCGCATCGCCTACAAGAAAAACGGCAAGGTATTTATAAGAAGCGGAGCGGGGATCGTCGCGGATTCCGTTCCCGAAAAGGAATATGAGGAGTGCATCAACAAGGCGAAGGCCGTGGTCAACGCCTTGAAGCTGGCGGGGGAGGCGGAATTATGATTTTGCTGATCGATAATTACGATAGTTTTTCTTATAACCTGTATCAACTGGTGGGGGAGCTTCGTCCGGATATTCAGGTGATCCGCAACGACGAGATGACGGTGGAGGAGATCCGGGCACTGGGGCCGGACCACATCATCCTCTCGCCGGGGCCGGGCAGGCCCAGGGAGGCGGGGATCCTTGTGGAGTCGGCCAAGACCCTGGGGATGGAGATCCCTCTGCTGGGCGTCTGCCTGGGCCATCAGGCTATCTGTGAAGCCTTCGGCGCCGTGGTCACCTACGCCAGACAGCTGATGCACGGAAAACAGTCACAGGTCCGGCTGGATGTGACATCCCCGCTGTTTTACGGCTGTCCGGGGACGGTCCCTGTGGCCCGTTACCATTCCCTGGCGGCTGCGCCGAAGACCATTCCCCAGTGCCTGAAGGTCACGGCCAACACGGAGGCCGGGGAGGTGATGGCGGTGCAGCACAGGGAGTACCCCATTTTCGGCGTGCAGTTTCACCCGGAATCCATTTTGACGCCTCATGGAAAGCGAATGTTGAAAAATTTTCTGGCTTTGGGGAACTGATATAGGAAGCGCCCTCCGGGCATACCTCTATGTCCATAAAACTGGACAATAATTAAGAAGCGCCCTCCGGGCATACCTCTATGTCCATAAAACTGGACAATAATTAAGAAACTGTTTGTCATTTTTCATAGAGTGATATCAGGATGTTAGGAGAGAAGTGATATGATCAAAGAAGCCATTGTAAAAATCGTAAATAAAGAGGACCTCACCTACGACGAGGCATACGCCGTCATGAACGAGATCATGAGCGGAGAGACCACCCCCACCCAGAACGCGGCCTTCCTCTCGGCCCTCTCCACGAAAAGCGCCCGGGCGGAGACCACGGACGAGATCGCAGGCTGCGCCGCCGCCATGCGGGCCCACGCCACCAGGGTGGATACCGGCATGGAGGTGTTCGAGATCGTGGGCACCGGAGGCGACAACGCCGGAAGCTTTAACATTTCCACCACCTCCGGCCTGGTGGCGGCGGCGGGAGGCATGAAGGTGGCCAAGCACGGGAACCGGGCGGCCTCCTCCCAGTGCGGCACGGCGGATTGCCTGGAGGCCCTGGGTGTGAATATCCAGCAGAGCCCCGCCCGCTGTATCGAACTTTTAAAGGAGGTGGGCATGTGCTTTTTCTTCGCCCAGAAATACCACACCTCCATGAAATATGTGGGAGCCATCCGCAGGGAGTTGGGCTTCCGCACGGTATTCAACATCCTGGGTCCCCTGACGAACCCGGCGACCCCTTCCATGCAGCTGTTGGGCGTCTATGACGATTATCTGGTGGAGCCCCTGGCCCAGGTGCTCATCAACCTGGGCGTCCGGCGGGGAATGGTAGTGTACGGCAAGGAGAAGCTGGATGAAATTTCCATGAGCGCGCCCACCACGATCTGTGAGATCAAGGAGGGCTGGGTAAAGAGCTATGTTATCGCTCCCGAAGATTTCGGATTTGACCGCTGTGCCAAAGCCGATCTGGCAGGGGGTACCCCAGAGGAAAACGCGGCGATCACGCGGGCGGTCCTGGGAGGTGAGAAGGGCCCCCGGAGAAACGCGGTTCTCATGAATGCAGGCGCTTCCCTTTATATCGGAGGAAAGGCCGGCAGCATGAAGGAGGGGATCGCCCTGGCGGCGGAGCTCATCGACTCCGGCAAGGCGCTGGAAACCCTTCAGAAGCTTATAGAAGTCAGCAACCGCCCGGAGGTGAAGTCATGACGATCCTTGACCAGCTTGCCGGCTACGCCAGGGAACGGACGGCCCTGGCAAAAGAAAAGGTGCCTTTGGAGAAGATGAGAGAGCGGGCGCTGGCGATGGGGATGACTTCAGGAGGGGGCTTCCGTGAGGCCGCAGCCCGGAAGGGAGGTTTCGCCTGTGAGGCCGCGGCCCGGAAGGGTGGTTTCGCCTGTGAGGCCGCGGCTCGGAAGGGAGGTTCCGCCTGTGAGGCCGCGGCCCGGAAGGAAGCCTTCCCCTTTGAGGCGGCATTGCGCAAGCCTGGGATTTCTTTTATCTGTGAATGCAAAAAGGCTTCCCCCTCCAAAGGGCTTATCGCCCCCGTCTTTCCGTATCTGGAAATCGCGAGGGATTACGAGGCGGCTGGAGCCGACTGTATCTCCGTGCTGACGGAGCCCAAATGGTTTCTGGGCAGCGACGCGTATTTGAGAGAAATTGCGGCCAGCGTTGCCATTCCCTGCCTGCGGAAGGATTTTATCGTGGATGCGTACATGATCTACGAAGCCAAGGTTCTGGGGGCCGCCGCGGTGCTTCTGATCTGCGCCATACTGACGGAGGAGGAGCTTGGAGAATATCTGGAGCTTTGTGAGTCGCTGGGGCTTTCCGCACTGGTGGAGGCCCACGACGGGCCGGAGGTGGAGAAGGCCCTCAGGGCCGGGGCGCGGATCATCGGCGTCAACAACCGCAACCTGAAGGATTTTTCCGTAGACACCGAAAATAGCCGCAGGCTGCGGGAACGGATTCCGGCCAGCGTGCTGTTCGTATCCGAAAGCGGCGTCAGCGGGCCGGAGGATGTGGCGGCCCTTCGGGAAATCGGGGCAGATGCGGTGCTGATCGGGGAGACCCTGATGAGAGCTGCGGACAAGACGGCGAAGCTTCGGGAATTGCGGAGGCCGGTATGAGGAAAGAGGTTATAGAAATTGTGGGGGCCGGTATGAAGCAGAAGGCTGTGGAAACTACTCAAATTAAATTGTGCGGTCTTTCCCGTCCCTGCGACATCGAGGCCGCAAACGCGTTAAATCCCGACTACATCGGTTTCGTCTTTGCCCCGGGAAGCAGGCGGTATGTCACGCCGGAGCAGGCGGCAGCGCTGCGGAGGCTTCTCGCTCCCTCCATCCAGGCGGTGGGGGTGTTTGTCAGGGAGGAGGCTGAGAGGGTGGCGGAGCTTTTGCGGGAAGGCATCATCGACATTGCCCAGCTTCACGGCGGCGAGGATGAGGATTACATAAGGAAGCTTCGGAAGCTCACAGATAAACCTATTTTCAAGGCCTTCCGTATCGAAAGCAGGGAGGACGCGGAGCGCGCGAAGCATAGCGGCGCGGACATGCTCCTGCTGGATTCCGGCAGCGGCGGCACGGGGAAAGTATTTGACTGGGCGCTGATCCGGGATATGGACAGACCCTATTTCCTGGCCGGAGGGCTTGACGCCCGCAATGTAAAAGGCGCCATTGAGGCGCTGCACCCCTGGGGGGTAGACGCAAGCTCCGGCATGGAGACGGGGGGCTTGAAGGACAGAGCCAAAATGGCGGCCTTTGTGGCGGCGGTCCGGAAAGAAAATAATGTTAGCGGAAAGGAAGAAAGATTATGACAAACCAAAAGGGACGCTTCGGCATTCACGGGGGACAGTACATCCCCGAAACGCTGATGAATGCGGTGATCGAGCTGGAGGAAGCGTACGATCACTATAAAGATGACCCGGAATTTAACCGGGAGCTCACGGAGCTTTTAAACGAGTACGCGGGACGGCCCTCCCGGCTGTATTACGCTGAAAAAATGACAAAGGATCTGGGCGGTGCCAAAATTTATCTGAAGCGGGAGGATCTGAACCATACGGGCGCCCATAAGATCAACAATGTGCTGGGCCAGGCGCTGCTGGCAAAGAAGATGGGGAAGACCCGGCTGATCGCCGAGACCGGTGCCGGACAGCACGGCGTGGCCACGGCCACGGCGGCGGCCCTGATGGGCATGGAGTGCGTGGTCTTTATGGGGGAGGAGGACACCATCCGCCAGGCCCTCAACGTCTACCGCATGCGCCTGCTGGGGGCTGAGGTCATCCCGGTGAAGACGGGGACCGCCACCCTGAAGGACGCCGTATCCGAGGCCATGCGGGAGTGGACCTCCAGGATTTCCGATACCCATTACTGCCTGGGCTCGGTGATGGGACCTCACCCCTTTCCCACCATTGTGCGGGATTTTCAGGCGGTGATCTCCAAAGAGATCAAGGAACAGCTTCTGGCAAAGGAGGGCAGGCTGCCGGATGCGGTGCTGGCCTGTGTGGGCGGCGGCTCCAACGCCATCGGCAGCTTCTATCATTTTATTGAGGATGCGGGGGTAAGGCTCATCGGCTGCGAGGCGGCGGGCCGGGGCATTGACACCTTCGAGACCGCGGCCACCGTAAATACCGGGAGCGTGGGCATTTTCCATGGGATGAAGTCCTATTTCTGTCAGGACAAATACGGACAGATCGCGCCGGTCTATTCCATATCTGCGGGCCTTGACTATCCCGGCGTGGGCCCGGAGCACGCCTATCTTCATGACCTTGGCCGGGCGGAGTATGTGCCCGTGACCGATGACGAGGCGGTGGACGCCTTTGAGTACCTGGCCAGGACCGAGGGGATCATCCCCGCCATCGAATCGGCCCACGCCGTGGCCTACGCCCTGAAGCTGGCTCCGGTCATGGACAAGGAGCAGATCATCGTCATCACCATTTCCGGCAGAGGCGACAAGGACTGCGCCGCCATTGCCCGCTACAGAGGGGAGGATATTTATGAGTAACATCAGCAAAGCATTTGAAAATGGAAAGGCTTTCATCGCCTTTCTCACCTGCGGGGACCCGGATCTTGCCACCACCGGGGCCGCCGTCCGGGCCGCCGTGGAAAATGGCGCCGACCTTATTGAGCTTGGCATTCCCTTTTCCGACCCCACCGCGGAGGGGCCCGTCATTCAGGGGGCCAACCTGCGGGCGTTAAAGGGCGGGGTGACCACTGATAAGATTTTTGATTTTGTGAGAGAGCTTCGCCGGGACGTGAAGGTTCCCTTGGTCTTTATGACCTACGCCAATGTGGTATTTTCCTATGGAGCGGAGAAATTTCTCTCCACATGCAGGAAGATTGGCATGGATGGGCTGATCCTGCCGGATGTGCCCTTTGAGGAGAAGGAGGAATTTCTGCCCCTCTGCCGGAAGTACGGGATCGATCTTATCTCCCTCATCGCCCCCACCTCGGAAGGCCGCATCGCCAGGATCGCCTCGGAGGCGGAGGGATTTCTGTACATCGTATCCAGCCTGGGCGTCACCGGCGCCAGAAGCGAGATCAAGACCGACCTTAACTCCATCGTCTCGGTGGCGCGGCAGAATACGAAGATCCCCTGCGCCATCGGCTTTGGCATCTCCACCCCTGGGCAGGCCGGGGAAATGGCAAAGCTTGCCGACGGGGTCATCGTGGGCTCGGCCATTGTGAAGCTGCTGGAGCAGTATGGGAAGGACGCGCCGGGGCATGTGGGGGAGTATGTAAAGGCCATGAAGGAAGGGATGAGGAAGTAGAGGAAGGTCTGCTTTTTCATTCAGACGAAGTATTCATCCGGCTGTCAACTATCATCGAATGGAACTGCAATTAAGCCGTGTATTTTCCCTATAAAAAAGAGTTCTATGCAGGAAAATCGTTTGCACAGAACTCTTTTTATGCGTGCGCCTGGCGGCGCGCGTTTTAGAGAGTTATTACACTTTCTCAATCACACAAGTATGCCTGCGTTTTTCATCTTTCGCATCCTTATCGTAGTTGATACCTACCAGAAGGAGGTCACCGCCGTATCCTTTCAGTACATCCGGATATCGTTTCTCTTTTATCTGGGCAATGGCACCTTCTGCGGACTTATTCCATTTTAACTCGATCACCAGGGCGGGTACAGGGGCTGTCTTTTTAGGGAGATAGACAATATCCGCATAACCGTCCCCGGCCGGAAGTTCTTCAAACTTGAGATAATAATCCTTGTAGCTGAAATAGGCCAGCTTGATCACGCTGCGCAGAGCTTGTTCATCGTTGAGAAAAGTGAAGCCGGAAGGCTGCACTTTTCGATACCCAAAGGTCGCAAAGCGGAGTTCGGGTTTCACGTTTTCTGTTTCTTCTGCGTGAATTTTTTGAATCTGGGCAGCCACAGCATCCGCATTCTGATGAATCGTATCATAAATGAGCTGGTCGCTTTCCCGGACACGCCTAAGAGTGTCGTCCCGTTTGACCTCCCGGACTGCCCTGGCAAATTCAAGGCGTATTTCCTCATTGGGAATGCGCGCTTTCTTTGTTTCCTCGTTGTAGGAAAGATAGCCAAGGTGAATCAGCAGGGTCAACACATCATCACGGTTCTGAAAGGTAACAAGGTCGTTTGAGAAACCATTGGTATCTACCGGAACATCTATGCCGCCAAGCAGCTCCGCAACTGTTTTCGAAAGGCCGTCAAAGTCCAGACTGATATAATTCATCAGGCTTTTAGCGGCGGAGGTTTCGGTCCAGTAGGAGTGAAATTTATTGTTATGCACAGCTTTTATAACCGAATTGGGATTATAAATGGAGCCGGTATCCTCCAGAGTGTATCCGTCATACCACTGTTTCATCATGGAAAAATCACTGTGATATTTAGCGCATAGTTTCCGCACTTCGTCTTCGGTAAATCCTACGTAATCCGCAAATTCCCCGGGTAGAACCATTGAATATTCCTGAAAATCCGAAATCGCTGATTGCGATCCGTCCTTCTTGATGGGGAGGATACCGGTCATATACGCTGCCGCGAATATCCGGTCTGTTGTTCCGCTGCTTTTAAATAATGTACGCAAAAATTCCAGATATTGCTGCTGAATCTCTGGTACTTCCCGAATAGGCGCATCCCATTCATCAATGATGGCAATGATTTTTGTTCCGGTCAACTCCACAGCGCGGGTCAGGGTGGTGGAAAAAGATTCATCTGGCTGAAGCTTGGGGTATGCGGCGACAAGCTCTTCTGTAACTTTTCGCCGGATAAAAGGAATGAATTCGTCTTTACCCGCTTCACCCATGAGATTAGTCATATCTAAGTAAATTACATCATATTTGTTCAGGTGCTGTCGGTAGGTACTGTTGATGTTGGAATTTTTGGCAATTTCCAGGTCGTCAAAGAGAGCGGAAGAGTCACAGGTCCTGTCATAATACGCGCACAGCATTTTCGCAGCAAAAGATTTACCAAAACGACGGGGCCTGCTGACACAGGTTAATCTTCTTGGAGTGTCAATGGTCTGGTTGATAAGGTAGATGAGACCGCTTTTATCAATGTAAATATCATTTCTGATCCCGGTAAAACCGGAATTGCCGGGATTTAAGTATGTCCCCATAAATGGTGCACCTCCATTGCGGTACTAAGCGTGATAGTGTATGGCTTCCTATCTCACATTATAATGATTCCGCGTTGGTTCCGCAATACAATTTTCTGAAACTTCCTTACGCCGGGCGTGTCGACTTGTCTACTGGGAACCAAATGATTATCAATCAATGGTTCCCAGTTCTGTTTTTAATCTGTACTTATATCATTTCTTCTTTTTCATTACGCATTATCATCCTTCAGCGCATCCACCACATTGTCCCGCCCGATCTTGTGCATGGAATAGACCATGGTGCTGCCTACCACCAGGAACACGCTGCCGATGGCAATGGCGAGGCTGTACCAGGGAATGTAGAAGCTGGCGTTCCAGCCGATGGAGATGCTTCGGTAGATCAGCCAGGTGATGACGGCGGATACCGGCAGGCCGTAGAGCAGCCCCTTTGCCCCGTAGAGCAGGCATTCGTAGCACATCATCACCCGGAAGCCCTTCGGTGTCATGCCCGTGGAACGCAGCATGGCAAATTCCCGCTTCCGAAGCTGAACGTTGGTGGAAATGGTGTTGAACACATTTGCCATGGCGATCAGCGAGATCAGGATGATGAAGCCGTAGGAAAATACCGTCACGATCAGCAGCAGGGTCCGCTCCTGGACGGCGCTCTCGGCGTAGTCGGTGACGTTGTTGTGATTGAGACCCAGCTCCTTTAATGCCTCGGAGATGTCCGCCGTGGCGGCCTTGTGGTCGTCGGCTGTAAAAAGAAAGCTGGTGTAATCATAGGCCGCTTCCGCCTCCGCTTGGCTTAAGACCGCTTCCAGGGAGTTGGCCGGGTACAGCAGGGTCAGGCTGTAGGAGTAGCTGTCCCCCAGGAAGAAGGGAAGCTCCTGGGGAGCGGCGCCGACGGCTATGGAGCCCGTCTTCCATTCACCCTCCCTCTGTTCCAGGGATTCCTGCGTTTCTTCGTTGTAATAGCTGAGATAATATTCGCCGTTCTCATCCATGTATACTCCGTTGTACGCATATCCTTCCGGTGCCTCGGGCAGGGGCCTGATTCCCTCCACGGGGACGGAGGAAAACAGGTGGAAGGTGGAGTACGATTCCGTTTCGCCGGAGTACAGCCGGATAAAATCGGAGGCGATGGCCATGGGGTGCGCCGCGTTCATGTACACCTCCGGGGAAAGGCCCGCCGTCTCCAGGTAATCGGCATAAGCATCGTCGTTGATAAAATACAAGTCGGCACCCATGCAGATCTGGCCGTCGGCATTTCGCTTGGGGGCCTCCTGTTCGCTGTTTTCCAGAAAATCCATATACTCCCGGCTGAGGCTCTCCTCGTCAAAATAAATGTAGGCGAAGGTGGAGATCTGCCAGGCGGCCTGGTCCACGGTTGCGAGACTTTCCAGCGCGCCCAGGATCTCATCGTTGGAAAGATCGGTGACTTCGCTGTTGGTGTGGAAGTAGGCGATGTCGTATTCGGAGCCCGACAGGACATTTTCCGCGGCTTTCGTCAGGTAGGAACAAAAGCTGCTGACGGAGATGAACAGCACCACGCTGACAAAGAGGGAGACTACCGTGGCCCGGTATTTTTTCCGGCTTCGCTTAAAATTCTTGGAGGCCAGCATGCCCGGCAGGCCGAACAGCTTGTAGGTAAGTTTAAAGGTGCGCACCTTCCCCGGACGGATGGCAATGTCCGCCGTCTGGCGGATGGCGTCGATGGGGGAGAGCTTCGCCGCCCGCCGGGCGGGCAGGTAGGCGGAAAACAGTACGGTAAACAGGCCGATGGCTGCGGCCGCCGCCAGGGAAAGGGGCGAAATATGCAGGGTCAGGGGGACTGCCCAGGAGCCGTAGAGGATCTCCGAGATGGAGGGCCCCAACACCGCAAAGGTGATACCGATACCCGCAATTCCTGCCAGGATTCCCAGGGGAATGCCCACCACACAGAGGGCGAAGGCTTCAAACAGGACGCTGTGCACCAGCTGCCGCCTGGTGGCTCCCACAGAAGACAGAAGCCCGAACTGCCGGGTCCGCTCCGTCACCGAGATGGAGAAGGCGTTGTATATCAGCGAAATGGAGCCGAACATAATGATGAAGATCAGTATGGCGGCCAGCCGGTACAGCACCGCGTTGAAGGAGGTCTCGTAGGAGGCTGCGTAAATGCGCAGCAGAGCGGAGTTGAGCTCGCAGTTTTCCAGGGAGGGATAATGGGCCTCTATCCAGGGCATGGCGTCCTTGGGATTCCGAAAGCGGAGATAGGCTTTGCCCTCCGCCGCGGCGCCAGCGGTGCCGCCGCCCATGGTCAGCGCCGTGTAGCCCGGCGCCGAGTAGGGCTCGATGGAGGACCGCTGGTAAATGCCCACCACCTGGTAGGTCCTTTCTGCTTCCGGGGAAAAATATTCCGTCTCCTTTTCGGCGATCTGTTCCGGGGAAAGGCCCTGTTTCGCCAGCTCCTCCTCTGTATAGAGATAGGGAGTCTCCTGCCCCAGGGAATAGAGCTTGCCGTCAGAGCCGGCGGAGAGCCGCTTGCCGATGTCCAGGGACAGGGTGTCCCCGATGTCGAAGCTGAGGCCGCCGTTGTAGGAAAGATGCTCGGGGATCAGAAGCTCCGACTGGTTCTGGGGGAGCCGTCCCTCGATCACCGTCAGGGGAAGCATTTCCAGGGCGTTTTCATCCAGGCCGCCGATGAAAAGATAAGGCTTATCCGGGTTTTCGCTGTCCAAAAGAGGGGCGTAGCCCACGGTTGTGAGGAAAGAGACGCAGTCGATGGCCGGATCGGAGGCCAGGTCCGCAAGCTCCGCCTCCGTGGCCGGAACGGCCCCGTGCCAGTTTCCCTCCCGCTGAATGGTGATGTTCAGATAATAATTTCGGAAGGAGGACAGGCTCACCGTCACCGCCGTAAACATGGACAGGGACAGAAGAATGCCGATGATGGTCACCAGGGTCCGGGTTTTATTTTCCTTTAAAGTCTTTAAGGTCACCTTCTGAAATACGTTCATGGGCGGATCACCTCGTCTCTGGTAATCCGGCCATCCTCGATAGCGAGGATGCGGTCCGCCTGGAGGGCGATATTCTCGTCATGGGTGATCACGATCAGGGTCTGATTGTATTTCTGGTTGCTGAATTTCAGCAGGGAGACGATCTCCTGGCTGTTTTTGGAGTCCAGATTTCCCGTGGGCTCGTCGGCCAGCACCACCGCCGGCGCGTTCATCAGGGCTCTGCCGATGGAGACCCGCTGCTGCTGGCCCCCGGAGAGCTGGTTGGGCAGGTGATGCTCCCGGCCCTTCAGATTTAAAATGGAGATCAGCTCCTCGAACCGCTCCCGGTTCACCTTCCGCCCGTCCATCAGCACCGGCAGCGTCATATTTTCCGATACGTTCAGCACCGGGATCAGGTTGTAGAACTGATAGATCAGCCCCACCTGACGGCGGCGGAAGATGGCCAGCTGCGTCTCGTTCTGGGCGTACACGTCGCTGCCGTCCACAAAGACCTTCCCCGAGGTGGGTCGGTCCACGCCGCCTAAAATGTGCAGCAGCGTGGATTTCCCCGAGCCGGAGGGGCCGATGATGGCGGTAAATTCTCCCTTCCGCACGGAAAAGGATACGTCGTTTAAGGCAAAAACCTGATTTTCGCCCTTTCCGTAAATTTTCGTCAAATGCTCTACGCGTAAAATATCCATGAAAATCTCCTTTCATTTCCTGGTCCAGGAAAGCGTTTCAAGCTTCCCTGAGAAATCATAGAAAGCGCGTTTTGTGAACTTTCTATCGTTATAAACAGAAAAGACGCGCAGCCAAGCTGTGCGCCTCTCGCTGTTATCTGTAGCATACCTGACGAACATGACAGCGCCATGACTTCTAAGTGACAATTTTGTCACTTTCCGGGGAAATGGATTTCGCGG
>CALWDR010000208.1 GCA_944376745.1 uncultured Lachnospiraceae bacterium
GTCCATGTGCTTTCCCCCTGTTTTACTTTTTTATGATCCATGTGATTCCATAATAGGCAAGGCCATAAGACGCGAGTGACGAGTTTTCTATAACTTTGGAATCCGCTGTTCTATCGCTTTCTGTCAAAATCCATCAAACTCATCCATGCCGCACCCGTGAAGCGCACTCATGTATTTTCCATAATCAATCTCAAAAAGATTCGTAACGTAATGATTTCTAAATACTTCTCCATTCATCTCCCACGTAATGAGATAAAATTCTTTTTCCCCGTCAGCAATCGAGAGATTTTCAAGGGGAACCGCCGAATCCGCCGAAAGCACCACGCTCCCCCTCAGAACCATCTCCGCCTCCGCCGTCTCATCGTCCGCCGTCTCATCGTCCGCCTCCTCACCGGATATTTTTCTCACCTCATATGCGATCTTCTTATCCTGTGGCAAATCATTTACCCCTATAAGACGGATACTGCCATTCTCCGGTTCGTCAAACATCAGGCACACCGGCTGTTGGGAGCGCTTGATATAATGGTAGGCCAGCTTTTTTACAAAATAATAGTCCACCACCGCATCCGACACCTGGGGCCATCCGTCCAGCAGATTCCACCAGATGATACCGGTCCGCTTCCATTTTCCGATTCTGAACTTCTCGATAAAATACTTCTTGGCCTCCGCCTGGGAGATCTGGCTCTGACGGACAAAATCCTCAAGATTTTCCTCCGCTTCGCCAAACAGCGTCACCACCTGATCGTACGCCAGCCGGATACGGTAAGCATAAGGGGCCTTCGGGTCAAGCTCCATGCCCGCCGCATGCACCAGATATTCCTCCGTTGCGGTGCCGTCCTCCCCAAATATCCTCTCCGGTTCCCTCAAAAATTTCTTCAGGGATGCCGGCGACGGGAAGCCATGATACCCGGTCTCGCTGGCGAAATGGCAGAAGGTATCCCGATAATAAGGGCCTTTAAAATAATCCCGCGGTCCCCACAGGTGCTTCTCCGGCATCGTGCCTTCCCCGCAAAAGAACGCCTCACTCATATAGGGCGAGCTGGGCAGATATGGTCTGCCGTAGTCATGGAGCTCCACCACACGCCGCAGCGTCTCTCTGGTCAGCCGGTTCCCATTGGGGTTCCGTCTCTGTCCATTACTTCCATAATTATTAAAATAATTCTCATCACATTCATTGTCTCCGGCCCACAAAGCCAGGGCCGGATGGTTCCTTAAGCGTTTTACCTGACAGACGGCCTCCTCCTCCAGCTTCTGGGCCAACACATGGTCATCGGGATAAACGGCGCACCCCATGGAAAAATCCTGCCACACCAGAATCCCATGGGAATCACAGTAATCGTAAAATTCATCGGATTCGTACACATTTCCGCCCCAGCAGCGCACCATGTTGCAGCCAATGTCCCCAAGCAGCTCCAGCGCCCTGGGCAGCCGATTCTTATCATTTGCATGAAAGGCGTCCAGCGGCACCCAGTTTGTCCCCAGAACAAAAATCTTTTTTCCATTTACCCGAAAGCAGAATTCTCCGTTGCCCTCCTCATCCGTGACCTCCGTTCTCTCCAGTCCCACGGTACGGATACCAGCTCTGAACCGGTATTCATCGCACGCCTTATCCTCCCGCAAAAGCGTGACCATAATATCATAAAGATCCGCCTTCCCGGAATGTTTTGGCCACCAAAGCTTACAATCTTCTATGACAAAATCAAAAACATGCGTGTTGTGCCAGAGTTTGCTCTCCTCCCGGAAACAACTACCGCCGCAGCTTCCCTCCACACGCACGGAATAATCCGTTGCAAAGGCGCCGCTTAAATCCGCATTGATATAAAAACGCATAAACGCCCTGCAGCCGCCCTCTGCTTCCTTCCATTCCAACCGTTCCGTATTCAAATATACCTCATTGATTTTATCAGCCTTATCCTCCCGCAGGGACACTTCCTTCCACAATCCCGCCGACACGATCCGGGGCATAATATCCCATCCGAACATATGCGGCGCTTTGCGCGCATACAAAGTAGGATAATTATATTTCAACGCAACGCTGGAAACGGGCAGTACATAGTTCCGTGTCTCAAGCATCGCCGGTTTTATATGTACCACCACTTCGTTTTTTCCTATGTGCCAATCCGCCTGCACATCATAGGAAAGGTACATATTATCAGTGGTCTGCACAAGTATTCCATTCACATAGATTTCGGCAAAGGTGTCGATTCCTTCAAAATGCAGATACCGGCTGCTGTCTGTGATATCCAAAACCGTGTAATACCAGACGTGAACATCCTCCAGCTTCTGCGCCTCCAGGGTATTCGTGGAGAAATATAGATCCTTAAGCTTTCCCGCTTTCATCAGATCCAGTTCCAGACAGCCCGGCACACTGGCAGGAATGATATCAAATCCGGATGTCTCCAATGCTTCAATCGTACAATAGCAGCCCCTCTTACACCTATCATGATGGGCATACGCCATTTTCCAGTTTTGTTCCAACGGAATCATGTTATCTCCTCCTCCTTCCTGTATTGTATAAAAATCCGCTATATTTTTCTTAGCATAACAGATTTCCCATAGAATTACAATAAAATCATGCCGCGATTTTAAATTGACGCAGGCACGGCTCTTTCCTTCCGGCATATACTAATTATTGAAGCTATCTTTTGGGAGCGTCTATGGAACTATATCCCGGACTGAACTATCTGAATACATTACTCTACGAAATGCCCTCCGCCTACGCCGCCATCCGAGGGAACAGCGCCCATCCCGGCCTCTACGGCATTGTCCGCTTCTACCCCGTGGTGGGCGGCGTACTTGTCAACCCTGAGATTTACGGCCTTCCGGTGGAAACCCCCGTCTGCAGCAACCACTTCTTCGGATTTCACATCCATGAGAGCGGTCCCTGCACGGGAAATGCGGAAAATCCCTTCGCCGACGCGGGCGAGCACTACAATCCCGGCGGCTGCGCGCATCCCTCCCACGCCGGAGACCTGCCGCCGCTGTTTGCAGATCATGAGGGCTTTGCCTGGAGCGCCGTGTTGTCGGACCGTTTTAAATGGGGGGACATCCTGGGCCGGACGGTGATCGTGCACAGCGGGCCGGACGATTTTCACACCCAGCCCTCCGGGAATCCCGGGACCATGATCGGTTGCGGGGTGATCGAGAAAACGGCCCGGTAAGCCATCTTTTTTAAAGCTTACCATACAAAACAGCAAAGGAAAGCTGTTACTGTTCACTCCGTGACCAGTAACCCGCTTCGCGGAACTGGCCTCTGAACAGCAAAGGAAAGCTTTCCCTGCGCTTCCATCCCGCCAGGAAAAGCTTTCCTTCCTCTCATTCATTCTATTTTATTTTCCTCTGATCTGCTCCAGTTCCTTCTTAAGGCGCGCAAGCTCCTCCTCCGCGGCCTGTGCGCGTCTGCGCTCCCGCTCCGTATTGACCCGCTCTTCCTCTCTTCCTTCTTCCAAGCCCTGCTTGCGGCCTTCCGCCAAGCCTTTCTTGCGGCCTTCCGCCAAGCCTTCTTCCCGGCCCTGATCCAGCAGCAGCCGTTCCATCTCAAATATCTTCATATAGCCCACCGACACCTCCTTGTCCCGTTTCACGGTCTCCACCATGGATTGTATCTCTCGCAGATCCTCATTGCTGGCGTTGGCCTCCCTGGTATCTTCAAAATACAACAGCAGCTGCCGCAGTTCCTCCGGCGGATTTCCCGCAGTTCCTCTCGTATAGAGAAACAGCGTTTTCGCCCCGTCGTCATAGGGCATCTGCGGTTCCTCCACACAGCCGTTTTGTATGGTATAAACCATCCGGTTTAATCCAAATGGATCGTAGGGCGTTATCATAATGATGATCACATTTTTCAGCGTATGATAGTCGGTGCCTGATTCGAGGCTCCCAGCATCGATCCTGGCATGATAGAAGCGGACCCGCCTGGGCAATGCCGCCACCACTTTCTCCGAATTTTTCTGTTCCGGTTCCACGTCGTAGACCGTCGCATTTTCCTGAGCACCCTGGGGCAGTTCCT
>CALWDR010000209.1 GCA_944376745.1 uncultured Lachnospiraceae bacterium
AGGCACCGGACCTCCTGTCGTCAGGCCGCAGAAGACAGAAGGAACCGGTGCTTTTTTTGCGGCGCAAAAGGCCCTTTTCTCCGCCGCCTTATGTGCCGGTGACTTCGGCGGGCAATCCACAAACCGACCAAAGAAAGGAAACGCTATGAACAAAAATCCATCGCAAGATCACTGCTTCCGGGAGTTTCTCTGGTACGCCTCCCTGAATGTGCTGGGCATGATCGCCCTGTCCTGCTATATTCTGGCGGACACTTATTTTGTGGCCAACGGTCTTGGAAGCAACGGACTGGCCGCTTTGAATCTGGTCATCCCGGTGTACAGCTTCATCCATGGCACCGGTCTCATGCTGGGCATGGGCGGGGCCACCCGGTATTCCATGCTGCGAAGCCAGGGACAGGAAAAAAAGAGCAATCTGGTATTTACCCATGCGCTCCTGCTTGTTCTGGGATTTGCCATGGTTTTCGTGGCCCTGGGACTGTTCTGCTCCGGGCCGCTGGCCCGGCTTCTGGGGGCGGATGAGGCGGTATTTGAGATGTGCCGGACCTACCTCCAGGTACTGCTGCTCTTCTCCCCCATGTTTCTGCTCAACGACTGCATGCTGTGCTTTGTGCGCAACGACGGGGCGCCTCAGCTCTCCATGGCGGCCATGGTGACGGGAAGCCTCTCCAACGTTGTGCTGGACTATGTCTTCATTTTCCCACTGGGCATGGGCATTTTCGGGGCGGTGCTGGCAACCGGCCTTGCCCCCGTCATCAGCCTGGCGGTACTGTGCCCCTTCTTCCTGAAAAAGCGCAATCATTTTCACGCCGTGAGGTCCGGGCTGTCCCTCCGAACCGGCGGACACATTTTCGCGGCGGGCGTCCCCTCCCTGGTGACGGAGCTCTCCTCAGGTATCGTGATGATCGTCTTCAACTCTATTATTCTGGGCCTTGCGGGCAATTCCGGGGTTGCGGCCTACGGAGTGATCGCCAACCTGTCCCTGGTGGTGATCGCCACCTACACCGGAATCGCCCAGGGCACACAGCCCCTGCTCAGCAAATATTACGGCTGCGGAGACAAAGGCCGGGTGCAAAAGCTTCTCCGATACGGAGTGTTTGCGGTGGGCTCTCTCTCCCTCCTTCTCTACGTTCTTGTCTTTGCGGGGGCGAAAGGGATCACTGCGGTCTTCAACAGCGAGGGGAACCCGGCCCTTGCCGCCATCGCCGCGCCGGGGCTTCGGATCTATTTTACAGGAGGGCTGTTCGCGGGACTTAATATCGTGCTGTCTATCTATTTTACCTCCACGGACAACGTAAGCCCCGCAAACCTGATCTCTCTGCTGCGGGGCTTCCTTGTGATCCTTCCCATGTCCTTCCTGCTGTCGGGTCTGTGGGGACTGTCCGGCCTGTGGGCCGCTTTCCCGGCGACGGAGCTTTTGGTGGCGGTGGTGGGGGGTGGAATTTTACATAGAGCAAAAAATTCCAATGATGCGCAGCGCATGACCTAGCAATATTGTAAGTATCCGAAAAAAGGAGGCCTTTCTACAGCCTCCCTTGTTCGTTATCTCCCGCTTAAATAATCTCCAACTTTAGATAATCTCCAGTTGGTCCCTTCCGTCCGTCAGCCGCAGGGCGCCTGCCGGCGCATCCTGATACCAGTAGCACACGCTGCTGATGTCGTCCTGGAGGGGCAGGTATTCGCCGCCATGGGTCCGCCAGCCCAGGGCCTGCAGCTCGATCCACATATTTTTCCGGAAGCAGATGGGGTCCGCAAGGTGCAGGCGGTACATCTGGAACCGGGTGTTGGCCTGGTAAACCCCGTCGGGCAGGAAGGCGTGAAAGCCCGCGTAGGGGGAGGAATAATTCTCGTACCTGTGGGTAATCTGATTTTCAAAATTCCAGGCGCCCTGGAAATAGTCCTCGGTCCCGGTTCCGCAGATCGTGGGATACTCGTCATCGTCCAGATAGAATTTCATCTCGCCCTCTCCCCACCACTGGTTGCTGTTCACCTGCCAGAACACACTGCAGCCCGCGTAATGACCGCTGCCCTCGATCTTCGGCAAAAGCTTGTGGGTCTCCTTATAGCCAAGGGGATTGCTCCTGTGGTAGTAGGCGTGAAAATAGAGGCTGTCCTTGTCCACCTCGCCCAGCTCGTAATTGATCTGATAGTAGAGCACAACCTCCTCATCATACAGATTTTCCAGGGTGATCCGGCAATGCTTGTGGAAGGGCATGCTCCAGCAGCAGTTTAAGCCATAGCCGGGATTTACCTGGATCATCAGGGAGTTGTTCTGGTAATATTTTCCCCAGGCGTTGGCAAAAAAGTCTCCCACGGGAACCTCCACCGCCGGGTTCTCCTCATTTTCCCAGAAAATGCGCAGGATCAGGAATCTTGGCATCCGGGTATGGGTCAGCCAGATAGAGGTGATCATCCCCTCCCCGTCGATGTCCGCAAGGCAGACCTCCTGCCCGGCCTCGATGCGGATGCTGGGGGAAATCTTCCAGCCGGGGCCCAGATTTCTGGCACAGCCCGCCCCCGTCCCTTCCGTAGCCCGTCCGCCGCCATTCTTGCTCCCGTCCATGTTCTCCGCGCTGATGGAGCGGGTCACGCGTTTTCTTGGTTTGCATAATATTGTGTAGTCCATAATGTTGTCTCCTTTGTCCTTTGATATGATGTTCAGCTCAAAAGAGCTGTAGTCAACAGTAACTGCTATTCCTTCTTATATCATCCATATCGGCACGATCAGATTGTCCCTATCGAATGCCCCAAACTGCTCCGCCATACAGAGGATCGCGCCGGTGCCAAGCTTTAAGGGCGATTTGTCGATCACGCCAAACGCACGGGTCAGACGCTAAATTGAATTTAAGGGGAGCTTTTATTCGTGCAGGAAAACCTTAATATAAATCCTGACCCACGAGCCCTTCTTTTCCTTTGAAGTAATCTTTCCGAAAAGAAGTTTTCCCGCATCCATCAGCCGGGCAAATATCACATTATCCTGTCTCGGCACATAACCGATCTTTACACCCTCAACCGTCTTTATAACAATGGCCTGCTTGTCGTACTGATTATCGGGTTCTCTGAAAAACGCAAGCCTGTCACCATGCTTCAAGTGCGGCTCTAATTCCTCAATGCCCTCAATATGCGTGGTTCCCGCAACATAAGTGTCGAACAGGAAAATATCTTTCTCAAAAGGCTTTGGTATGTTAAGTTCTCCGGTTTTGCCGTGAAGTAATCTCATAAGCCCGTCGCTGCCGGATTTCACCAAATCTCCCATCCTCTCACCTCATCATTTCATCGATTTTTGCCTTATAAATCGAGATAAGCTCCTTATACTGACTGAGGATACTCTCAAGTTCCTGCTTCTTCTGCTCCATTCTCTCTGTATCCCCAAGGATCTCCCTCATCGTATACGGATACTCCCCTTTGATTTTCTCAATACGATCTCTTATTGATTTCAACAAATTCTGCAAACGGTCTTTTTCTTCAACAAGCTGAGTAAAAGCGTCTTTATGCTGTTCCGGCAAAGAAAAATCGCCTGCCATTTCAGCAATCATCCTCAACGCTGCCAAGTCGCCGTTTTTATATGCTTCTATGGCATTATCAAACAAATTAGCCTGTGCTTTGGTAATATCAGGGTTCATATCGGGGTGCAGAGCCTTAACGATCTTACGATAAAGCTTTTTTAGTTCCCTGTTTTCTTCCTCAGACAAAACCTCTGCCTTACTCCGCTTCAGAGCGTCATTCATCTTGTCAATCTGTTCATCAAGCTGCTTCTGATACTCGGCAAATTCATGATTGAGGATTTCCTCAATAGCCGTTATGGCGACCTTTTCCTGTCTGTTCTTCTTTGCCTGGATCAATTCCATTTTTCTTTTTAGACGCAAAGCCAAGCATTGCGCCTCATAAGCCTTATATTCTATACTACCGAGTTTCAGCATATATTCTGTTTCAATGTTTTTGCAGATGACAAACTGAAGCTCGTCACGTTCAAGCAAAAGCATTGATAATTCAGTACGCATTTTCTCGACTTCATTTTTCAGCTTCTCAAAATCAGGAAATATAATAACATTATCCGCAGAAGAAATATCCGCCAGTTTCTTCATAACGCTATTCCCTCCGGCAGCTTATGCAAAAATCTCTTCTTCCCTTTTCCGCCATTTTTATTCCTCCCCTTCATACCTCACCCACCGTCCGCACGCCGGCGTCCCCAGCTTGCGGCCTTTCCAGACCACCACCGCCTCGATCCCTTCAGGAACCAACACCTCGATCTCAGCCGTTTTTGATCCCCGGCTGACGGATACGCTGCTCTCCCCAAAGGGTGTGGGCACCTTCCCCTTCGCCCATGGGAGATCCCAAAGCTCCGGCTCGATGATCACCTTCCGAAAGCCCGGCGCCAGCGGTTTCACTCCCAGCACCTCCGCCGGAAATTCATAGAGAGGCGCGCAGGACCAGGCGTGGCAGAAGCTACGGGCCAGCCAGGGCTCCTCCGGCCAGGTGGTCAGATCCGTCCTGGCCATTTCCCGCCACCAGTCCAAAAAGGCAGAAGCGCTGGCATATTTTCCCGCCCTGCGCAGGGCGCGGAATACGTAGAAGCGTCCGTAGAGCGTGGCCCTGGCAAGGGCTTCTTCCCCGGCGGCCAGATGCTCTCCGACGATCTTAAGCCTTCTTTCGTCGGCGGCTCCCGAAAGGATGGCCCAGGCCTGTCCCAGCTCGCTGACCTCCGTCCCGCCGGGCCGGTCCAGATAGAGCCCCCGCTCCTCCGACCAGCAGAGCTCCGTGATCTTCTGACAGACGGCCTCCGCCTTTTTCCCGTATCTTGTGCCGTCCTCCCCTGCCTGCTCACAGAGCCATGCGCAGCAGCCCAGGGCGCAGGCATACTGTAAATTGATAATGGCAGAAATGCCGTCCTTGGCTCCCGGCGGATAGCCCCAGGGGTCCTTCCACTCCTTGACCCAGTCCACCACCTGCCAGTAGGGGAGGGCGGACAGCAGGCCATCCTCATTTTCGTGCCGCTCAAACCAGCGCAGCGTGGCCCTGATCCCGTCCAGGCAGTCTTCTATGGTCCTCAGGTCCGCCGTGTGCAGGTAATAATCCCTGGCCATCACCACCCACAAAAGGGACCAGGAAGGGATATACTGGGGTACCCGGGAGGGATAACGGCTGGCGGAGAGGCCGTCGTAACCCCGAGACCAGTCAAAAAGGTACACCGCCTGCCGGGCCAGCTTCCAGTCCCCGGACAGATAACCCGCGTATAAAATTTCCGCCTGGGTATCCCCCGCGTACTGCAGCTGCTCATAATAAGGACAGTCCTCAAAAGTCTCATGGGCACAGAGACGGAGAGTGCATCTGGAAATCTCCCAGATTTTATTGTATTCCGGTTCCGGACAGGAAAATTCCACCCGGTCCTTCAAGGGATAGCCGATAAACCGGTACGCGATCTTCTCAATGATAAGGGGCTCCTCCTTCGTGGCGATACACACCTTGACATAGCGGAAGGCCCGCCAGGCCAGGGGCTCATAATACTGCTCTCCCCCTGTGAAAATATAGGCGTCGTGGCATCCCAGCAGCTCCCCATTTTCCGGAGCGTGCCAGGGGCTTTTGTGCCCGTCCACCGTATAGGCCTCCGCATAGCAAAAGGAAATCTCCCCTCCGCGGCCTCCCCTGGCCCATAATTGCAGGAAGGCCGTCGTCATCCGCTCCGCGTCCAGCACAAAGGTCACGTTCTCATTGGGCGGGATGGTCACCGCCTCTCCCTGGACCAGACGCACTCCATACCCATGGCCCCAGGCCTTGGAAAATTCCTGCGGCTCCTCCTCCAGCATAGGAATCATTCTGGGGAGCAGACGGTAGGGCAGCAGGGTGTCCGTCACCGTGTCCTCCCGGACGGCGGCGGCAGCGACAAAGGCGTTTGGCCATCTGGAATCGTCAAAATCCACCTCCTGCCAGCCCCAGGGGTATTTCTCCCCGTCCACCCGCTCGCACAGACCGGTGTAGGTCTGATCCTCCCCCTGGGTCCAGAAATGCTGATAGGCTTCATTTTGCAGGGCCTTCCACTCCTGGTCCGTACTGAGTACGGTCTCCCTCCCCTTTTCATATAAAATCCCGTCCAGCACAAAGACGCTGGACGCCGTCATGATGGAGCAGGGCGCGCCCACATAATGGGGATGAGGCCAGGATGCGGCGTAGCTTATGACAACGGCCGCCAACACATGCTCTCCCGGGCTCAGCAGCGCGTCCAGCTCCACCGTATCGTAGAATTGATGCCGGATGTCCCCCTTTGCCGGGCCCCGGGCCGCCTGTTTCCCGTCAAAATATAAAATGTAACGGCTGTCCGCCGACACGTGCACCGTCAGGGCTGCCCCTTCGTCACTGACCGTAAATTTCCTGCGAAAGCAGGCCACCCGAAAAGGGCTTTTGGGGTTGTTTGAGGGCTCCGTCACCCCGCCCTCCGTCCAGATCCAGTTTGCTTTTCCGTCAAAAGGTATCCGTTCCATTTTTCTCCTCCTCCGTATTTTCTCCGGCTACTGCCGGGCCGCCTCCGCGCGGCTTATCTTCGGCTGCTGCCGGGCTGTCTTCCGTGCTGCCACGCTTATCTCAGGCTACTACTGCGCTGTTTTCCGCGCGCCTGCTTATCCCTGCTCCTCGATCCGCTCCGCCAAATCGGTGAGATACACCCAACGCTCCATCTTCTCCTCCAAGAGGCGCTGGGCGGACGCCTGCTCCTCCATCAGCTCCTTCAGCTTCACGCTGTTGGTGGCATTTGCCATGATCTGTTCCTCCAGCCCTTCCAGCTTCTCCTCCAGTCCGGCAATCTCGTCCTCAATAGTCTCAAATTCCCGCTGCTCCCTGTAGGTAAATTTCAGCTTCCGGGGCGTCAGATTGGGCTTCTTCTTGCTGCTTCCCAATTCCGGTGCCTGCCCGTCCGGCGCACAGCTGCCGGACTTCTGCTCCGCTCCGCTTCCATTCCGGCCACTCCCCAGCTGGCCTGCCGGATTCTGTCCCTTCCCCGTCCTTTCTCCCGGATTCTGGGTTAAAAGGCCTCCCTTTCTCCCCAGAAGAGACAGCTTCAAGCCCCCGTCCTCCGTATATTTCTCCGGGTAGCGCAGAGCCCGAGCCTTCAAATAATCCACATAGCCGCCCTCATACTGCTGGATATGGCCCTCCCCCTCAAAGGCGAAGATCCGGCCCGCGATCCGGTCCAGGAAATAGCGGTCATGGGACACGGCGATCACAATGCCCTCAAAGGCGTCCAGGTAATCCTCCAGGATATTCAGGGTCTGGATGTCCAGATCGTTGGTGGGCTCGTCGATAAACCGTAGCCCAACGCTCACAAGCCTTGATTTTACTGGGTTTAACGGCATACACAAACGTGTATCGTATATGATTATATCTCAAAACGCTTGCATTGTCACCTATTGTTCAGCAATCTTTGCAGCCAATTCTTCCAGATACATCCACCTGTCCATCTTCTCTTCCAGCACTTTTTCAGTCTCTTCTTTCTCTATCATTAACTCTTGCAATTTTACACTGCTGGTGGCATTGGCTATAATCTGCTCATCCAGATATTCCAGCTTTTCTTCCAGTTGAGCTATATCGCTTTCAATGGTTTCATAGTCCTTTTGCTCTTTGTACGTGAACTTCAGCTTTTGCGGTCCACGGGGTCGCTGGCCCTTTTCAGATATCGCTGCATTTGTCTTTGATGCGTCACTCGTCATTTTAAGCAGTTCTGATTCTAGTGCTTCCTTTTCAGCAGCTTTCTTGATTGCATAATCGGTATAGCCACCTTCATATTGACGAAGCTTTCCATTTTCCTCAAAGGCAAAAATACGCTTCATCGTTCTATCTAAAAAATAGCGGTCGTGGGATACTGCAACTACAATTCCCTCATAACGATCCAGATAATCTTCCAGGATGGTAAGAGTCGTTATGTCAATAAAATTCGTCGGTTCATCGAGTAATATGAGATTCGGGGACGACGCTAATACTCGTAACAAATTCAATCTCTTTTTCTCTCCACCTGATAACTTGCCGATGGGACTATACTGTTTTTCCGGTGGGAACAGAAATTTCTCCAACAGGGCGGATGCCGACAGCACACCATCTGTGGTATGAATGTATTCTGCGGTATCCTTCACATAGTCAATGACTCTTTGCTCCGGATTCATGTAAGACAAGTCCATCCCATTTTCATCGGTTGTTTTTTCTGATGCAATTTCCTGGGCATAATAACCTATTTTTACAGTCTGTCCAACAATTACCTGACCGGAATCCTGTGGGATAATACCTGCAATGATCTTCAATAGAGTGGATTTGCCACATCCATTAGGTCCTATAAGTCCTACCCGGTCACCCTTCAAAAAAATGTATGAAAAATCATCTATCAGTTTTCTATCTCCATATCCTTTGCAGATATGTTCCAACTCTACCGTAGTTCGACCGAGTCTTGTAGAAATGGAGCTTAATTCTATCTGTGAATCCCGCATCGGTGCCTGACGATCTCTCAATTCTTCATAACGCTGAATATGTGCTTTCTGCTTTGTAGAACGAGCTTTTGCACCTCGCTGCATCCATTCCAGTTCAACACGCAAAATAGATTGGCGTTTGCGTTCGCTTGCCTGTTCCATTTCCTCACGCTGCATCTTTAACTCTAAAAACCCGGAATAATTAGTCTGATAACTGTAGATCGTGCCTTTATCAATTTCTATAATTCGGTTTGTGACACTATCTAAAAAATAGCGATCATGGGTTACCATGATCAGAGTGCCTCTCCACTTCTTTAGATATTCTTCCAACCAGTCTGCCATATCATTATCCAAATGGTTTGTCGGTTCATCCAACAGAAGAATATCTGCCGGAGAAAGCAGCACTGAGATAAGTGCAAGACGTTTTCGCTGTCCACCGGACAGTTGGCCTGCCGGTTGCTCAAAATCTTTAATTCCAAGACGAGTCATCATGGCTTTTGCATCGCTTTCAATCGGCCATCGATTTTCATCGGTTACATTGCCTTCCAAAACACAATCCAGACTGGATTTCTCCGGAGCAAACTCCGGGTGTTGCGGCAGATAACGAATCACCACATGATTTGCCATTGTAATACTTCCTTCGTCCGGTTCTTCCTCCCCTGCAAGCATTCGAAGGAGTGTGGTTTTTCCCGTTCCGTTGATACCAATCACACCTATTTTCTCCCCTTCTTGCAAAGAAAAAGATGCGTTATCATATAGTTTTCTTTCTGTATACGATTTTGTCAGTTTCTCTATATTAATCAAATTCATGATATTGCCTCTCTTTTCACTATGTCATTCATTATAGTATTATACAACGGTTTTATATTCTTGTCATTTCCTTTTCCATATCGCATTCATTGTTTCATGAACAGATTTTCATAAACAATACCTCTAACATCAAATGCCAGAGGCTATGTATAATGATTCGTTATCTACAGTTTTCGGAAATGATTCACTTCTTTTCGTTCGGCAACTTGCTGTAATCTTTTGTTATCCGATTTGAGACTTAGACAGATGGGAGGATGAATATGAACTGACTGATCAGTTCCAGTTTCCAACCATTCTTTCGTCTTACGACTGCAAAATACCTTCTCAACATATGCGGTGTCAATTTCACTCCTGTCTTTTTTTCCATCCGCTTGAACATATCCCGCACACTTTCTTCTCGTAATGGTTTACCTGCCGTATCTCCGGCAATATTAATAAACAGCATCGTCTGATGCTGTAAGAGATGTCTGTATTCACTCATATAGTGTAGGAGGAAGTCGAAGGTATCATCGCTGATCTTTGCGTGTCTGTATTCTGCATTTTTGGCACGGGCTTCGTTTTCGTTATCTTCTCGGAAATATACGCCGATGGTATGGTTCTGATAATTGATATCTCTTGTGTAGTCAACTCCCAAGAGTTCTCCGATACGAAATCCTGTTTCTGCCAGCAGAAGGAGCAGGAGCTGGTCTCGTACATTCGTGCAGGATTGCAGGATGTCGATCACTTCATCTTCTTCCGCTGCCCTTACGTTCCGTTCCTTTGCTTTCAGATATCCGTTAAAGGATTTGAACCGCATCGTCCGTTTGACACCGACTGCATTCGCCACAGTAATCTGATTGTAGGTCAGAACCTTGAGTGGTGGAAAATATCCACAGTCTGTGGCATATAAAAAGAACCTGAACACATCTTTTAAGTATGCATTACAGGTTCCGTTTCCCGTAGTTCCTATTTTATTGTTATCTAAATGCCTTCCTTCTTTCAGCCACCACAGGAACTGCACGAAGTGCTTGTTCTGCTCCTCATATTCCAGTTGGCAAACATCTGACAGTTCCAATTCTTTTTCTGCCATGTACTCCAAGTAGTAAGTCAGAGACCTTGCTCTGCGCAGTACGGTTTTCGGTGATCGGTTCGTTTCAACCAAGTATTTCAGATATTTACTCGGAAGTGGGACGATATCATATATTTCAGAATCTTGGATATAAAAATACTTTTTCCCTCTGTCAAAAAAATCTTTCACTACGTATTGTTTCATTCGTCCTCACTCTCCTTCTGTACTGCCCGAAAGATATGGCATTGGTCATCCGCTGCCTGGATGCCGTGCTTTTCTTTTCCAGGACATCCAGCATGCGTGAGCGTTCCGGCTCCGTTTCCTGCATGGAAATGGGGAGTGCGGTTTTTTTATCACAGAAAGCCCCCATCGCCAGTGGTTTTGCCGTGAACGGCTCCACACCGGGATATCTCACTGTGATGGTCTCCGGCGCGGATGGATCATAGGAGATCTCCACCCGGAACCCGATGAGAGAGGCTTTCGTCTCGTACCTGCGCCCACGGAAACTGATACAGGCGCCCTTGTCGACAAGGCGCTCTTCATGGTGAAGGAAGGCTTCCGACACGACAGAGACGTCCAGGAACCGGAGCGGCCTGGAGTCCCTGTTCCACTCCTGCAGCGGGGAGATCCCTTCCTCCGGGACAGGTGTCCCGAGGCTTTCGTAGTACTCCCTGATACCATCGTGGGGACGCTTGTGGTAGTATTCCTCAAGATAGTTGGCCCAGTGGTGGTTGAGATCCTCCAGCGTTTTGATCCCGTGGATCCTTGCCTCCCTCAGAAACGCGTCTGCCACCTGGTGGAACTTTTCCTGCTTTCCCTTTGACTTCCCGCTGCGCAGGGGAGCGTGGCGGACCGTGATCCCGAGCCTTGCCAGCGAGAATCTCAACTGCTTCGCGATATACTGCGAGCCATGGTCGAAATATACAGCATCGCAGGCTCCTGCCTTCAGGATGGCCTGCCGGAAGGTATCTTCCACGATGTCCGCCTCCTGATTGTCATAGAATTTGGAATGGAGCAGATAGCGGGAATGGTCATCAATGGCGGAGGACAGGTAGGTCTGCGCCATCGCGCCCCCTTTCCCTATGGGGAGCTTGCAGCCGTACTTGATATCCGCCTGCACGAGCATCATCCTGTGGGGCTTGCAGAAGCGCTTGGATGAGCTTTCACGGGCATCCCTGTACATCTGCATCTGTCTTATGCCGAAACCAGCCTTGTACAAGTGGTGCTGCAGCGTGGAGCGCTTGAGCGCACCAGGTTCCGCCCAGCCCTCCTGCTCCAGGATGAAGATGATCTGCTCCACGGAACGTTTCGGTACTTCTTTCCTCAGCTGGATAGCCTGTTCGATGATCTTCTGGTAATTAGCCGGAAGCCTTCCCGAAATGGTCTGTTCTGGGGCGACAGGTTTGAGCCCTTCAAATCCTCTTTCGCTGTACGCGGCGAGATAACGGTAGATGGTACGTTCTGACAACCCGGATTTTTGGGCTGCTTCCTGGCGCAGTCTGCTGCGTTTGGCGGGATCCAGCGTCTCATCCAGCATTGGCGCGATCAGCGTGTACCTCGACAGCGCTTCGTTTTCCTGCCAGTTTAAGTCTTTTTTGATTGTCTGCATAGTATGCACCTCCTTTCGGACAGCATACAGCAGAATCTGCTGACAGCCAAAACAAAGTGGGTGCATAAACCATGGGACGGGTTATGCCTCCTCATGCTCAGGAAGATACCAAAAAACCTCCCGAGTTATATATCATGCGGAGGATGGCTGCAAGCCATCTGTCGCATGATCTCTGTATGGTTTCCAAAATGGATGCGCCGGGCTGCATGAATCCCATACCTGGATCCGGCACATGATGCCAGACCAGGCCGCAGTAGCCTTCTATCCGGAATAAATTTGCCATGAACCAGTGGTTCCACCGATGCAACGTCTCATCGCAGGGATATTCCTCGTTCATCGGATCCTCCGGCCCAATATCTCCGTCCAGCACGCCAGTGATAAGCTCCGAAGCATAGTGTTTGTAAGGAACGAGTTTGTCCGGAAGCAAGTTGTGGAGCTTATGGCAGCCCTGGTTGATACACTGCCTGCGCTCGATCACAAGCCATCTCACCTGTCCGCCATCCAGCTTCATGATACGCGGTTTCCAGTCCCGGTGGCAGACAGTAGACTGGCATAAAGGACAGATGCAATCTTGGTTACATTCAATAATTACACCATCCCCCTTGTCGGATTCGGTGTACTCTGATATAATGATCATGGTTTTACCACGAGTCTCAGAGGACGCAACTTAGCGGGAGGGTTCTCTGGGACTCTCTCTTTCTGTAGAATGCTCACTGTCATTATACAGAGCAATTCACTGACAATCAAGCAGAGCAGTATGGATGACAAATCAAGTTAGCAACAACA
>CALWDR010000210.1 GCA_944376745.1 uncultured Lachnospiraceae bacterium
CTTTCTGCTGCGCCCCGCCCTGGCGGGGAGGCTGTGGTGCCATGGCTTTTGCGCCGGCTGCGATTCTGCCGCTGATTTTATCAGCAATTATCTGTGCTTCGTGCTGATAACGGTGGAAGTGTTTACCATAGCCAATGGGAACGGTTTTCCACTGCGTATTACCACGGTGCTACTGTTGGATGTGATTCTGCTTATGGCGGGGCTGGGGATCGGGGCCTGGAGGCTGAAAAGGAGAAAGGCGTAGAGACAGGCGGCAGATAAAGTGGAGGAGGAATCTGCAGAAAACGACAGGAGGCGGAAGGCATATGAATTTTTACCAGCGCATGCAAGAGGTCTGCGCCAGAATTCCATACGGAAGGGCGGCCACCTACGGCCAGATCGCTCTTCTCTGCGGCCTGCCCAGCCATGCCAGACAGGTGGGCTACGCCCTGTCCCATGGCCGGGTGGGAGAGGTTCCGGCCCACCGCATTGTCAATGCCAGGGGAATCTTAAGCGGAGCTATGGCCTTTGACACGCCGGACCTTCAGAAGCAGCTTTTGGAGCGGGAGGGCGTGGCGGTGGCCCGTACCGAAGAGGGCTGGAGGGTAGACCTGAAAAAATATGGCTGGAAGCATACTCTGGAGGAAGCGGAGGAGCTTTACCGGCTGTTTCAGCGGGAAGGGATTTAAAAAAGATGTTGTATTTTCCGAAAATAAGTATATAATAAATGTAAATATAAAACATTTTTTATTAAAAATAAGTGGAAACAGGAGCTGTATTTATGTATCGGAAGATCATGACGCAGTTACAGGCGTGGAAAGAAAGTCCCCGGCGGATGCCGCTGCTGCTGGATGGGGCGAGGCAGGTGGGGAAGACCTACACGGCCCTGACCTTCGGCAAGGAGCAGTACAGGAACACGGTGTACTTTAATATGGAAGATTCAGCGGAAATACAGGCGATCTTTGAAAGGGATTTCAATATGGAACGCCTGATCCGGGAGCTGTCGGCCAAGGCGGGGCAATCTATCTTTCCCGGAGATACGCTGATCATCTTAGATGAGATACAGGCGTGTGAGCGGGCGCTGACTTCTCTGAAATACTTTTGCGAGAACGGACCGGAATACCATGTCATTGCGGCAGGCAGTCTGCTGGGAGTGGCGCTCAAACGGGAAAAGTATTCGTTTCCGGTGGGGAAGGTAGACCGGCTGACGCTCTATCCGTTGGATTTTGAGGAATTTTTATGGGCAACCGGCAACCGGCCGCTGGCTGAGATGATCCATGAAGCCTATCAGGAATTTACGCCGTTGTCGCTCCACGATACGGCGCTGGACTTATACCGGAAATATCTGGTGGTGGGCGGTATGCCCCAGCCGGTGAGCATTTATGCGGAAACAAAGGATTTTAACTTTGTGCTGGCCGTGCAAAAGGCGCTGAACGATGCATACATTGCGGATATGGCGAAGTACGCCACACCTCAGGAAACTGTCAAGATCATGGCGGCCTGGGGCAGCATCCCGGCGCAGCTTGCCAAGGAGAACCACAAATTTCAATATCGGGTGATCCGATCAGGGGCGCGGGCTTATGAATATGAAATCCCGCTGCAATGGCTGGAATCTGCCGGCATGATCAACCGCTGCATAAGGGTGACCGAGGGGAAAATGCCGCTGACCGCCTATGCGGACAATGAAGCTTTCAAAATTTACATGGTGGATACCGGACTGCTTTGCTCCAAGTTTGGAATAGCGGCAAATGCTGTCCTGACCGGAGAGCACCGGATGGATGGCTTTAAAGGCGCGTTGGCGGAAAACTATATCATGCAGGCGCTTGTGACAAATGGGATTCGGCCCTACTATTGGACGCTGCAGCAGCGGGCGGAGCTGGACTTTGTGTTTCAGGACAGGCAGGGGAATATCATTCCGCTGGAGGGAAAATCGGCGGACCATGTGCGCTCCAAAAGCCTGAACACATTTATGAGCCGTTATGATTGTCCTTATGCCATTCGAGTATCAGCCAGGAATTTTGGCTTTGAAAACGGGATTCAGAGCATTCCGCTTTATGGATTGTTCTGCCTGAACATATAAAGGAATCGTCATGAACAAATTTGAAATTCTAAAAAAATATTTCGGCTACGACCAGTTCCGGGAGGGCCAGGAGATCCTGATCGACGCCGTCTTAAGGGGCCGGGACGCACTGGGCATCATGCCCACCGGAGCCGGAAAATCTCTCTGCTACCAGGTGCCGGCCCTGCTTTTTCCGGGAATCACGCTGGTGATCTCTCCCCTGATCTCCTTAATGAAGGATCAGGTGCAGGCGCTGAACCAGGCGGGCGTTCATGCCGCCTACATCAACAGCTCCCTGTCGGAAAATCAGATCGCAAAGGCGCTGGCTCTGGCGGCGGCAGGACAGTACAAGATCATCTATGTGGCCCCGGAACGCCTGGAAACGCCGGGCTTTCTGCATTTTGCCAGACAGGCGGACATTTCCATGGTGACGGTGGACGAGGCCCACTGTATCTCCCAGTGGGGCCAGGATTTTCGTCCCAGCTACTTGAAGATCGTGCAGTTTATAAGAATTTTGCCCACCCGCCCGGTGGTCAGCGCCTTCACAGCCACAGCCACGGAGCGGGTCAGGGAGGATATCCTCTGCGTGCTGGGACTTAAGGAGCCGGAGATCCTCGTGACCGGATTTGACCGGAAAAATCTCTATTTTGTGGTGGAGACGCCCCGGAAAAAGGAAGCTTACGTGAAGGATTACGTGGCGGCTCACCCGGGGGACAGCGGGATCATCTACTGCGCCACCCGCAAAAATGTGGATATGCTCTACCAGCATCTGGCGGCGGAGGGCGTGCCCGTGACCAGATACCATGCGGGCCTCGGCAATGAGGAACGCCGCCGGAACCAGGAGGATTTTATTTACGACAGGGCCCCGGTGATGGTTGCCACCAACGCTTTCGGCATGGGCATCGACAAATCCAACGTCCGCTATGTGCTCCACTATAACATGCCCCAGAGCCTGGAGAACTATTACCAGGAGGCGGGCCGGGCAGGCCGGGACGGAGAGCCCGCCGAGTGCATTTTGCTCTATTCTCCCCAGGATGTGATGGTGAACCGGTTTCTCCTGGAGAGCAAGGAGCAGAACCCGGAATTTACCTGGGAGGAGCTTGCGGCCATCCGGGAGCGGGACGAGGAGCGGCTGCGGGTCATGAACTATTACTGTATGACGAAAAACTGCCTGCGGACCTATATCCTGCAATATTTTGGAGAGAAGGGGAACGGGGACTGCGGCAACTGCGGGAACTGCCGGAAGGAATCGGTGGAGCGGGACGTGACAGAAGCCGCCGGGCATATCATCGACTGTATCCTGGAAATGCATGGGCGGTACGGCATCAATGTGGTGGCCGGGACCCTGGCGGGGGACAATCGGGCCAAGCTTAGGGAGTACGGGGTGTCCGGGTATCCCTCCTACGGGAGCCTGAAGGAAATGTCGGAGGCTGGGATCAAGGAGATCATCAACCAGATGCTGATGGAGGGGCTGCTGGCCGTGACGCCGGATAAGTACGCCCTTCTGAAGGTCACAAAGGCGGCGGAGGAGGTGCGAAACAGCACCCGCGCCGTCCTGCTCAAGGAATGGAAGAAAGAACCGGAGACAGCAGAGCCGGCCAAAAAAGGAAAGTCCGCCGCCGGAAAGCGTCGTTCCGATATCCTCAATTCCAGGGGCCTGGAGCTGTTTGAACGGCTCAGGAGCCTGCGCACCGAGATCGCCCGGCAGCAGAATATGCCGCCCTACATCATCTTCTCGGACAAGACCCTGGTGGATATGTGCGTCAAGGCGCCCCGGAACAAGGCTGAGATGCTTCAGGTCACCGGCGTGGGCGAAAATAAATTTGCCAGGTACGGGGAGCGGTTTCTTGAAGAGATCGCAAGCTTTACCGGCGGCGTTCCGGGGAAGTTTTATTTTGGGGAGTGGTGCTAGGCGCCAAGAACTTCAGGATTATGAAAATAAAATGAACTAGCGAATTTAGATGCATTATAAAAGGAGCCACCGACCAAACCTCTTCGATGGCTCCTTTTAAACTATGCTGTCCATTGGACCAATACCTCTTACTTTCTACAGACTATTTTCTTTTCCGGCTTTCTTCTCCTTTTTCCTCTGCCGGAGCGCTGCCTTCTGTTTGCTCCATGAACTTTCGACTACCGTTGAAACTCTTGGAATGTAATTCATATATTAACGTTACCGTCTGAATTATCATTCATCTTCTCTCTTTCATTCTGTTTCAAGGCTTCAATCGCAAAACAGATTTTTAAGAAATTTTTCGAGATTCACATTTTAGGTTTTCTACATCTGCTTTCTCGTCACAGTATGTAAAATGGGGTTGACGTTGTTACCTGAAAGTTCGTTTACGTTTTGGGTGGTCCGTACCTCTCTTTCTTAGATTATGGGGTAACTCGTTTCTTCTCCTTTGGACTATACCTCTCTTTCTATGGATTTGTGTTATCTCTTTTTGTTTTCTTGAGTTTATTATAGTTGCTAAAAATGAAAATGTCAATAGTAATTTTGAAATAAACACATTAAAGATACTTATAATTATATATTAAAAAATAAGCATGTGAATATTCTGAAAATTCAAAACGAATTCTCAGCCGTATTGCTTTTTATGTTTCGTAAACCGGCCATTGGATGGAACCCCTAGAACACTCTCTCCAGTACCCCGCCAAGAAAGAGACACACCGTATATCCCCCCACCAGCAGGATATAGTTTCGGATCGCCCCATGGAAGGTGGTATCCTTCCGCTGCTCCCTCTGAAAAGCCTTAAGATTCTTACGCACCGGCGGGACCAGCAGAAACAGCAGCAGGCAGGCGGAGGGCAGCCATCCCAGAAGGACCATGAGGCATGGCGCGAGGAAGGCCAGGAGATACAGGATGCCGAAGAGGCGCATGGCCCGGCTTTTCCCCAGGAAAAAGGGCAGGGTATACCGGTTCACCGACACATCCCTTCTAAGATCGCAGATATTGTTGGCCAGCATGATGTTGGCGGTGCAGAGAGCCGGAACCGCCGTAAAGAGCAGCAGAGTCAGAAGGGGCAGCGGGCGCAGGGTAAATTCCACGGCGGAAAGGCTCAGCCGGAGGGATAGATAGGTGCCTTTTGGCATATTTATGTAGAGAAGCAGAAATGGGATACAGACGCCCTCCAGGACGCCTGAGAACACTTCCCCCAGAGGCAGCCGGGAGATGGGCACGGGGCCGAAGGTGTACAGCACTCCGCCCAGAGCGCAGAGTCCCCCCACCAGCAGCACCACCGCGTCCGTGCGAAAGGCCAGGTACAGTCCAAGTCCGGTGCCGCTTAGGAGAAGGGCCAGAAGGATTCCCAGAGCCGCTGGCCTAGAAAATGGCAGCATTTCCGGAAAGGCGCGGCTGTCGATGTAGTTGTTGATGGCGGTGACGGCCAGGTCCAGCAGCAGCATGGAGCCAAAAAAGACCGCCGTCAGCGGCAGGTTCTCAGGCTGCTTCAGGTAGAACAGGTAGGCCAGCGTCATGAGGAAGGGCAGCAGGCAGGTGATCTTTGTTTTCACCTCAACATATTGAAGTAATTTTTTTAACATCTTTTTTCCCCTTACATATGGTATGATGAAAGCGTCAAAA